>JACRHC010000060.1 GCA_016217675.1 Nitrospirota bacterium
CAGGCCGTTTTGCACAGATGAGATGATCCGGCAACTTGAGAAGGAGATGGGCTCCGAATGCGGAAGGATAACTGGCAAAGTCATTACAGGTTCTGGCGCTGTTAGCGGCCCGAGTGTACGCCATTCTTCGTATGTCGGCAGTAAGCCTGTATGCCTTGGCAAGACCTACCTTTGGAATCAACGTAACGAACGCTTCGAAATAACAAAGATCTGGCAAGAAGAAGGCATGGACCATATCCGGGTGCGCGAACACCGTGAAGCTGAAGAAAGGAAGTATGATTCATCCCAAAAGTACGTAGCCCACATGGAGATTCTAAGGTTTATTCTTGAGGAATGCGACTATAGCTTCTCGCGTCCCTCGGATAGCAAAGAGTGGCTCTTGAGTGCAAAAGGGGAGAAAAAAGTGATTGAGCGCCGTCCGGGAATGCTGGTCCAAGGTTACAAAATGCTTGGATGAAAAAGACACTCAATGACCTAACAGCGAATGAAAGAATCGCGATCGCACAACCAAAGTTCCAGCGATCAAGCCGCTAAACGCCGCATTACAATGTTTTCAGGAACTATGCAGGGATCATGACTATGATGCAGAGGGCTACAGCCGGCTTCATGATGAGTCTGCCGTAATGGGCGGTGTCTCCCGTGCTCAGATGCATCGCTCGGCGGTCTGCTTCTAAGGATTCAATCCGGCATTATTCAACGAGATCGCCGATGAAAATGTCATTGACGTTATGGTGCTAAAATATTCAAATATGACGAAATGGTTAAAAGACTGAGAAAGGATGGCCGCATATAATGTTTATTTCCTCTAAAGGGAGATGCTGAGGAAGGTCTACGCCCGAGGATTTAGGAAGTCTCTATTTCAGCTTATCAAACTCTTTTTTGAAATGCCCAAGCGTCTCATCGTCGTAGATGCAGAATTCCACAACCGCCAGGCTGCTTTCTTTATTTTTTTTCAGGAAGGTCACGGCTTCCCCTATGAGCAGCTTTGCACACCTGCCCTTGGGAAACCCGAAGATGCCTGAACTTACCGCAGGAAAGGATATGGTCGAAAGCTTCTTCTCTGAGGCCAGCTTGAGGCTGTTTGCAATAGCGCTTTTGAGTTTGTTGTCCTCTTCCCCTTCTCCCATCCTCGGTCCCACCGCATGGATAACGAACTTCGCATGCAACTTGCCTGCGCCGGTTATTGCCGCATGTCCCACAGCCACAGGGGCGATCCTGTTGCTTTCGTCCTGAATGACCTGACCGCCTTTGCGCACGATTGCACCTGCTACGCCTCCGCCATGCTGCAAAGAGGAGTTGGCTGCATTGACAATGGCATCAACGTCCCGATGCGTAATGTCACCCTGGATCAGGCGCAGGGTCTTGCCGGCAATGGTATGGTGGGCGATCATCTTCAATTTTTGGTTGCTCCTTCTTATATTCGCTGCAGCGCTGTATGTTACAATGATACAGTAAAACCAAACATTATATGTTCTTTTGCAGATAAAATCTATTTTTGGGGAGGCAGGTATTCCGCAACTTTATGGGCATCTCTCAGGTTTGAAGGGCGGTCAGATCCATGCGCTCGAAAGGATCTATCGCCGACGCATGCATAATGATATCATCACCATCGAGCTTGCCAAATACATGGCAGGCATATCCGCCGAGCTTAAGAGACAGCTTGGCGTACTCGTGACCCGGAAGGGAGAAATAAGCCATGTTATCGTCGGTGAGGCAAAGGGTATCTTCCTGCCTAATCTTGACGACTTTCCGCTTGGCAGGAAGCATTTGCGGGGCCTCAGATTCATCCATACGCACCTCAATAATGAACCTTTGACCCATGACGACCTGACTGACCTATCTCTTTTGAGGTTCGATCTGATTGCTGCGCTTGGCATTAAGGCCGGACAGCCTGATAAGCTCTATATCGCCCATCTCGACCCTGTCGGCGGCACAAAGCCCTATAGCGTGCTGCCTCCGGAAGATATCCATGCACTGAGTTTTGATTTTGGGGCCTTTGTCAGTTCTTTCGAGGAGGAGGCTGAAAAGGTCCGTCTGCTCGATCTGCGTTCATCAACAGACAGTCGCGATGCAGGCGGTCAGAAAGAGCGGGCCATTTTGGTAAGCGTATCGAAGATGCCGAAGTACGAGCTGGAAGACTCGATGGACGAACTGCGGGAGCTGGCGCAATCAAGTGATGTCGTCGTCCTCGACACGGTTATCCAGCGTCCCCGGGAGATCAGCTCCCGGCACCTCATGGGGGAAGGCAAGATCAGGGAACTGGTGATCAACGCCATGAACAGGGGGGCTACGCTTCTGGTTTTTGACCAGGACCTGTCGCCTTCCCAGATCAAGACGATCAGCGCCATGACCGAGCTCAAAGTTATCGACCGCTCGCAACTGATCCTCGATATCTTTGCCCGCCGCGCCCATAGCAGGGACGGCAAGGTGCAGGTTGAACTTGCCCAGCTTAAATACCGGCTGCCGCGACTGGCAGGAAAAGGCACTGCCATGTCGCGTCTCATGGGAGGTGTCGGCGGCAGAGGCCCTGGAGAGATGAAGCTCGAGATAGACAGGAGGCGTGTCCGTGAGCGGATCAACCTTCTTGAAAAAGAACTGAAGATGCTGGGCGAGGCGCGGCGGCAGAGAAAGGCACGAAGGCTCGAAAACAGGCTGCCGATCGTATCCATCATCGGGTACACGAATGCCGGCAAATCAACGCTCCTCAATGCGCTTACCAGGAGCGATACGTTTGTCGAAGATAAACTCTTTGCGACCCTGGACACGGCAAGCAGAAGGCTCAAATTTCCGCGTGACCGAGAAGTGATCATCACCGATACGGTCGGTTTTATCAGAGACCTGCCGAAGGATCTTATGGCAGCCTTCAAGGCAACTCTTGAGGAACTCGAGGACGCTGATCTGCTTCTTCATGTTATTGACGCATCGAATCCACGGTTTGAGCAGCAGATCGCGTCGGTCGAAAAGATACTTTCTGATCTCAATCTCCTCAACAAGCAGCGACTCTATGTTTTCAATAAGTGCGACCGCATTAGCAGGGAAGAGGAGGAAAATCTCCTGCTCCGTTACGATGCTGTCGCGATCTCAGCCCTTGATCCAAAGACGTTCCCGCAGCTCCTTGGAGTTGTTGCAGAGCGTATCTTTGATGAGGGATGAGGAAGCTGCCTGGAGCAACAGATGAAAGGGTCATATTTTTTCAGTAACTTTTCAGTTGATCGCGGAAGAATTATAACCCCTCCTCACCTCCCCTTATCTTCACTATCGGTAGGTGCCTCCTTCCTTTCATCACCTCGCATGTGTTGTGATTTGCAGTGCAATTGGTTACAATGTATCACAAATGCAGTTCAATGACTCAGGCAGGAGGACAAGAGAATGCAGACACAATTAACGGTCAGGATACCGGAGGACCTTGGAGAAAGCATAGCTGAGCTTGCAAAGAGGGCTCATCTCAAACGCTCCCATATTGTGCGGCTGGCGCTCGTAAAGTACCTTGAGCAGGCGCGGGAAGATGCTGCAGGCGTACCTTATGACCGAGTAAAAGACCTGATCGGCGTTGTTTCAAGCGGAATATCAGACCTCGGAGAAGCCCACAGAAAGCATCTTTTGAAAAAGATCGCAAAACATGCATGACATCTTGCTGGATACCGGGCGCTTGTGGCCCTGCTTGATCGCAGCGAGAAAAACCATGAACAATGTGCAGAGTTTTTCAGGTTGTTTAGGGGTGGTTTTCTTACAACCGAAGCTGTACTTACAGAGGCGCTCTATCTCCTTGGGCCATCGGTAAAGTCTCAACGTGCATGTATGGATTTTTTTCTGCGCGGCGGCGCCACACTGGTGCCACAGTCAATAGCAAGTCTTTCAAGGGCAGCCGATCTGATCGAAAAATATCATGATGTGCCTATGGATTTTGCTGATGCCACGCTGGTTGTTCTTGCTGAGGAGACGGCAATAGATGAAGTGTTCACCCTGGATCGCAGGGGATTTTCTGTATACAGAATAAAGGGAAAACGCGTTTTTACCATAAGACCGCAGACGTAAAGGCATTTTCATGAAAAAAGGGCTGAGGCAAAGGTATAATATCAGGGAAATAAAAACAGGTCATTGCCCGGAGGTATAGATGGAATTCAGCCCAAAATGGATAGCATGGGAAATTACGCGCAGATGTAACCTGCGCTGTGTGCACTGCCGTTCTTCATCAGAAATGGAGATTAATGGTCATCCCGATTTTTCCCTTGAAGAGGCATACCGGGTCATTGATGATATTGTGAGCTATGCCCAGCCTGTTGTTGTTCTTTCAGGCGGAGAGCCTCTGACCAGAAAAGATGTTTTTGAGATTGCGCAGTACGGCACAGGCAAAGGCCTCAGAATGTGTCTTGCAACAAACGGCACGCTTGTAACCGACGATATCTGCGAAAAGATCAAACAGTCCGGTATCAGGATCGTATCGCTCAGCCTTGACGGTGCGGACGAGACCGTGCATGACGATTTCAGGAGCGAGAAGGGTGCCTTTGCAGGGACCATTAATGCTGCAAAGCTCTTCAAGAAGCACGGCATCGAGTTCATCATAAACTCGTCATTTACCAAAAGGAACCAGGAACAGATCCCTCTGGTGTACAAGCTTGCAAAGGAGCTTGGCGCCACTGCGTGGTACATGTTTATGATTGTTCCGACAGGCAGGGGTGAGGAGATCATGAATGAACTCATATCCAAAGAGGACTATGACAAAATCCTTGACTGGCACTACGATATGGAAAAGGAAGAGGACCTCCTCTTGGTCAGGCCTACCTGTGCTCCCCATTATTACCGTGTAACTCTTCAGAGAGCAAAAGAGGACGGTGAAAAGTTCAAAAAGAGGACGCTCAAATTCTCGACCGGCGGGTCCAAGGGCTGTCTTGCCGGTCAGCTTATCTGCCTGATCGATGTTGACGGCAATGTTCTGCCCTGCAGCTATTTCAATCTGCCTGCAGGCAATGTGAGAGAAAAATCATTCAGGGAAATCTGGGAGGGCTCGGAACTCTTCAGGGACCTCCGTGATTTTAAGAAATACAAGGGCAGGTGCGGCTCCTGTGAATACGTGAACGTCTGCGGCGGCTGCAGGGCGCGGGCCTATTCAGTGTACGGGGACTATCTCGAAGAAGAACCATTCTGCAGCTATAAACCGAAAAGACTTGAAAGGGAAAAGGTGGAAAAATGAACGATACGTTTTTAAGAGCATGCCGTGGAGAGAAGGTTGACTATACACCGGTATGGCTTATGAGGCAGGCAGGCAGGTATCTGAGCGAATACCAGGAGGTGCGCTCAAAGGTCGATTTTCTTACTCTCTGCAAAACACCGGAACTTGCGGCCAAGGTGACGCTCCAGCCGATCGATATCCTTGGGGTTGATGCGGCTATCCTTTTTTCAGACATCCTGATCGCTGTCGAGGCGATGGGCATGCCGCTTGAGTTTCATGACAAGAAAGGGCCGATCCTTGCAGACCCGGTCAGGACAAAGGCAGGTGTGGATAAGCTGGTCATCCCTGACACTGAGGACAGCATGCCGTTTGTGCTGGATACCATCAAGATCCTGAGAAAAGAACTGAAGGTTCCTCTCATCGGATTTTCCGGGGCACCCTGGACACTGGCTACGTATATTATCGAAGGCGGAAGTTCAAAAAACTTTATGCATACCAAGAAGATGATGTATCAAAACCCCGGCCTTTTCAAGGCGCTGATGGAAAAGATCACGGCTACGGTTATTGAGTATCTCACGGCGCAGATCAACGCCGGTGCACAGGCAGTCCAGCTCTTCGATTCCTGGGCAGGTATTCTTGCCCCCTATGACTACGAAAATATGATATTCCCGTTTGTGAAGTCGGCGATCAAGGCGCTGAAAAAATTCGACGTCCCGGTCATCTATTTTGTTAACGACTGCGCAGGTCTGCTCAAGATCGTAAAGAAGTGTGGGGCAGATGTCATCGGCATTGACTGGCGCGTTGACATGGCAAAGGCTGCAAAAAAGTTAGGCAAGAAATATTCGATCCAGGGAAATCTTGACCCTCTTGTACTTTTTGCTCCCAAAGAGCATATCGAAGACCGGGTGAAGGATATTCTCTTCAAGGCAGAACCAGCGCGTGGGCATATCTTTAACCTCGGTCACGGCATTTTGCCTGAAACACCTGTTGAAAATGCGATTGCCATGGTAGAGGCTGTGCACAAATACGGCAGAAAAGATTGACGGTAGTATAGGTCCCCGCAAAAAAGCCCGGGGCCCGGGGAATAATTATCCATGAACTTTTCGACAACACTGACACGGCAGTTTGTCGTTATCAGTTTAATCCTTCTTCTTTTCCTCGGCGTTAATACGTACTCCGATTTTGTCTTCACCCATAGCATGAAGGGCAAGGCAGCCGGCATCGATCTGGCCAGCCAGCTGAAATCCGAGACATTTGAACTGGCCTGGATAGCAGAGCGTCTGGCAGAAAAAGAGATTGTCAGCCTTTCTGATCCGGAACGTAAAGACCTTCTGGATGATCTATCAAACGCTATTGGACGCTATGACCGCATGCTTGGGTATCTCAGGTCCGGGCATGCGGAGCTTGAGATCAAACCCTTGACTGATCCCGAAATGCTGCAGCTCCTCGAGACGCTTGCAAGTGAGTGGCAAGACTCCATGAAGCCGGTTCTCTTAAAGATATCTGCGCTGCAGAGTGACGTGCCGGAACTGCAGAGGAGGCAGCTTGTCCATAATTACGACGACAAATTATATACATTCGGCGGCAACGTTGACCGCCTGGTCAGCCTTCTCCTTTTGGCCTATGAAGACGATATCCGGAAGTTTGATATCTTTCGTCTGTATGTGCTCGGGATTTTATGTGCTGCAGCAGTCATAACGATCATGTACGTCAGGCAGAATATCGTCAAGCCGGTCCGGAGTTTTGTTCATGCTGCCAGGGAGATCGAGAAAGGTAACTTCGATGTCCGCATTGAGGTGACAAACCGGGACGAGATAGGCCAGTTTGCCACTCGATTCAATGAAATGGCCTCAAGGCTGAAAGGCGCCTTTCAGGAGATTCGGGACCGCTCAGAGAATGTCATGGCACTGAACAATGCGTCGAATGCCATCGTCGGATTCACCGAAGAATTGCCTTTGTATAAAGCGATCTGCAGCAACGCCAGAGAACTCCTGGATTTGAGGATGGTCTGGCTCGGTCTCCTGCAGGAGGGCAGTTATGATGTCAAGCCTGTCGCTCATGCGGGTTTTGAAGAGGGTTACCTATCCGGCGTCACCTTTACATGGGATGACTCCCCGGCAGGCAGAGGACCGACCGGCGCCTCGGTGAGACTGAACGCTCCTCAGGTTATCGCCGATACAGCAACTGATCCATTTTTTGCGCTCTGGAACGATGCTGCCTTAAAAAGGGGCTACCGTTCTACCCTGTCAGTTCCGCTTATCTGTGCCCGTACGGCAGTCATCGGGGTGCTGAATTTTTTCAGCGATAAACCGGGCTATTTTACGGAGGATAAGGTTGAACTCTGCCAGGTCTACGCGAATCAGTCTGCGATTGCTATCGAGAACCTGACTTTGCTTGCTGACCTTGACTCAAAGGTCAAAAAGAGGACACGGGAACTTGAAGATGCAATATTGCTTGCTGAGAGCGCCAACAGGGCAAAATCTGCCTTTCTTGCAAATATGTCTCATGATCTGAGGACACCTCTGAATGCCATCATCGGTTTTTCTGAGGCCATGTCACAGGGGATCTACGGCGAAATAAGACAGGACCACAAGGAGTATCTTGAATATATTTACCAGAGCGGTATGAAACTCCTGAAGCTTATCAATGAGGTGCTGGACCTCAGCAAGATGGAGACGGGCAGCCTGGAGCTTGATTACTGCGAATGCAATACAGGTGATATGCTGAACAATGCGCTCTATATCTTCCGGGAGAAGGCTAAAAAACACCGGATCGGCATAACCGTACAGATCGCCGAGGACGCACGATTATTGACCGTTGACGAAAACAAGATCAAACAGGTTTTTGTCAGCCTGCTTACGGATTCGATCAACGCAACGCCTGACAGCGGAACGATCCTGATAGAGGCGTCAAAGGTGCGTTGCCAGCTTGCAGGTATCCGCAGTAATGACGAAGCAGAAGGTGCACCCGAAATGAAGCAGATCGGTCAGGGACGGGAATGTATACAGATAGCAATCACGGATTCAAGACCTGGCATGTCCGGCGAAGAGCGATTACGGTTCTTTGATCCCTACAAAAAGTTTGATGCTGCGCTCGACAGGAAGCAGGACAATGTGGGTCTGCTCCTGAGCAAGAGGTATGTTGATCAGCATGGAGGCAGGATATGGGCTGAGGGTTTATCAGCAGAGTCATCCGAAGCTGAACTGCCTGAGGGCAACAGGTTTATTTTCGTGTTGCCAGAGCGACCGTGACATGGTAATCTTAGAGAAATCAGGGAGCTGCGGCACGAAGGAAGGTGTGGTCCATGGGAGATAAAAAGAAGATTTTGGTGGTTGATGATGAAGAGCAGAATGTCAAGCTGCTCAGTTCTCTCTTGAGGGCAGAGGGATACGAAACCGAGACTGCTTCAAACGGCAGAGAGGCGGTTGAAAAGGTGAAGACCGGTGCTCCTGACCTTGTGCTTCTTGATATTATGATGCCTGACATGGACGGGTATGAGGCCTGCAGTCTGATCAAAAATGACGCTGAATCTTCGAATATTCCCGTGGTGATTGTCACGGCACTCAGCGACAGGGAGTCGAAGCTGAGGGGACTTGAGGTCTCTGCGAACGAATTTCTTACCAAGCCGATTGACAGGATTGAGCTGGTCCTCCGCGTAAAAAATCTGCTGCGGATCAAGGATTATGAGGACTTCATGATCAGCCACAACCAGCGGCTTGAGCAGGAGGTCAGAAAGAGGACCTATGAGCTTCAAATCGCCATGGACGATATTGAATCTGCCCACCAGGAGATCAAAAGCAGTTACATAGAGACCATCTACCGGCTTACGCTTGCTGCTGAGTTCAAGGACGAGGACACGGCAACGCATATCAAACGCATAAGCTACTACTGTAAGCTCCTGGCTGAGCAGTTGGGGCAGTCGGGCGAGTTCTGCGAGACCATCTTCTATGCTGGCCCAATGCACGACATTGGCAAGATCGGCATCCCTGACAGCATCCTGCTCAAGCCCGGCAAACTCACCTCAGAGGAGTTTGATATTATCAAGACTCATACGACCATAGGAGGCAGGATCCTGAGCAATTCGTCGTCAGAATTTTTAGCTGCAGCAGAGGTGGTAGCCCTCACGCATCATGAACGATGGGATGGCACCGGTTATCCGCGGGGGCTGAAAGGTGAGGAAATCCCTCTCATGGGAAGGATAATGAATATTGTTGACCAGTATGACTCGCTTCGGTCCAAGCGGCCGTACAAGCCCCCTTTCAACCATGAACAGGCCTTTGACATTATCGTAAAAGGCGATGGCAGGACAAAGCCCGGGCATTTTGATCCGAAGATACATGGTGCCTTCTGTGTTGCTGCCGATGAGTTCAACCGGATTTTTGAAGGATATCAAGACTGACCTTGAAATTGGCCACGAATCCTTCCATAGGAGTTCTCCTTCTCAATCTTGGTGGTCCTGATGCTCTCTCTGCGGTGCGGCCGTTTCTCTATAATCTTTTTTCCGACCGCGATATTATCAGACTTGGTCCTGCATTTCTTCAGAAGCCGCTTGCCTGCCTCATTGCTGCCCTGAGGGCCGGAAAGACGAGGGCGGCCTATGCGCGCATAGGCGGGAAATCTCCTATCAGGGAAATTACGCTTAATCAGGCAAGTGCGCTCGAAAGAGAGCTCAACAGCTTAACGTCGGACGCACAAAGTTCAACGTTCAGGGTATTTGTCGGGATGAGGTACTGGCATCCGCTCTTTGAGGATGTTATTAAGGAAATTCATATACAGGGCATTGAAAAACTCATGGTTTTGAGTCTCTATCCCCACTACTCTGTTGCAACCACAGGATCTTCACTTTCATATCTGAAAAATGTTCTTGCATCGTATCCGGCAATTAAGACCTGTGAGATTACGTCCTGGTATGACCATCCCCTGTATATTGATGCTCTGGTTGAATCTATCAACAGGGGCCTTGCTTCTTTTTCATCCAGCCTTGGCCCGCCGCAGGGCTGGAATAGTGAGCGTGATGTCCATATCCTCTTCAGTGCGCACAGCCTTCCGAAGAAGTTCGTTGATGAAGGTGATCCCTATGTTGACCATATTATGGCAACCGTCAGGGCAGTGACTGCGAGGATCAGCAATCCCTGGAAACTCTCCTATCAGTCAAAGAGCGGACCTGTTGCATGGCTGGAGCCGTCTACCGAGCAGATGCTGGAGGATATGGCATCCCGGGGGGTAAAGAACCTGCTTGTCGTACCGATCAGTTTTGTGTCTGACCATATTGAGACCCTGTATGAAATTGATATGCTTTATAAGGATATGGCAGCAGGACTGGGCATGAGGCTGGAGCGAGCAGAGTCTTTAAACCTGTCCCCTGCATTTATAGCAGCCCTGAGGGCTATTGTTGTTCAAGGAATGAAGGAGGCAACATGGAGCGAATAGCGATTGTCGGCGGTGGTATATCAGGTCTTTCACTTGCCTGGTTTCTTCTTGAAAAAGACCCTGCTGCTGACATAACGATCTTTGAGTCTGAGCAGCGGCCTGGGGGGAAAATATGGACAGATAAGGCAGAGGGCTTCCTCTGCGAGTGGGGAGTGAACGGTTTTCTTGACAACAGGCCGAAGACGCTCGAACTTTCAAAGAAACTGGCGCTTGAGCCGCTCAGAAGTAATGATGCCTCCAGAAGAAGATTTATCTTTTCAGAAGGTGTTCTGCATCGTCTTCCCGAGACCCCGCCAGCCTTTCTCTTCTCAAAACTCCTGAGCCTGCCGGGCAGGCTCAGGGTTATGGCAGAACCCTTTATTCCGGGCAATGCAAAAGAGGAGGAGACCCTTGCAGAGTTTGCAAGGAGGAGGCTCGGCAAAGAGGCCTATGAAAAACTGATCGACCCGATGGCATCCGGCATTTATGCAGGCAACCCCGAGACCCTGAGTCTCAGGGCATGTTTTCCAAAGGTCTATGATCTGGAGAAGAAATACGGCGGTCTCATACGGGGCATGCTGAAACTCCGGCAGGAGAGGAAAAAGCAGGGGTCGGCTGAAAAAGTGGGTGCTGGGCCCGGAGGTGTGCTTACCTCGTATTATAACGGTATGGGGGACTTGATACGCTCCCTTAAGACTATGCTTGGTGACAGGTTAAGGCCTGGTTACCGTGCAGTGACGATCGAGAGAAAGGGCAGCAGCTATACGGTTCATTTTGCAGACAGTTCATCCTTTGAGGCAGAGACGGTCATTGTTGCGTCACCTGCGTACGCAGCTTCAGAAATGCTGAAAAATATCGACAGGAAGCTCTCCAGTACCTTGTCCGAAATACCCTATCCCTCAGTCTCTGTTGCCTGCCTTGGGTATAAGAAAAGTAAGTTCACGGCAGACCTTGATGCCTTTGGTTATCTCATTCCTTCACGCGAAAAGAGGAAGATTCTGGGGACGCTCTATGATTCGAGCATATTCCCCAACAGGGCACCTGAAGGATATGCGCTTTTGCGGATCATGGTGGGTGGCGCAAGGGCCTCTGAACTTGCCATGGAACAGGAGCCCAGGCTGTTGGAGATGATCAGGAAGGAGCTGTCTGACATCATCGGCATCACTGCTGCCCCCGATTTTGTCCGCATATACCGGCACGAGATGGCTATACCCCAGTACACGGTGGGTCATGCGGAACGGTTGAGGACCATTGACGGGATTGTAGAGAAGCAGAAGAACCTCTATTTGACCGGTAATGCATACCGCGGTATCAGTGTGAATGACTGCATCGAGAACTCGGCAAAGCTTGCAGAAAAGATTATTGAGGAATCTGCCTGAATGAGATACAATAGGAACACTATATGAATTTTTCAGCATTCTTCAGGACTATCTTGACAAGGAGAGCATGTCGTATGAAAAAAGTTTTGTTAGCATTGGCGGTTTTTTGCGTCTGCATGTATGCAGTCGCAGTGTCTGCAGAGGTAAAACCGATAACGGTTACGAAAGAGGAAGTGAAGAAAATGGCTGCAACCAAGGCAGTCATCGAGACAAAATTCGGCAATATTACCCTGAAGTTTTTCCCGGATGTTGCACCGGGGCATGTAAAGAATTTTCTCGAGCTCGCAAAGAGCGGTGCGTATGACGGGACCGTTTTTCACCGTGTCATAGCAGGATTCATGATCCAGGGCGGTGACCCGATCAGCAAGGACCCGGCTCGAAGGTCAGCGTACGGCACAGGCGGGCCGGGCTACACGATCAGGGCTGAATTCAATGAAAAGCCGCATAAACGGGGCACCCTTTCGATGGCCCGTATGAGCGACCCTAATAGTGCAGGTTCCCAGTTCTTTATCTGCGTGAAGGATGCACCTGCCCTGGACAGGCAGTACACGGTCTTCGGTGAAGTGGTGAACGGCATGGAGGTAGCGGACAAGATCGTAAGTCTGCCCCAGGATCCCCGCACGAACAACCCGAACGAACGGGTAGAGGTCAAAGTGAAAGTGATCGAGGATAAACCATAATACTGAATATGATATGAGTTGGAAGGAGAAAAATAATGGCAGAGACGTATGCAGTTATTGAAACGAAGTTTGGTGCTGTTGAATTGAAGTTCTTCCCGGATATTGCTCCGAAACACGTGAACAATTTTATTGACCTTGCGAAGAAGGGCTTTTACGACAAGACAACCTTTCATCGGGTTATTCCAGGATTCATGATCCAGGGCGGTGACCCGAACTCCAGGAATATTGACAAGTCAAGTCATGGCATGGGAGGCCCTGGGCATACGGTCAAGGCTGAGTTCAGTGACAAACCGCACAAACGCGGCACTCTTTCGATGGCCCGGTCAGCCAACCCTGACAGCGCCGGTTCCCAGTTTTTCATCTGTGTAAAGGACTCCTCGTTCCTTGACAGGCAGTACACGGTATTTGGCGAGGTGGTATCAGGCATGGATGTTGTTGATCAGATTGTGAGCCAGCCAAGGGATGCGAGGGACAACCCCAACGAAAGAGTGGAGATGACGGTCAAAATCATAGAGAAATAGGAGGAGGCAAAGTTGAAAGAACAGGAGATCATGGCAAAGTTGTCACAGGAAAACGAAGAGTTCAGAAAAGTGAGCGATGAGCACCACCACCTCGACATGCAGCTTATAGAAGTAGACAAAAAGGTCTATCTGACGCCTGAAGAAGACCTGGAGCGCAAGAAACTCGCAAAGAGAAAGCTTCACCTTAAAGATAAAATGGCTGAGATGGTGAGGGATTATAAAAAGGCCCATCCTGACAGTTAGATAGTCAAAGCTTGATAGTATCGGGGCAGGGGAAAGGCTGTTTATTCGGTCTTTCCCCTGCCTTTTTTGCAAAACGGCTTTTTTCCGGCGTCCCATAAATAACAACACCTGTAACAGGTTTTGGGGAGGCCGGTTTTTTTGTTTAAACCTTTTCCTGTCCGAGGGGTCTAAGAATACAGATGGATGATGATATTCGGCTTGTCGAACGATATATGGCCGGCGACGATATGGCTATGGAAGAAATTGTGCTGAAATATCAGCGTGTTATCTATGCATTTGTCTATCGCATGACGAGAGACATGGAAGAGGCAAAGGATCTTACCCAGAAGACTTTTATGAACGTAATAGGCGGCATACGAAATTTCAGGCGGCAATCTTCGTTTAAGACCTGGCTGTATCAGATAGCGGCGCATGCGACCCTGAACCAGATCCGGCAGTGCAGGAAAAATGAGGTCGAGATAGGAGAAACGATCGTATGCAACCAGAAAGGGGCCCTGTCCCTGCTCATGGAGAAGCAGAGAATACAGGACGTGCGATCTGCCCTGTCCCTGCTGCCCGAGCGCCAGAGGCTCACAGTCGTACTCAGGGTCTACGAGGGACTTAACTGCGAAGAGACTGCAGGGGTGATGGGCTGCTCAGAAGGTGCGGTCAAGGCCCAGTACCATAATGGAGTGCGAAAACTTCGTGAGGCAATGAAGGAGAAGGGACATGACACTGTCTCATGATGAAATAAGAGGGCTGCTGCCCGAGTATGCAGGGGTGCTGCTTACGGACGACCAGAAACAGTGCATCGAGGCTCATCTTGAGCAATGCAGGGAATGCGCGGAAATGCTCGTCCTGTTAAAGGATTTGAGGGACTGCGAGGTAGCGGACCCTGGAGATATATTCTGGAAGACACTCCCGCAAAAGATCCGGGCACTGAGCAGGGATGAACATGCCCGACGGTCTGCCTGGAGATTTTCCCCTGCGCGGCTGCTACCGCTTGTGCCGGCACTGCTGCTGATCATTCTTGCTTTTTTTGTTTTTCCGTTTCAGGTCCGGCAGGCCCCTCAGCGTGATCCCCTGTTTCGTGATCCGCTTGAATACTCTCTCCTTGAATTAGACGATATTACTGAAAAGCAGATACGGACCCGGGAAGGCGGTCTGACTGCCGAAGAAGCAGCTCTATTGGATGCCACAGCGCCATCATATCACAGCGAATTTGTAACTCTGAGTTCAGACGAACTCTCAGCGCTATTCAGGACATTGCAATCAAAAGATCACAAAGGAGGATGAAAATGAACAGAAAAATTGCCGGCTTATTGGTGTTCGTGTTCCTAACGGCCTGGTCCGCGGCAGCGATTGCCGAGCCTTTTGACGATCGGGACAGACCGCCTTCGAAGGAACAGATGGAGAAGGTCAGGAAAAAGATCGAGACCATGAGGATGTGGAAGCTGACCAGTGCCCTTGACCTTAATGAGAAGATCTCGGCACAGGTATTTCCGGTGCTTAACAGCTACGACAGGAAAAGGGCAGAGGCGGAGGCAGCTGTTCGCGACGGCATGCGAGAATTGAGAGAGGCGGTGAAGGAAAAGAATGAGGCGAAGATGAAGGCTGCCCTCGGCCGTGTCGAACAGAACCATGCTGCGTTGCAGCGGACCAATGACGAGGAGCGCGCTGAACTCAGGAAGATTCTGTCTGTGGAACAGCAGGCGAAGTATGTTCTTTTTCAGCAGGAATTTAACAGGGAACTCCGGGAGTTTATTGGCGAGGCAAGAGAGAGAAGGGGCGAGGGACCCGGCAGGGATCAAAGATTTCCTCCCCGGACTGAGGATGAGCGCAACCGTCCCATAAGGTCTCAGCCTGGTAGATGATGCCGGATAGATTAAAGTGTGCAGAGGAGGGGTGCAATGAGGGGAACAATAATGCTGTCTGCGCTCCTGGCCGTAATGCTCTGCGCCTGCGGTGGGGGAGGTAGCAGCAGTGAGAGTGGTGGTGGCAATGCATCTGCAACGCTGGTCTCTATCGTCGTAACACCGTCTAACCCGAGTATCATGCCCGGCAAGACCCAGCAGTTCGCTGCAACCGGGACCTATTCGGACAGTTCAACCCATGACCTGAGCGGTTCGGCAACCTGGGCATCATCAAATCAAGCGGTTGCAATTATTAACAATACCGGTCTGGCGACGGCGACAACCGCAGGCGTGACCACCATTACAGCGACATCGGGGAGCATTGAGGGAAGCACGACACTGACGCTGACCACTGCAGTATCCCAGCCTCCGATCAATATCACCATGGATCTCCATTGCGACCCATTGAATCAGCAACTGACGCTTGATGATCGGCTGATCTTCTTTCGACGTCAACTTGCCAATGCTGCGTGGCTTATGGATTATCTGGAACCCTACGGTGTCAAAGTTTCATTCCTCGCTGTAGGCGAATGCTATGAGTTCTGCGTCGAAGCTTCCGAACAGGCAATCTGCCTGCCGCTCCTCGCCCGGCTCCAGGGGAGTGGCGGCATACTGGGCAGTCACTCGCACACCGAGTACTATCGCGGTGTCCACGACTGGCCGTCAATAGCCAACGCATACACAAATCCAGACCCCAACGACGTCAGAAAGGTGTGGGACACCAACAAACGTTTCACCGACAAGGCCGTAAGTCTTGCGCTTGGCTTAACCGATGCTGCAGCCATTGCTGCCGTCAATACCGCGGCAGAATCCCATGCGCAACTGACGACCCCTAACCAGTTGATGGAGGAATACGGTTATACCATCCGCGAGGGCGGTGGGGACCAGATCATGGCCAGTTATTTCAGCCATGTCCCCTGGAATCCTTTCCGACCCGGCCAAACCGCTATTACTGAAGACCTGACTACGAAATTCGTGACCGTGCCACAGGGCATGGTCATCGGCCAGGTCGGTGACCACTTAGGCCGCTGGCAGGACGGGAAATCATCCCGTAAAAAGGCAGAATTTCTCCAACTCTACGCCAACTGGAAAGAGCGTATCCGTACCGGCGCAAAGTCAAAGGTCTGGGCCTTTGGCTGGGGAGTCCACACGCAGGACCTGGACTATGGCTCCGAATCCCGGGCCGCAATCATGGATTTGATCCCCTGGCTGCGGGACGAGTTTGTCAGCAAGGCCGATTCAACCGGGAAACCTCCGGCCAGATTCGCTTCATACATCAATGTCCGGGACGAATATCTTGCATGGGAAGCGGAACATCCTGGCGTTTCCTCTTTTAATTATGCAGCCAGGGCCACGGACTATTCTCAATATCCCTATCTCGAATGGGCGAACAGATATCTTCGTTTTGCCCGATTTGATTCCCGCATTACCGCTGCGGGAGCCGATATATTTCTTATGAAGGCAGGCAACTACTCTGGTGCGAACCCGACAACATATCCCTTTGTAATGGCAATCGCCACAAGTTCACCGACGTCGGTAAACTTGTCTTCCACGTTCGGGCCTGTGAATCTGAAGAGTATTAAACTCAGCACCGGAAGTGTTAGCGATGTGCCGGCCGTATCTGTCAGTCTCGACGCCGAACCCATCGCGCTCTGCATATCCGCCGATTGCGACGCGATACTATCCCTCGAAAATGCATCCTCCGGAACTGCCTGCGGGAGCGGAATATGTAATAGTGGCAAGGTCTGTGCCACTGATGTAAGTCCCAACGTATGCGTTCCGGACTGTCGCATACAGGGGAATTCCTGCCCGGTGATCCGTCCCCAATGCAATCAGACGACCGGTGTGTGCTATTAATACTTCACCTTCAGTGCAGTTTCAAAAAAATGACCATCTGCCCTGAGAGCCTCACGCAAGAGGCTCGATAGTTCACGAAGAACTTGCAGACTTTTTCGCTTATCCTGATAATATCTAATATGGCGTTGAGGTATTTCTTATCATCGCCGCGCAAAAATCAGCAGAAAACACTCCGAGTGTAAAGGCAGGTGGGTTTCATGAAAAGCGATATTATCAAAAAAGGCATTGACCGCGTTCCTCACCGGGCGCTGCTGTATGCCACAGGCATATCCAAATCAGAGATGGGCAAGCCGTTCATCGGCGTTGCCACAAGTTTTACCGATCTGATCCCTGGCCATACCGGCATGAGGGACCTTGAACGGTTCATCGAAAAGGGAGTCCATACCGGCGGAGGGTATCCTTTTTTCTTCGGTATTCCCGGCATCTGTGACGGCATTGCGATGGGCCATAGCGGCATGCATTATTCCCTTGCATCGCGTGAACTGATTGCCGACATGGTAGAGACGGTTGCCTCTGCGCACCAGCTTGACGGGCTTGTGCTCCTGACGAACTGCGACAAGATTACTCCTGGCATGCTCATGGCAGCAGGCAGGCTGAATATCCCCTGTATTGTGGTGACCGCAGGTCCCATGTTCTCAGGCCACTACAAGGGCAGGCGGCTGAACCTTACGAGCGACACGTTCGAGGCTGTAGGCAAATTCAGGAAGGGACTTATTAAGAAGGACGAACTGGACAACCTTGAGATGTGCGCCTGTCCGGGAGCCGGTTCATGTCAGGGCATGTACACGGCGAACACCATGGCCTGCATCACGGAAGCGATCGGCATGAGCCTCACAGGATGCGCAACGGCCCTTGCCGTATCCTCAAAGAAACGGAGAATAGCCTTTGATAGCGGCATAAAGATCGTAGAGCTCGTGCAGAAGAATATCACGCCCAGAAAAATCATGACCATGAAGGCCTTCGAAAATGCGATCATGGTTGACCTCGCCCTGGGCGGCTCGACCAACACCGTGCTCCATATACCGGCAATAGCCCATGACGCAGGCATAAAGCTTCCCCTTGAGTCTTTTGACCGTCTTTCGAAAAAGACGCCGCATATTACGGACATGCTACCGGGTGGCAAGAATTATATGGAAGATCTTGATTATGCCGGCGGCATTCCTGCCGTGCTCAAGAGGCTCGGAAAGAAGCTGAACAATACGATTACGGTCAACGGAAAGACCATTCATGAGGTTGCGGATGAGGCTGAAATTTATGACGATGAGGTTATCCGCCCGATCGACAGGGCGCACCACAAGCAGGGAGGCATTGCGATACTGAAAGGCAATCTGGCTCCGGGAGGCGCTGTGGTAAAGCAGTCTGCAGTCAGCATGAACATGATGCAGTTTGAAGGCACTGCAATAGTCTTTGATTCCGAGGAAGCGGCAATGAAGGCCATCCGCGGCGGAAAGGTAAAGGCAGGTCATGTCGTTGTTGTTCGCTATGAAGGCCCAAAAGGCGGTCCTGGCATGAGGGAAATGCTTGCACCGACAGCAGCTATCGCAGGCATGGGCCTGAGCGAGTCTGTGGCGCTTATCACTGATGGCAGGTTCTCCGGCGGCACGCGAGGCCCCTGTATCGGCCATGTATCTCCTGAGGCGATGGAAGGCGGACCTATTGCCATTGTCCGCAATGGCGACCGGATCAGCATTGATATAGCAGAGCGGAAGATAGCGCTGAAGCTGGGCGATCAGGAGATAGAAAAGCGGCTAAAGGCATGGAAACAGCCTTCTCCGAAGATCACAAAAGGGTATCTCGCGCGCTATGCCAAGCTCGTGAGTTCGGCAAACGAAGGCGCCATCGTGCGTTAAAAAGATATCTTTCAGTTATGAGGGGTGTGCCTCCTCCCCTTTCCAAGGGGAGGGTGGGAGAGGTATTGATACAATTTTCAAAACCTCCCCATTACTCCTCCTTGCTAAGGAGGGGCTTTCTGACCTAACCGACTTTAGCTGAAGGAAGGCCCATTTTTGTTGATGTTGACAGGGTTTCCTGTGATACAATAAGCGAAATTTCATAATTGGTCAGAGCAGTTGTCTGACCGGGGAGTGGTAGAACAATGAAAATGACTGGTTCAGAGATCCTTTTAGAATCACTGAAGAAGGAAGGAGTTAAGCACCTGTTCGGTTATCCGGGCGGCGTTGTTCTGAATATCTTCGACCTGCTCCATGATGAAAAGGAGCTTCAGCTTATATTAACGCGTCATGAACAGGGTGCTGTTCACGCTGCTGACGGGTACGCCCGTGCAACAGGCAAGGCAGGCGTGGCGCTGGTAACCTCTGGCCCGGGTGCGACGAACACGGTCACCGGTATTGCGACCGCTGCCATGGATTCGATTCCGCTGGTGGTGATTACGGGACAGGTCCCGACCATGCTGATCGGTAATGACGCCTTTCAGGAAGCGGATATTGTCGGCATAACAAGACCCTGCACGAAATATAATTTTCTCGTCAAAAACGTCAGCGATCTTGCCCTCACCATAAAAGAGGCATTTCATATTGCCAACACGGGAAGGCCCGGCCCGGTGCTCATAGACCTGCCAAAGGATGTGACTACCAGCAAGGCCGAATTCCACTGGCCGGACCATGTCAAGATCAGAAGCTATAACCCTACATACGAGGGCAACAAATATATGATCACCCAGGCTGCGCATATGATCGCAAAGGCAAAAAAGCCCTTGATCATAGCAGGCGGCGGCGTCATATCATCGGATGCTGCAAAGGAACTGAGGGAGTTTGCAGAAATAACCGGCGTGCCGGTGACTATGACGATGATGGGCCTCGGCGGGTTTCCCGGATCGCACAAGCTTTCTCTTGGCATGCTTGGCATGCACGGCACCTATTATGCCAATAAAGCAGTGCAGGACTCGGACCTTCTCATTGCGATCGGTATGCGTTTTGATGACAGGGTTACCGGCAAGATAGACGCCTTTGCCCCAAATGCAAAGATCATTCATATCGATATTGACCCTACCTCGATCAGGAAGAACGTGCGTGTTGACCTGCCGATCGTCGGTGATGTGAAGCGTGTGCTGACGGTCATGAACAAGGTCATCCATGACGAGGTGAAGGAGCCCTGGGCTGAGGTGAGAAAAGCATGGACAAAACAGCTCGATGCCTGGAAGAAAGAGCATCCCATGGACTATGACCGGGATGCAGATGTGATCAAGCCCCAGTATGTGATTGAGAAGATCCATGAGTTGACCAAAGGCGATGCGATCATCGCAACCGAAGTAGGACAGAACCAGATGTGGGCGGCACAGTTCTATAAATACGACAAGCCAAGGACATGGCTGTCATCAGGAGGCCTCGGCACCATGGGTTACGGTCTGCCGGCGGCAATTGGTGCGCAGCTTGCATATCCGAACAAACTGGTGATCGATATTGCCGGTGACGGAAGCATACAGATGAACATCCAGGAACTGGCCACAGCGGTCATCAACAAACTGCCGGTAAAGGTCGCGATCCTGAACAACCGCTTCCTGGGCATGGTGCGTCAGTGGCAGGAGCTCTTCTTCCAGGAGCGGTACTCGCATACCAAGCTTGATGAAACCGTGCCGGATTTTGTGAAGATCGCAGAGGCGTACAGCGCGGTCGGGCTCAGGGCGACAAAGAAGTCAGAGGTCGTGCCGGTGCTCAAAGAGGCTTTTGCGATCAAGAGGCCGGTATTCATGGATTTTGTGATCGACTGGACCGAGAAGGTCTATCCTATGGTGCCTGCTGGAGCTGCCATAGACCAGATGCTCTTCCGGGAACAAGAAGTGAAGAAGCCTGAGAAAAAACTCAAGGCAGTAAAATAAAGACAGTAATGGGTAATGCGTCATGAGTGATGAGTTAAGGCAATCCAGAAAATCATCGTACAGCAACTTGTCACTGGTACTGATTATACATTGCGTTATCATGGAGGATTAAATTGAGACATACTATATCGGTTCTTGTCGAAAATAAATTCGGTGTCCTTTCGAGGATATCAGGCCTGTTCAGCGGAAGGGGCTATAATATCGAGAGCCTCTCGGTCGGTGAAACGATCGATCCCAATATATCGACCATGACGATCGTCACGAGCGGCGATGACTGGATCGTTGAGCAGATCAACAAGCAGCTGAACAAGCTCATTGATGTGATCAAGGTCGTGGATATGACCGAGCTCGATCATGTGGAGAGGGAGATGGTGATGATCAAGGTTTCACCGCGCCAGGAGGACAAGGCAGAGGTGCTCAGGCTTGCAGAGATCTTCCGGGGCAGGATTGTCGATTCAAGCCCCAAGACCTATACAATCGAGGTTACCGGCAATGAAAAGAAGATCGAGGCCTTTGTCGAACTTTTGAGACCCATGGGCATCAAGGAGTTTGTTCGCACCGGCAAGATTGCCATTGCGCGCGAAGGTGTCAAGAAGCCCTGATATTTTCTCGGATGACCTTTTCTGAAGCCCTGCACGATCTGCAGGGCTTTTTTGTTGGCAGATGCAGCTTTTGACTAACACATTGACTTAGTCTATAATGGACTAAAGGAGATGTTCGATATGAATACGGTAAATATACATGAAGCCAAGACGCACCTCTCCGCAATTCTTAAACGCGTGGAGAGCGGTGAAGAGATCCTGATCGCCAAGTCTGGGCATCCTATAGCCCGCATTTCGCCCTTGGCACCAGCGTCGGGCAAGAGAGAGCCGGGCAGCGCAAAGGGCAGGTTAGTCGTTTCAGAGACCTTTAGTGATCCCCTGCCTGCTGATCTTATGAAAGAATTTGAGAAATGAAGGCATTGTTCGATACCCATGTTTTCTTATGGTGGGTATTGGATGACGCGAGATTAACGCCCTTTGTCAGAGATCTTGTAGCCGATGAAAGAAATGAACTGTTCCTGAGTTCAGCGAGCTGCTGGGAAATGATGATAAAGGCAAGACTTGGCCGCCTCGCATTCCCTGAACCCCCTGAAAAATATATACCCGACCAGATGAACCAGAATAAACTCACCGGCCTGCCGGTGCAGATAGTCCATGCGCTCCATATTCACCGGCTGCCTGAGCATCACAAGGACCCTTTTGACCGGACGCTTATCGCACAGGCGCAGGTCGAAAGAATGCCGATAATCACCAATGACAGCCTGTTTACTGCGTATGATGTAAAAATTCTCTGGGAGAAAAAGGGGAAACGGCAATGACCGTTGAAGTTAAGGATGTTGCACCCGATAGATTACGCGACCTTGCCCGGCTTCAGGGGACAGCCTGAAGCCGGGCAAGGAAAGCCGCCATATATTTGAGCCAAAGATATGGCGGAAGACAGCTTCGGGAAATCGGAGCGGTGTTTGGCATAGGGGAGTCTGGAGTATCTCAGGCGAGCAAGAGGTTTGAATCGGATATGACGGGGAATTTCAGTAACGCTTTTTTATCAGTAGCCGTGCGGACACCTCTCGACTTAATTGAGCCTAAATAAGGTATAATTCTGCCGATGAATGAAACTGCTATAGAGGTAACAGGGCTCAGAACACGGTACGGCGACCGGGAGGTGCTGAAGGGCCTGACCTTTGCCATCCCCAAGGGAAAGACCACGGTCATCCTCGGCGGCAGCGGCTGCGGCAAGAGCACACTCCTGAAGCATCTCATCGGCCTGCTCAAGCCCTCTGAAGGCAGCATCAGCATCAGCGGCAGGGAGATTACGGTCCTGACGGACCCGGAGATGGATGAGGTGAGGAGGAAGATGGGTGTGCTGTTTCAGGGCGCCGCGCTTCTGAACTCCATGACCATCGCCGAAAATGTCGCCCTGCCGATCAGGGAGCATACCAAAATAAATGATGCCACGATCCAGATCATGGTGCGCATGAAACTTGACCTTGTCGGGCTTTCGGGTTTTGACCATTTTTATCCGTCACAACTGTCAGGCGGTATGAAGAAGAGGGCAGGTCTTGCAAGGGCACTGGCGCTCGACCCGGAGATGCTCTTTTTTGACGAACCCTCTGCCGGCCTTGATCCTGTCACTGCTGCCGGCCTTGATGATCTGATCCTGAAACTGCAGAAGGCCTTCAGGATGACGATCATTGTGGTGACCCATGAACTGCCCAGTGTTTTCGCCATCGCTGATTATGTTATCATGCTCGACAAGGGTCAGGTGCTTTTCTTCGGTCCTCTTGAGGAACTGAAGACTTCGGACCATCCCCGTATCAGGCAGTTCCTTGAGAGAAGGTGGGAAGAGGAGGAATACTCGCCGGACGATTATTTCAGGATGATTGCCGGAGATTGATATCTTATGAGTAATGTATAAGGGGGCGCTTTGAGAGAAGAGATTAAGGCCGGTCTGATCATTATCGTATCCATGATTCTGCTTACAGCGCTGATAATTCTTATCGGCGGCTCACAGTTTCTTGACAAGTTCGACACCTACTATATCAAGGTGAAGAATGCTGCAGGTCTTGAGGCAGGAGCGCAGGTCAAACTGGGCGGCGTGCGGGTAGGAAGAGTGGTAAGTGTCAAAGAGCCGCAGCAGGCCGGGGACTCGGTTGTGGTCGAGATCGGTATCAAACAGGGCAAGCCGATCTATAAGGGCACCAAGGCGTCTGTAACGCAGGTCGGATTTGTCGGTGACATTTATCTGCTCCTTTCTGTCAATGATACGGTTAATGAAAGGATCAAGGTCGGCGATGTGATACCTTCCGAAGAGGTCGTTGACTTTGGGGTCATCATGTCAAAGGTCGAGGGTCTCTCAAAGTCGCTTGATAGCCTTATTCACGATGTGAACAAGGTGTTCAGTCCCCAGAACGTAAAGCAGGTTGAATCCCTGTTGGGCAATACCAATAAGGCGATTGTTTCGGCAACTGCCAATATCGACAAAATGACGGCTGACATCAGGATGACAGCTGACAAGCTTTCAAAGGTGCTTGATGAACTTGAAGGTCTTGTGAGCAACAACAAGGGTGAGTTTACCCAGGTTCTGAAAAAGGCGCGCGAGACACTTGACAAGGCAGAGGTGATGATCAAAGGTATTGAAAAGACCGCAATGACCGTAGATCGGGCCGTTGACCACCAGTCACAGAACCTTGATCTGCTGCTCAATACCATGACACGGACGACTGACGAACTCCAGGACCTGCTTCACGAAATAAAGAGCAAACCCTGGAGTGTTATCTATAAGGAGGGGAAGGGTGAGTAATATGCTGAGGAGAGGTATTTTTCTGCTTGGGGTTCTCGTCATGGCCGCCTGTGCCATGCCTGAGACAAGGATATACAGCCTGCATATGCCGGCTGACAATTTGAAGACCCAGGCCAGAAAGCAGGCAATGATCACCGTCAGGGTTCAGTCGCCCCGGTATCTGGCGCAGCCCTATATCGCCCACCGGCTTTCTCCCTATCAGCTTGAGATATCCCGGTACGCGAAATGGGATTCTGCTCCTGTTGAAATGGTTCGTGAAATATTCAAGGATTCACTGTCAGTCGTATACCAGGATGTGAGGGCGTCGAATTTTGCTGCTGAGGGCTCATTTGTTCTGAACATCAATCTGAAACGGTTCGAAAGGGTAGAAGACTCATACGCTGAACTGGCATTCGATGCAGTGCTGAATTCAGCTGAAGGCAGGGAGCTCTACCGTATTGCCGTGGCTAAGAAAGTGCAGATCGAGACCAGGGATTCTGCCGGACTCGCAAAGGGTTTGAGTGCTGCTTTGTCAGAGTCGGTGAAGGAAGTAGTGGCAGGACTGGGAGTTAAAATTTAGGTCTGGCAGTAATTCGTTTTCCTGTTTGAATTGGCACAGAAATTATCCGCTTGTTAGCAAGGAAGAGAGTAATCGCATGAGGCCCGAAATAGTTATCAGGGGTGAAACGAGCGCTGATGTTTCCGCTATCGCCGAGGTAACTGCCGCTGCATTCAGTACTCTGCCGATCAGCAACCACACTGAGCAGTTCATCATTGCGGCGCTGCGTGCTGCCAAAGCTCTTGCAGTATCACTGGTCGCAGAAATGGATGGCCGAGTAATAGGGCATATTGCTTTCTCTCCCGTGACCATTTCCGACAACACACCGAACTGGTACGGCCTTGGACCTGTTTCCGTTTTGCCGGGGCACCAGCGGCAGGGCATCGGCACGGCACTGATAAAAGAAGGGTTGTCACGTCTGAAAGATATAAATGCTCAAGGATGTTGTCTCGTGGGACATCCGGATTACTACAGGAAATTCGGGTTCAAGAACTTGCCGGGACTTGTGCTTGAGGGAGTGCCACCTGAGGTTTTCTTTGCCCTGTCTTTCGACGGGCATACTCCGCAGGGCACTGTTGCCTTCCACGAAGGGTTCAAAGCGGATGGCCAACAAGAGAGAGAAGGCGACACTTTGCAACGCTCCTGACACTTACGATTAGCAGTAAATTAGTAAAGGACAATTGCGGAAAGCTCCTTGTTTCAAAAGGGTTGTCTTTAGGCCTTACGGTTCAGGAAGCATCTTCTACTGCACAATGGTCGGCAAAAAGATCATGGTACTTCACCAGTTCTTAAGAAAACAGACAAGACACCGCCCCGGGAGCTCGCAACAGCCCGGAGGCGTTTGAAGGAGGTCAGAAATGCTTACACACAAAGAACTTAAGTCTCGTGCTCTTTCCCGCCCGGATGTTAAGGCCGAATATGAGCGTCTCGATGAGGAATTTGCAGTCTTGACGAGTTTTTGAAAGTACGCAGTTCAGCAGGTGTTACTCAGGCAGAGGTTGCCAAACGCATCGGTACAACGCAGTCCGCCGTGGCACGACTGGAATCCGGCAAAGGAAAGCACTCGCCGTCACTGGCGACATTGCAGAAATATGCTCATGCCCTCGGTTACCGGCTTGAGTTGCGATTGATCAATGAGGCTATAAAACCAGGCGGATTAACAGCGCACTCAACCGGCCGCGCGAGAAAATTGCGCGTCGGTTAGTTCAATCGTTGGCTGTTAGAAGGAGAATTTATGCCATACGTTAATATTAAAATCACCAAAGAAGGTGCTACAGCCGAGCAAAAAGCTGCGCTTATAGCCGGTGTTACCGAGCTTTTACAGAAGGTTTTAGGCAAGAATCCTGCAACAACTGTCATCGTTATTGATGAGGTTGAAACTGATAATTGGGGTATTGCTGGTGAGCAGGTAACGCACAGAAGAAAGCAGGGGTTGTAATGATGACAGCTGGTAATCATGTCAGTGAAACGGAATCGCTCGCTCTGCTGGCTGGTTAGCTCTCGCTTGTTGTCTGACAAGGTTTTCACCGGGAACTGCCTGCAGATTACGACTGATAAAATTCCGCTCTTCTGTCTTTGAAGAGATCGTTGTACTGATTTAACTTCTTGTCTCTGGACAGGGACAGATCAATATCCGCTGTCATCAGGATTTCCTCATCGCTGCCTGCCCGCACCAGTATCTCCGCTTTGGGTGACGTTATCTGGCTCTGGCCGATGAAGGTGAGCGGTTCGCTTTGTTTCCTCTGCTCAGTGCCTATGCGGTTGGCTGTGACTGCATAAACCCTGTTTTCAAGACACCTGACCGGCATGGACTGCGGACAGTAGGGCAGAACCAGGTTTGACGGATGCGCTATCACCTCTGCACCTTTGAGCGCAAGGGTCCGCGCTGATTCAGGGAAGAACCAGTCAAAGCAGATCATGATGCCGATCTTTCCTATAGGAGTATCCCAGACCTGAAAACCACTATCTCCCGGCGTAAAGAAAAGGTTCTCTTCGTAAAAGAGGTGGGTCTTACGGTAGCAGCCGATAAAACCATCCGGTCCGGTCAGCACTGCTGAATTGTAGAACGTGTCTCCGGATCTTTCTGGCAGACCTGCAACGATATACATACCTTTTTCCTGAGAGAGGGCGGTAAGAAACTCTGTTGTCTCTCCCGCGGGAACAGGCTCTGCCAGTTGAGCTACCTCTTCTTTTGAAGTGAACTGGTAGCCGGTTGCGAAGAATTCGGGAAGGACAAGAAGGTCGAGTGATGCAAACCGGACCGCCTTTCGAACGTTGTCGAAATTTTTCTGCTTGTTGCCGAACGTTGAATTAAACTGGAAAAAACCTGCTTTCATATTTCTACGATAGCATTCAGCCGCTGCCCGGCACAATATTTTCATCAATACAGGCATCCCTTGCGGGCGCACTGTATTTCTGCAGAAATTATTTCATGAGATTATCGTTTTTTTTCCTGAACGCCGGTTTGAACTGGAAAAAGGAAGCTTTCATGCAATAAGATAGCACTGTCCGGTCATCGGTAACAAGCGCAGACCTATAAGATAATAAAATAAACTTATAAGAAAACCTTTTGACTTCTTTTCAGTCAAATGATAAAATCATCTGCCTTCAGGCTTTCATATACAGGGGTGCGATTCAATGGATATTAAAAAAATAGAAAAGGGCGTCAGACTCATTATTGAAGGTATCGGCGAAGATCCTGACAGGCCCGGCATGAAGGGCACACCCGGCAGGGTTGCCAAAATGTACGAAGAGATCTTTTCCGGTCTCTCCACCCCTACGGAAGAGATACTTCTTCCCATCGAGGGCGAAAGTCATGAGGAGCTTGTGCTCCTGAAAGATATTCCATTTTATTCCGTCTGCGAGCACCATCTTCTTCCCTTTATCGGCAAGGCCCATATTGCCTATATCCCCGGTGCAGGAAGGATCGCCGGCATCGGAGAGCTTGCGAAGGCCCTTGAAGTCTTTGCAAAGCGACCTACCGTGCAGGAACGGCTCACTGCCCAGCTCGCCGACCTGCTGATGGAACGGCTGAAGCCCAAGGGCGCGATGGTCATTATTGATGCCGAGCACCTCTGCCTTTCGATGCGCGGGCTGAAGAAATCAGGGGCGCGCACGGTCACCTCAGCAGTAAGAGGCATTTTCAGATCAAAGGAATCCACTCGTCAGGAACTGCTTGAACTTATAAAGAAAAGGGATTAGGAACTGAAGACCCAAACCCTGATCCCTAAACCCATTACACAGGAGGAATTGAAAATGAGTGCAAAGATCATCAGCGGCACGGAAATCGCCGCACAGATACGGGAAGAGTTGAAGAAGGAAGTTGCTGAAATGAAGGACAAAACAGGCGTGGTTCCGGGACTGGTCACTATTTTGGTCGGCCTGAACCCTGCGTCAGTAAGTTACGTTACTGCCAAACAGAAGGCTGCACATGAGATCGGTTTTTATTCGGAGCAGGACAGCCAGCCTGCAGATATTTCTGAAGCAGATCTCCTGAAACTGATAGACAAATATAATAATGATCCCAAAATACATGGGATTCTTGTTCAGCTTCCGCTGCCAAAGCAGGTTGACGAGAAGAAGGTCCTTAACGCGATCAATCCTGACAAGGATGTCGATGCCTTTCACCCGGTTAATGTCGGCCGCCTCATGATCGGTGGCAGCGAAGTGAAGTTCCTGCCCTGCACACCTGCCGGTATACAGGAGCTGATCGTACGCTCAGGCTTTGAGACGTCAGGCGCAGAGGTGGTTGTTGTCGGCCGCTCGAATATTGTCGGCAAGCCGATTGCCAACATAATGCTCCAAAAGGGCAAGGGCGCAAACTCGACCGTCACGATCGTGCATACGGGAACGAAGAACCTCGATGCGCATTGCAAACGTGCTGACATCCTTATCGTTGCTGCAGGCGTTCCCGGCCTTGTGAAACCTGAGTGGATCAAGCCCGGCGCATGCGTGATCGATGTGGGTGTAAACCGCGTCGGTGAGAAGATGAGCGAGAAGACCGGCAAGATGATCCCTATTCTGAAGGGCGATGTTGATTTCGAGGCTGCGAAGGAGATCGCGGGAGCGATCACTCCTGTGCCGGGCGGTGTAGGCCCCATGACGATCACGATGCTGATGAAGAATACCGTCAAATCTGCGAAACTCGCAGCAGGAATATAGCTGTAAGGCGGGGCTGTCCGCAGCCCCGCCTTATGTTTTCAGGCGCTTATAAATATATTAAAAAACGTTAATGGCAAAATTATAACCCGGCGATTATAATAGATTATATCCTTAGAAACATCGACGTTCCCGGCAGTGCCATCTCATGTTTTTCAGGAATTATTGATGAAGGTTAAAGGAGCAGGTTATGTCAACGAAAACGTTGAACTATGATACGACTAATGCTAAATCTCTTCTGCGCGAGGTCTCGGAAAGATCGTCCCAAAACCTGTCTGCATGCTATCAGTGCCGCAGATGTGCAGCAGGCTGTCCGGTAGGAGAGGAAACGGGTGTTACGCCCGACCGCCTCATCAGGATGGTTGTCCTTGGTGACAGGGAAGAAGCGCTCAATAATCTGCTCGTCTGGCAATGCGTTGCCTGCTATACCTGTGGAACGCGCTGCCCGAACAACATTCAGACTGCACGTATCACTGAAACGCTCAAACAGATGTCAAAAGAGGCCCATCTTGACCCTCTCAGGCCGCGTGTTGCTGATTTCCACAGCTCCTTTATGGCGGCTGCGGAACATGTGGGCCGTTTTAACGAGATCGAAGGCATGGGCCTGTATGAGGCAAAGACTGCGATCAAGGAACTGAAGAAGGGCGATCTGCAGGCTGTTATCGATGAAATGATGGGCCAGGCAAAGCTGGGCATGAAGATGATGAAAAAGAAGAGGATGCATTTCAAGGTGGACAAGGTGAAGAACGTTGCTGAGGTTAAGGCCCTGTACCGAAAGGCAAAGCAGGGGAAGGGGGCATGACCATGGAGATGGCCTATTATCCGGGATGTTCTCTGCATGCATCATCTCAGTTATACGACATACAGTGCAAGATGGTATTCAACAACCTTGGGGTTGCATTGAAAGAGATCGAGGACTGGAACTGCTGCGGCGCGACCGCTGCTGCCAAGACCGATGATTTCCTCGCCATAGCACTTCCTGCGCGCAATCTTGGCATTGCAGATGCTACCGGACTTCCCGAAATCATGATCCCCTGTTCCTCCTGCTACAGCAGGACACTGATTTCGCAGCAGAGATTATCCTGCGACCCGGAGATCAAGGATGCCATAAACGCTGAGCTTGGCAAAAAGATCGATGGGAAGATAAAGGTATCGAACATCCTTGAGGTGCTGCGCACGAAGATCGATTCGGGCGAGATAGCGGCAAAGGCAAAGAAGAAGCTCGCCGGGCTCAATGCCGCCTGCTATTACGGCTGCCTGCTCACCCGTTTTCCATGTGACGTACAAGTGTCCGATGATGTTGAAAATCCTCAGGGTATGGAGATAGTCTGCAAGGCGCTCGGCGCAGAGACCGTGGACTGGAGCTATAAGACTGACTGCTGCGGCGCTTCTGCATCCGTAAACGATGCGGAAGAATCCCAGCTCCTTATGTCACGCATCTTTAAGGATGCGATCGCCCGCGGCGCCAACTGCTTTATTTCAACCTGCCCGCTCTGCCAGTTCAATCTCGACGCATACCAGGATGAGGTCGGCAAAAAATACGGCATCGCGGAAAGGCTGCCGGTCTATTTCATTACAGAGCTTATCGGACTTTCTATGGGATTCGATCCCATTGAGATGCAGATCGACAGGCATCTGACCGATGCAATGCCTTTGCTAAAGGAGTTGAAACTGATATGAGTCTGCTTTCGAACTCAACAAAACGCGGTTCAGTCCTCATTGTCGGCGGCGGCATCGGCGGCATGCAGGCTGCCCTTGACCTTGCTGACAGCGGATTCAAGGTGCATATGGTCCAGCGCGACCCGTCCATCGGCGGCACCATGGTCATGCTTGACAAGACCTTCCCTACCGGCGACTGTGCAATGTGTATGATATCGCCGAAGATGGTCGAGGCCGGCCGCCATCTGAATATTGATGTCCATACCCTTGCAGAGGTCACCTCGGTTGAGGGTGAGGCGGGTGACTTTAAGGTGAAGGTGAAGCTTGCCCCGCGGTATGTTGATGCTGACAAATGCACAGGCTGCGGCGACTGCGAGGTCAAATGCCCGAAGAAGGTCTTAAGCGAATTCGACCAGAAACTCGGCCAGAGAAAAGCGGTGTACTCGCTCTTTCCCCAGGCAGTGCCGAACACCCGGGCGATCGATGCAAGCCAGTGCCTCTGCCTGAACGATCCTGACAAGAAACGCTGCCGCCTCTGCGAAAAGGCATGCAAGGCAGGTGCGATTAATTATGAAGACAAGGGCAAAGAAATAGAACTCAATGTCGGCGCTGTTATTCTGAGCCCTGGACTGGAGAGATACGATGCACGGGTAAGGCAGGAACTCGGCCTTGGCCGCTGGCCGAACGTTGTATCGTCCATCCAGTTCGAACGCATTCTCTCTGCGTCCGGCCCATATAAGGGCGTGGTACAGAGACCGTCCGACCAGAAGCACCCGAAGAAGGTGGCATGGATACAGTGCGTCGGTTCGCGTGACAACCACAACGCAAACCCCTGGTGCTCGTCAGTCTGCTGCATGTACGCCACAAAGCAGTCGATCATTGCAAAGGAACATGACAAAAATATTGAACCAACCGTCTTCTACATGGAGATGCGTGCCTTTGGCAAGGATTTTGACAAATACGTAGAACGGGCAAAGAACGAATACGGTGTCAGATACCAGCGCGCCATGGTCTCTGCCGTTCGTGAAGAGCCCGGCACCGGGAACCTGCTCCTCAAGTATGCTGCTGAGGATGGCAAGCTTGCCACAGAGAACTTTGACATGGTGGTCCTCTCTGTCGGCTTTCAGCCGCATTGCGATGCAGAGGCCTTTGCCAAAACCTTTGGCATTGATACCAATCAGTATCTCTTCCCCAAGACATCTCCGTTTGCACCGGTCAGGACCTCACGTGACGGCATTTTTGCTGCCGGCATCTATCAGGGGCCGAAGGATATCCCGGAGACGGTCCTGCAAGGCAGCAGCGTTGCCGGCAGTGTGATGGCCCTGCTTGCCGAAGCGAGGGGAACAGAGACCGTTGAGAAGGAATTGCCGCCGGAGACGGACGTCTCAGGTGAAGCGCCGCGGATCGGCGTCTTTGTCTGCCATTGCGGCACGAACATCTCGTCAACCGTGAATATCGACGAGGTGGTCAATGCGGTGAAGGACCAGCCGGGCGTAACCTATGTGACGAATACCATCTATGCCTGTGCGCAGGACAATCAGGACATGATCAAGCAGACGATCAGGGAGCAGAAGCTGAACAGGGTCGTTATTGCATCCTGCACCCCGAGGACTCATGAGAAGCTCTTTCAGGAGACGATCCGTGAGGCAGGTCTGAACAAGTATCTCTTTGACCTTGCAGATATCCGCGAGCAGTGCTCCTGGTGCCATAAGGGGCAGAATGAGGTCGCGACGAAGAAGGCGATCGGCATAGTGAAGATGTCTGTTGCAAAATCGCGGCTCCAGGAACCGCTGCATAGCGAGACGGTCGGCGTAACACCTGCCTGTCTCATTATCGGCGGCGGCATAGCCGGTATGACTGCTGCGCTCTCGCTTGCTGACCAGGGATTCCCTGTGCATATTATCGAGAAGGATAATGAACTCGGCGGTCTCGTGCGTAATGTTTACCGGACGCTTGAAGGTCTTGATGTTCAGGAATTTCTGAAGGACAGGGTCGAGGCTGTTAAAGAACATCCTCAGATCACGGTACATACAGGCGTTGAGGTGAAGAAGACCGACGGTTTTGTCGGGAATTTCAACACAGCGCTGACCGATGGAAGCACGGTGGAACACGGTGCTGTTATCCTTGCAACCGGAGGCATTGAATACCAGCCGACTGAATACCTGTATGGACAGAGTCCGAATGTGATCACGCAGCGACAGCTCGAAAAGACAATCGCCGACGGTGTGAATCCGGCAGCGGGCGAGCGGTATGTGATGGTCCAGTGCGTTGGATCGCGCGAAGAGCCAAATCAGTACTGCTCGCGCATCTGCTGCCAGGATGCGGTCAGAAATGCGATTGCGATCAAGGAGCAGAACGCTGATGCAGAGGTCGTGATCATCTATCGTGACGTCAGGACCTATGGCCTGCGCGAAGATTATTACAAGAGGGCCCGCGATCTGGGCGTTATTTTTGTCCGTTATGATGTTGACAATAAGCCGAAGGTGGAGCAGGCGGGAAACAGGGTCAAGGTTAAGACCTGGGACTTCATGCTTAATAAGGATATCTCGTTTGATGCGGACTGGCTGGTGCTTTCGACCGGTTTGAGGCCTCATCCTACGACCGATCAGGTCGGCGCGATGTATAAAGTTACGAGGAATCCTGACGGCTATTTCCTTGAGGCCCATGTGAAGCTCCGTCCTGTTGATTTTCCGAGTGAAGGTCTCTTTGTTGCCGGTCTCGGCCATGCTCCGAAGAATATCGACGAGACAGTTACGCAGGCACTTGCCGCATCAGGCCGCGCAGGTGTGATCCTCTCTCATAAGAAGCTTGCGGTCTCGGGTATTATCGCAAAGCACAAACGCGAACTCTGCATGTCCTGCCTGAGCTGCCTGAGGGTATGTCCTTTTGGCTCGCCGTATATAGCCGAGGACGGCAAGATCTCGCACAATGAGGTCAAGTGCATGGGATGCGGCATCTGCGCAGGCATATGTCCTGCAAAGGCATTCCAGGTGAACAACTTCCGCGATGACCAGATCCTTGCCATGATCGATGCGGCTGCAGAGTCAGAGGCAGGGGTGGTGAATTAATCTCTTTTCAGTCATTCCGGCTTGTCCGGAATCGGCTGTTCGGATGGATTCCCGCCGCGCTTCGCTTGCGGGAATGACACCTTTTTAGAGTGTAGCGTATTTTTTGAGCAGTGGCGAGTTACCTTACATAGAGAGGAGAATTTAGATGGCTGATGTTGCAGAAGCAGCAGAGCAGACATTTGTTTCGACCATAGAGAAGCCGCATGAGATCCCTGCTGACTGGCAGCCTAACCTTCTGGCGTTTGCCTGTCACTATTGCGCGTTCGCTGCCGCTGACCTTGCAGGTGTCATGAGGCTTTCCTATCCGCCGAACGTCAAGATCATCAGGCTTCCCTGCACCGGAAAGCTCGACCATATCCATATCCTTCATGCATTTGAAAAGGGTATTGACGGCGTCTTTGTCGCCGGTTGACTGGTCGGACAATGCCATTACCTGGAAGGTAATAAGTTCGCAGCACGGAGGATAGATTACGCTAAGAAACTCCTGGGAAAGGTCGGCATCGACCCTGCCAGAGTTGAGATGTACAACCTGTCCGCAGCCATGGGACCAAAATGGGCTGATATGTGTACTAACTTTACGGAGAAGATAAGGAAGATGGGACCGTCACCCATCTGGTTCGCCACACATAAGGACCAATAAAGGTGGATTCTGATAAGTTGGATTTTTAGGATTATTTTTGAGACTGTAAAAGACAAGGAGTCAATACTATGATAGTAGGCGAGCAAAAGCCAATTGATGAAATCTGGGGGATGGTTAAGGACTTCAAGAAGGTCCTGGTCTACGGCTGCAACACCTGTGTTGCGATCTGTCATGCGGGCGGCGGCAAGGAGGCAGAGATCATAGCGTCCATGCTCCGCATGAAGGCGGCGCAGGACAATGTTGACATGCAGATCGATAATGCTGCGATTGAACGTCATTGCGAGCCGGAGTTCTTCGAACCCCTTGACGAGAAGGTGAAGTCGTATGACCTTGTCCTTTCGACCGCATGTGGAGTCGGCGTCAACTTTCTCGCAGACCGGCTTGCCGGGACTATTCCTGTGTACCCCGGGATCAACACCAGCTTTTATGGCGGTGTGCCTGAGGCCGGTTTCTTTGTTGAACTCTGCGGCGGATGCGGCAACTGCATCCTGCATTTGACCGGAGGCATCTGCCCTATTGTGCGCTGTTCCAAGTCACTCATGAACGGGCCCTGCGGCGGCACTGACAAAGGCAAGTGCGAGGTGAGCAGTGAGACTGACTGCGCCTGGTATCTTATTGTGGAACGGATGAAAAAGCTCGGTACGCTTGAGAAGCTGTTTGAGGTTCAACCCCCGCGTGACTGGTCAACCGGCACCCACGGCGGGCCGCGCAGGGTGTCGCTTGAGCATATTCGGGCGTATGAGGAACAAGAAGAAAAGAAAGCGGAGGGCAAATAGATGAAGAGCGGAAGTAATCTCGAAAGAGTAATTGCCAGCGGCAAGCCTGCAGTCACTGCAGAGCTGGGCCCTCCCATGAGTGCTGATCCTCACGAGATCATAAAGAAGGCAGGCATCCTGAAGGGCTTCTGCGATGCAGCCAATATTACGGATTGTCAGACAGCGGTTGTCCGCATCTCGAGCATTGCCGCTGCTTATATTGCCCAGCAGCAGGGGCTCGAACCGGTCATGCAGATGACCTGCCGCGACCGGAATAGGATCGCGATGCAGGCAGACCTTCTTGGCGCCGCAGCCCTTGGCCTTAAGAACTGCCTCTGCATTGCAGGCGACCATCAGAAGTTCAGCTCTGCCGGAAAGCTCAAGGGACATCCCGGAGCCAAGAATGTCTATGACGTAGACACCTGTCAGCTTGTCGGCATTATGAAAAAAATGCGCGACGAAGGATTGCAGCAGGGCGGGGACAAACTCGAGGTCGCTCCGAAGTTTTTCATCGGCGCATCCTGGACACCGATGGGCGATCCTATGGATTTCAGGCCCTATAACCTGAAGAAGAAGGTCGATGCAGGCGCTGACTTTATTCAGACCCAGGGCATCTATGATATGGAGATATTCAAGTCCCAGATGGAAAAGGCGAGGAACCTCGGCTTGCATGAGAGGACTGCGATCCTTGCCGGTATTATCGTGCCAAAGAGCGCGATGATGCTTAAGTATATGGACTCCTCTGTTGCAGGCGTCACAGTGCCTAAGCCTCTTATCGATCGTATGATGAAGGCAAAAGAGGCTGCAGGGGACGACAAGAAGAAGATGAGGGAACTGCAGGAGCAGGAAGGCATCAAGATCACGGTCGAGCTTGTTCAGCAGGCCCTTGAAATCCCTGGCATTAAAGGAGTTCATATCCAGGCTATTGAGTGGGAAACCGCTATGGAGCCGATCGTCAAGGCAGCAGGGCTCTACCCAAGGCCGACATTTGATTAGGATGAGAGGGGTCTGGTTTTAGGGATTAGGGGTTAGTTAAAGAGCTGATCGAAAGGCAGGAGTGATCCTGCCTTTTTTATGTGGTCCGTCTTATTTAGATGTGAGCTAAGGCAGGTAATCTTTTTATCTTCTTTATTTCCTTCGCAGTTGATGAGTGGGTTACATGATATAAATCCCATACTAACTGCAAATTAAGCCAAAACTGCGCCTCCATGCCGAACAGCTTCTCAAGACGAAGTGCTGTGTCAGGGGTTACCCCCCGCTTCCCATGAATCAGTTCATTAACGCGAGGATATGAAACACCGAGCTTTTCCGCCAACTCACTCTGCGTTATTTTCAGAGGTTTGAGAAACTCCTCTGACAGCATTTCGCCGGGATGTGTCGGCGGACCATGTTTAGGTATGCGTACCATCTTTTTCTCCTTCATGTTTCAGTGGTAATCTGTAATTTCGACGTTTTCCACGCCATCTTCTGTCCACACAAAACAAATGCGGAATTGTTCGTTAACCCGTATACTGTGCTGACCCTTCCGATCATCTTTAAGGGCTTCCAGAAAATTTCCCGGCGGAATTTTCAAAGAGTCCAGAGAAACTACGCCATTTAGCTGATCGAGTTTTCGTTGTGCCACTCGCCAGATTTGCTGCGGACAGGAATGTCGAGCCTCTCTGGTGTTTTTTCTGTCAAAGATGTCCTCTGTGCCCTTGTTACAGAACGATTTTATCACCTGTCATCCTCATCGGCTTAATCCATCACTACGCTAAATTATAACGGATACCGTTATATATGGCAACAGCTGTTTTGTGACACCTTGGGTTTCTGTGGTTCGTCCCATTCAATAAGCTCGATGGACGCGCTTACACGCTACTCTGTCAAATGTGTAGACCTGCCCCCTAAAGGCTCTTTGTGACTTGTGTTATGTGGCCTTTATTTTTAATAGCTTCTTGGATTTGACCCACATATGCCCAAATTCATATTGATCATAAGGATTGATATTGTTGCCCCCTAAATATTTCTTCAGGCCTTTTAATGCCTCTTCACACAAGTATTGAAAAAAAGGAACTGGAAAGACGAGCTGCCATGGTTCGCCTATGAGACCGTGATAATATGGAACATCATCAGTGTTTTTTTCAAAGGGGTAGCCAGGCACCTTAAAGCCGTGGACCATTTCATTTCTGTACGCATAAAATAAATCAACATAACGGCTTAACTTCAATATACTCTTCTCTTTTTCTGTAGCTAATTTTTCCAGTTGACTGTAATAGGGATCGACGTCACTGCCTTTGTAAACATGGCCAGACCTCATTTTGGAAATATCCTTTGAGATCGTTATAAATACATGACTGTCAGCCTTTTCCTTAACACTTAGAACATGGTCCAAATGAAGGCTTGCTTGCACAAGGCTTACACGATTCAAGTCTGTGCATGTCGTGCAGTTAAGTAAGAGGGATTTTATCCTTTCCTCGACGTTGTGTTTTGGGAAACGGGCAATAGCGAGAGCATCAAGCATGCAGGCAAAGAGAATCTTTTTATACAATCGATTATCAACCTTCGCGACATCTGTGATTGCCTCTTCAAAATACTCAATGAACTTCGCGATATCGTCTTTAATTTTCATCTATTTTTAAACATAACGTGGTAAATAAGGCGCGTGTGTATTGCGCGGAAATGAAAAAGAAAATACGGTTATCACACGTCGCCTTGATTTTATTACTTTTTCCCTTATTTTCTCTGGCATTGAGGGCCGGATTTCATTCTTCCATGAAGGGTTTTATTAGGGCTTCCCATTCAATCATGTCTCGACAGGGCCGCTCTGCAACTTGGCAAAATGCGGGCTTATCCTGCTTGTAGATATTATGAAAACGTCCATATTCCTTATTTTCGTTAATATCAATTACCGTAATAACAAATGACTTAGCATATTCCGGTTCTTCCTTGGTCGAAGCGGCTTTAACGCTGATAGCGGAAGCAGGTTTCTGAACCTCCTCTTTTTTCTGGCAAGCGCCAAGAAGAATCATGCAGAGGAATAGAGTTAATAAGGTGTGATTGATTTTCATATTATCTCCTTTTCGATCAAATTCTCGATGCCAGTAAATATGTATTTTGTTGTTAGTGCCGTTTTATTTTCATGGTGCCATAACGCTAAACTCAGCGGACCCGGCCACTGAAGTTGCAGATAGTTCACACCAGCGTCAACCGGGTCCGCTGAAGTGCCTGGTTATGCGCTTCGTTCGAATCTTTTAATAAGTTTACAGCATGCTTCATTCATCTGATCCCGATAAAATTCTTCTGATTCCTTAATTTCTTTATCACATTTCTTTAGCCATGATTCAGAACAATTGGCTCGCAACTCATTAGATGGCAAATGATCTGTTTCTGAGTCAATAGCAACAAAGAGAATAAAATCTTGATCGAAGTCATCATCACTCACTTTGTGTTTAAGATAAGTGAGACTTCTAATTGCTAAAATATATTCAATTTTTTTATTCAAATAATCTTTTGCAATATTAACGACCTCTTGTCGTTTAGAATTCATATATTGCTCATTATTCCAATTATCGTGTTTCATTTATTTTTTCGCATAACGACTATGCTAACCAGCGAGCGCAGAGGCCAAAAGATGAAAACCAAACCGCGTTTATTGCGAGTCTGGTTGAGCACTTTGTTCTGTGGCCTCTCATTTCCTTATTAGCAACTCATCATTATCAATCCACATTGCGAAATATGGATATTTCCCGCCATTCTCTTTTAAAAATATGAGAAATGGTTTATCGAAGATCAGTTGCTTTGGCTTATTCAAATCTACTCCAAACGTTCCACTGAGGTGAGCACTTGATTTCAGGACAAGGCCTTTTTCATCGAATTTAAAGAAAATATCCTGTTTCGCAGTATTTATGAAATATTTCTCAAAGCCTTTATTTGAAAAATGCTTGTTCAGCAGCGGCGTATATTGATGGGCAATTTGAAAGTTGAATTTTGGAATTTGCAAAGTGTCTTTGTGCTTAAATGGAATTGGTTTCACTCCATTCATACTAATCCTCTCCATAACGGTGACAACTGTGTCGAGTAATGTTTTCTCCGGTGGAACAACAGCCAGAACAATATCGTCTGATGCCTCTTTAGAAATTAATTTAATGATAAAATCAGAATCATCTTTATAGCTGAGAAGGCGAACCTGTTTGGCTAAATCATCGTGTTCCTTTTTGTGAGAATATTCCCTGATGCCAAAGGCCTTAACTTTTGAGATCTTTCCATGTGAAGAAAAAGCAATGGGCTGACTGAGAGATTCAAATTCCTTGTTAAATTGTAATTCTTTGGCCAAATAAGAATATATAATGAGATCGTACGGCGTTTGAGCATCATTCTTCAGTTGTACTGGACTATCTTTGAACTTTGCTCTTAATTCGGCGTTAATTCTGTCTACGATGTTTTCCGACGCAAGTCCGCCCATTGCCAAATAGTATTTTGGTGAAATATCTGTAGATGTGATTATTTCCTTGTTCAGATTTATAGCGTCAGGCGGTTCACTCTCCAGATGTACGTCTCCTTTGACAATGTATTTTAATTTGCTCCATGCAAGCTGGAAGGTAGAGCAATAGACTACATTATTCCCTTCGGTCAATTCTCGATCTATATAAGACGTAACCATTGTGTTCTTGAGGTTCGCTGATTGCAGGGTTTGCGTGGCATTGACTGATTTATCAGACAGGAAGTCACCTGAAAAGTAAACATACGTGAGTACTATTAACATTGATATGAGAATGCGATTCTTTTTTCTGTCCGCGATAATGAGTAGTCCTATGAGCAAACTAATTATTGCCCACTCAATATTAAACATTAGGAATAAGAAACTGAGGATAAATAGAACTAGACTGACTTCTTTACGATCTGTTTTTATCATTTATTTTGCACAGAACATTGTTTTTTATGTCGCTTCGATGTTTGCAGCGATTTTATTCTCGAATCAGACGATCTGTCAACCAAAATATGCCGTAATGCTCTGATTATGGGGGTTCACGGCGATATAATACAGCTCAGGGACGTATTATACTGCAGCGGTATAATTCGGAATAATATTATCCCTGGGGTTTTTATGTTTGGGGGCTTTGAGCAATATCTCTTTAATACAAAAAAGCAGGATGCTCTGCACTACGAAAGGAACTCTTTTTTGTCTTTGTAAGTCTTCCAGCGGTTATGCATCCAGAGATACTGTTCAGGATATTTCCGGATGATGGATTCCATATTTTTTGTCATCTCTGTGGTTATGCGAAAAATCTCGGCCTTTTCACTTTCGTAGTCACCTGGCCATATAGGGTCGCAGACAAACCCTTCATATTTTCCGCCTTCTGTCCTGCAGCAGGCAACAACCACGATCGGTCTTTTGTGAGTAATAGCAAGCAGTGCAGGGACAGGGGTGGCTGTTGCCAGTCTGCCGAAGAAGTCTACCGAAATCCCCTTCATGGTGCTCTGATCAGGGAGCATGCCTATAGACCGGCCGCTCTGGAGCGTTTTCTGGAGAACGAAGAAGGCGTTCCGTTTCGGAATCATGGCCTGGCCGGTCTCGGTCCTCGACTGATAAATTAGCTGCTCCAGATGGGGATTGTCCAGCGGCCGTACCACAACAGTAAGGGGAATGCCGACCAGGGCACTTACGTGCGGAAGAAACTCCCAGTTGCCGATATGCGGCGTAACAAAGAGGCAGCCACCTGATTCGTCATGGAGCCTCCGGGCCTTCTGGAAGAGCTCTTCAAGGCCGTCTGAACTTTCCCTCACCCTTTCGAGGGCATCAGGCCCGGTAAAGACGCGGCGGAACTTGGTAAACTCCAGAAAGGTAAGTATGATGGAGGTGAAACTCCCCCTTGCGATACGCGCTAATTCTTCAGCTTTTTTATCGGGGAAGGCATGGGCCAGGTTATCTAATGCGATCTTGCGCCGACGGGGAACGAATCGAAAGAAGAGCCTGCCGAGAAGATTACTCAGTATCCGTATGAAGGCGAAGGGGATCAGTCTCACCATAAAGAAGAGCGAAGCGGCAGCGCCATACTCAAGGAGTTGGATCATTTCGTTACTGGATTTCTTCTTGCTCATACCTTGTCAGGGGCCCTGCGGGGCAGCCGGGGCAGGAGACGGCCTGTTGC
>JACRHC010000061.1 GCA_016217675.1 Nitrospirota bacterium
AAGCCAGGCAGAAGCGATCGGCAGACTGGTAAGCCTTGCGCTCCGTTCCAACATCGAGCCTGACGTGATCATCAAGCAGCTCAAGGGCATCACCTGCCACAACCAGACCTGGGCAAACGGCGGCAAGATCACCTCATGCTCAGATGCCATTGCAAAGGCGCTCGAAAAGTATATGGAAAAGGGGACCAAGGGCAACGGCAACGGCGGTGACAAGCACCATAGAGAGAACGTCTTTATCGGCCAGTGCCCGGAGTGCGGCGGCACGGTCGAACACGAAGGCGGCTGCGCAGTCTGCCATAGCTGCGGCTTTACCAAATGCGCATAGGCATACATTCAATATAGAAAACATTAAAGGGCTGAACAATTGTTCAGCCCTTTAATGTTCTTAGCACAATGAGGTAAAAGGATCACTAAATGAGACGTAACCCCATTTAAGTTTTGTCAGCTCAATAACAGGAGAGTGGAAATATAAAAATGAAATATATTGCCCCGAAAGAAAGCCATTAGAATTATTATGGGGAAAAAATTACTTTATATTTTTGGTAATGGTTTAACGCTTGACTTCCTAAACCACGTCAACAATAGCAATAGAATTGATGTCCGTAACCTATTCAAATACGGTTCATGCGTAAAGTGGCCAGCAGATAATGTGCCGGGATTTCTTTCTTTTAAACATTGTCCCAATCTTTGGAATCTAGGGGCACGTCCTCAGATGAGCGAGCAAGAAGCGATGTCGCTAATTGAAGACATCATTACATGCGTAAATGTCCATGCAGGTTCTCCCCAAAAAATAGCAGCTACTACCATCGCAGCTCCAAATGATATATACCTATTTGCTTACAAAGAGTTGTCCATATATCTGCGCAATTTGTTTGTCGCATATGATAGTGCAATGCCCATTTCTCTTGACGCCATTACTAACTGGCCATGGTATGAGATATTGAAGTCGGCTAATGATGATCCAGAGATAGAAGAAATCTCGATTGTCACTTACAATTATGATATATGGTTGGAACGTATGCTCCGCCTTGCAAATATTCCTTTTTGCATTTCGGTAGTAGAGAAGCCAACACCTACCCCTAAAATTCGTATTTACAAACCACACGGCTCGATAAGTTTTGCACATAAGCAAACGCGTGATCCCGCTTCCTTTCAGATAGCATACGGAAGAGATTTGCCTGATGCACCGGCATCTGACTTCTCTGTTACCTATGATAAACTTGACCAGTATTATCTAGTAAATGCAATGATACCCCCAGCAGGGGATTCCGGTCGCTTCAATCAGACCTGGGCAAAAGAAATTAGGCGCGAAATCAAGAAAATAACGAACAACTTAACTATCAAGGATGAAGTCGTTATATGTGGGTTATCTTATTGGCACGTAGACAGGGCAGAGCTAGATGAACTCTTCGTCGCGTTGCCACAAGACGTTAACGTGAAAATGGTTAATCCGAATCCTAATAGGTCTATGAATACCGTAATTGCTAGCCTATTTTCTAACTATATAAGCCATAGCAATGCATCGGAATTGAAAGGAGCGGGATTATGAAAGTGCCACTTTTAAACAGAGAATCGAACACTATTACTATTGCCACTTTTCACGAAAACTATTTACTGAAAAAGTATAATCTTAATCCGCCATATCAAAGACACAGCGTTTGGTCAGATGAAAAACAATCATTTCTGATCGATAGTATTCTGAAGAATTTCCCTATGCCACCAATCTTCCTACGCCAAAATATTGATGACAACTCTGGCAAAACAACCTATGACGTAATCGACGGGAAACAACGATTAACTTCAATTATCCGGTTCATTAATAATGAAATTCCCGCTGCAACTGAACTTGAGAATACGGAATTCGATGATCCAGATATTGCTGGCAAATACTTTCGTGAATTGGATAATTCAATATTTTCTGAATATAAGCGCAAATTTTGGCGATATGCCATTCCTATAGAATATGTTGATGCCTCATCGGCAACACTGATAGACAATATTTTTGACAGATTAAACAGAAATGGCGAACCGTTAGAAGGCCAAGAACTTCGGCATGCCAAATACCACGCAAGCACACTATATAAAAAGATTGTTGAAGTGGGGAATAATCCTTTCTGGAAAGAAAGACTTAAAAATGTTGATCGAACCAGAATGGAAGACGACGAATTCACTTCTGAATTGGTATTCATCCTTCTAAAAGGACAGATATTAGCCTCGACTCAGACAACTATAGACGAATTATATTCAACTTTTGAAAATGTCGCATTCGAAGAAACCTTCTCAAGTATATTTATTGAGATTACCGACATAATGGCTGCATTTCAGTTGAATTATGAGGAATTACAGATTTCTGGCGTTAGTCACTTATATGGTCTTTGGTGCTTCGCTTGGTATTGCCAACAAAATAGGATAACCGCCGCACAGGTGAATTCAAAACTTTTCAGTCTTTTCACCGAACTAAGAAGCGGAAATATTATCAATGAACAGGTTCTTAATTACAAAAGGAGCATGCTTTCCAATACAAAATCAAAGTCGCAGCGTGATCGTAGACTTCAAGCATTAGTATCATACTGTGGGCTTTAGTTGCTTCGGAATTTTGGGGACACACATCCCGCTTTCTTGAACCATATAGTAGGAGCACAGGAATGAAATATCTCAAATGAAAACAAAACCAAGCATAATCATCGGGGATAGCCGGAGGATGAGTGAGCTAAAGGATGAGAGCGTTGAGCTTGTCGTTACCTCTCCGCCGTACTGGCAATTGAAAGACTACGGCAGCAATGACCAGATCGGGTTCAATGACAGCTATGAGGAGTATATCAACAACCTCAATCTTGTCTGGAATGAATGCTACCGCGTCCTGCACAACGGCTGCCGCCTCTGCGTAAACATAGGCGACCAGTTCGCCCGGTCTGTTTATTACGGCAGGTACAAGATCATCCCTATACGCGAAGAGATCATCAGGTTCTGCGAGACCATCGGCTTTGATTACATGGGCGCGATCATCTGGCAGAAAGTGACAACCTGCAATACAACCGGCGGGGCGACAATCATGGGCTCCTTCCCCTACCCCCGCAATGGCATTATCAAACTTGACTATGAGTTCATCCTTATCTTCAAAAAGCTTGGCGACCAGCCGAAGGTCAGCCGCGAGATCAAGGAACAATCAAAGCTCACAACCGAAGAATGGAACGAGTATTTCTATGGCCACTGGAACTTTGCCGGTGAGCGGCAGGACAAGCACCTTGCCATGTTCCCCGAGGAGCTTCCCAAGCGCCTCATACGCATGTTCAGCTTTGAAGGAATAATGACGGAGCTTTTGGGGACACATCCCCTTTCTTGAAATATATATTAGAGACAAAGGATTGAAACATTTCGCAATGAAAACTAAATCAACCATAATAATCGGTGATAGCCGGAGGATGAGGGAGTTAATGGACGAGAGTGTTCATCTTGTCGTTACTTCTCCGCCGTGCAACTGAAGGACTACGGGCAGCAATGACCAGATCGGATTCAATGACAGCGCAAATGATTGTAACGATCACGATAATGATAAAATATATCGTGGCTAACTACAGGAGGCACTGAACATGGAGACATTGAAACAGGAAGCGCTCAGGGTAATTTCAAAATTGCCTGAATCAGCAAACATCGATGACATAATGTATGAACTCTATGTTGTTGACAAGGTCAAGAAGGGCAGAGAAGCTGCAGTGCGCGGCGAATCTATTGATATTGAAGAACTCAAAAGAGAAATGCAGTCGTGGTAAGGTGGACAAAGCCTGCGAAACTTGATCTGAGAAAAATACATGATTACATTGCAGCAGATTCACGGTTTTATGCTCAGAAAGTTTCTATGGAACTAATCGACAAGGCTCAGAACTTAAATCATTTCCCTGAAATTGGAAGAATTGTGCCTGAAATAGGAGATCCTAACATACGGGAACTGCTCATTTATTCTTATCGTCTGATCTATGAAATATTTCCCTCTAAGATTGAAGTTCTCGCATTAATCCACAGCAAACGCAATTTCATAAAAGATTTTATAAATGAAGAACGGCATTAAAGACTCCCCCTTACCTCAACCAACTGTAGGGTTACACTCTAGAGTGTGCATTAGGCAGGGAGTGATAGGACAGCAAGAAAAGAAAAGAGGCCTGACCCATGACGCCTTCTCCCTTGAGACAAAAAGAGCCAGTCATGCGTCAAAGCAGGTTTGACTTAATTATCAGTAAGACTTACCATTAGGTATTACTGATAAGGAGGTAAGGCAATGTCATTCATAACAAAAAAAGGCCAAGTTACCATTCCCAAACCGTTCAGGGAAAAACTCCATATACAGGAAGGCGACAGCCTCGACTTTGAAATGCGCGACGATGTCCTGATAATAAAAAAACGGACAAGAAAATCCATATTGAGTCTCGGCGGGATTGCACAGGGAAGAAAAATCGGCAAAGGGGATGAAAGAGCATTCACCAGAAAAGCCATAGCCGAAAAAATTGCAAAAGAAGGCTCCAAACATGGATGAGCCTGTCTTTGTCGACACCAATGTATTCCTCAGATTCTTTGTTCGGGATGTAGAACCTTTCTATCTTAAGGCAAGGGAGCTCTTTAAAAAGGCGGAAAAGGGATCTGTAAAACTTGAAACAAGCGATCTCGTGATTGCAGAAATTGTTTGGGTCCTTGAATCGTATTATGCCTTTTCAAGGCCGGAGATACAGCGGGTGATCGATACGATCCTTGAAACAAGAAACATCAAGGTTGCCAACCAGTCAAGAATTACAGAGGCAGTCCGTCACTATTCATCGGGCAAGATCGATTTTATCGATGCGTACAATATCGCCTATATGAAAGCGAAGAATTACTCTAAGATCGCAACATTCGATATAAAGCACTTCAAAAACATCGAGGGGCTGAAACTTGTCTTGTAGTGCATGATCCGAATAGCGAGCAGGTCATCACTTCGAGCGGATCAGAAGGGAAACCTTGCTGAGCGAATATGACAGGAGTGAGACCGCTGAATATCAGCCATAGACAATGCAGAGGGCTACGGTTACATCCTTGCACTGTTTTACAAATTAAGGAAGATAAATACCAATGAGCGCTGAGATACAACTGAACGACAAGATATACTGGATCGGGGTCAATGACCGGCAGACAGCTTTGTTCGAAGAGCTCTGGCCCATCCCCAACGGCGTGGCGTACAACTCGTATATGATTCTGGACGATAAAGTGGCGGTCATCGATGCGGTGAAGGACATCTCCATGGACCGGTATCTGGAAAAGATCAGGAGCCTGCTGGCCGACCGCAGGAAGATCGACTATCTGATCATCAACCATATCGAGCCTGACCACTCAGGCGGGATAAAGATACTGCGTGAGGCCTTTCCTGATATGGAGATCGTGGGCAACAAAAAGACCCTTGACCTGCTCACTCATTTCTACGGCATCAAAGATAATGTCAGGCAGGTGGAAGATGGGGAGATCCTTGATCTGGGGACCTGCAGGCTGAAATTCTTCCTGACGCCCATGGTCCACTGGCCTGAGACGATGATGACCTATGAAGAAACGCACAAGGTCCTATTTTCAGGGGACGCCTTCGGCGGCTTCGGAAGTCTCGACGACGGCATTTTTGATGACGAACTCAGGGACCTGCAGTACCACGAAGCTGAGATGCTCAGGTATTTTACGAATGTGATCGCGAAATACAGTGTGATGGTCCAGAAGGCGATTACGAAAATAAAGGACCTGGATATTGCCATGGTCGCCTCGACCCACGGACCTGTCTGGAGAAGCAGCCCACGACATGCGATAGAACTGTATGACAAGTGGTCCAGACAGGAGGCTGAAGATGGCGTTGTAATTGTGTACGCCTCTATGTACGGCAACACCGAAAAGATGATGGAGGCCATATCCCGTTCCCTGACCGCAGAAATGACCGGTCCGCTCCGAGTGCATAACGTCTCCCGGTCGCACCCTTCATACATACTCGCCGATATCTGGCGTTACAGGGCGATCGTGCTGGGAAGCCCGACCTATAACATGGGGCTCTTTCCGCTGATGGACCATCTTCTACGCCTGCTTGAGAACAAGGGCTTGAAAGATCGAATTGTGGGCATATTCGGCTCCTATGGCTGGAGCGGAGGTGCAATAAAGGAACTGACTGATTTCGCCGGACGAATGAAATGGCAGCTCACAGAGCCTGTCATAGAGGTGAATTGCTCACCGACGGATGAGGACCTGAATAACTGCACCCGTTTGGGCATGAATATCGTACAAAGGTTAAGGACATGAACATACTCAATAAACTCGAACGAAGATTCGGCAAGTATGCAATCAGGCAGCTGATCGTTTATATCGTCGGCATCAATGCGCTTATTTACATCCTGAGGATCGGCATGCCGCAGAGCGACGCGGTCAGCATGCTCCAACTCGACCCACATCTGATCCTGCAGGGCGAGGTCTGGAGGCTCATAACCTGGATATTCATACCGCCCCCTGCCTCGCTGCTCTGGATCTTTTTTATCCTCTATTTCTATTACATGATCGGCACAGGACTTGAGCAGGAATGGGGAAGCTTCAGGTTCAATATCTACTATTTCACCGGCGTGGCAGCAACAGCCCTTGCCGCCTTCATCACCGGCCAGGGCACAACAGCACTCTATCTCAATCTTTCGCTCTTTCTGGCCTTTGCTTACATCTATCCCAATTTTGAGATCCTGATCTTCTTCATCCTTCCGGTAAAGATCAAATACCTGGCATGGCTGAACTGGGCCTTTATCGCATTTACGATCCTGACAGCACCGCTTTCAGGAAAAGTTGCGGCCCTTGTCTCTGTTTCGAATTATTTTCTCTTCTTCGGCAGCGATCTCATACATACAATAAAGCACCGGGGTTCTGCATACCAGAGAAGAAAGGGATTCAGCAGTTCGCTCAATGCACCTTTAAAAAAAGGGTTCATCCATAAATGCGCAATCTGCGGCATGACCGAAAACGACGATATTACGATGGAGTTCAGATACTGCTCGACCTGCGAAGGCGACCACGAGTATTGCATGAAGCATCTGAAGGCCCATGAGCATATAAAGAAAGAAGGTTGAGGGCTGCAGGGCCACCTATCATTTATGAATGATATTCTTTTCCCCTTCGGTCTTATCATCCTATCAGGTGTTGCCTGCAGGCGCTTCAGGATCGGCAGCATCGACGCTGATTCGCTCCGTCAGGGCATCAATGTCATGGTGCTGAACATATTCCTCCCTGCCCTCTGCATTAAGACGCTCTACACCTCCACCATAGATATCGAGACGATACTGATCCCCGCAACCGCAATAGTAACAACGCTCTCGACACTGGCCCTTGCGGTGATGGTCTATACGCTGTTAGGCAGGATAATGCATCTCACCCCCCGGGAAAAGGGGGTTCTTGTCATATCAGCTGCGTTTGGCAACGTTACATACCTCGGGCTTCCGGTACTGACCGGACTGTATGGTCCAGGCGCTGCGAAGTACGCTCTCTTTTATGACCTCCTTGCAACAACACCGGTCCTTTGGTTAGCGGGCGCATCCCTGGCGGCACGGTATGGTGAAAACCGGAAAATGAACCTGAGGGAATCAATTATGGCGATCATATCGCTGCCGCCGATCTGGGGCATCGCATGCGGCATTGTGTTCAAACTCGCCGGCATTCCTCTTCCATCATTTTTCCTGAAAACTCTTGATATGCTTGGTGGCCTTGTGGTTCCGCTCATGATCTTCAGCATCGGGCTTGCACTCACGTTTCCGAGGGTAAGCCACGCGTACGCCATCATACCTGCGGTTGTCATAAAGATGGCTGTCTCGCCATTCATCTCGTTTGCCACAGCGCAGTCACTCGGACTGCAGGGACAGGCTCTTTCGTCCACCCTGCTGGAAGGCGCCATGCCGACCATGGTCCTTTCACTCCTGATCGCTGCACGGTTCAGGCTCGACATTGCCTTGTCAGCCTTCATCATCGTGGTGACAACCGTTCTTTCTTTTTTTACCCTGCCGGTTGCCGTACATATCACTGATCTGCTGGTCAGGTGACGGCATAACAAACCGACAGGGGCAGGTCACCCAGTTCAGCAACGCAGCAGGAAATTTATTGATTATGCACATGGATTTCACTATAATGGAACCAGAATTCGAGCAGGAAACAAAAATAAGGAGGATTTTTCATGAAAAAGATCACAGCGGTTATTCTGGTATTGGCCTTTCTTGTGGTATCGGTCCCCGTGTTTGCAGGAACGGAAAATGACGGCCCTATTGCCGGTGATGCGGTTTTTGCGCGGCCTCTTGGTATCTTGTCAATTGTGGGCGGCGCGGCGCTCTGGGTTGTTTCGTTTCCCTTTGCCCTTATAAGCGGAAGCGTGCCCCAGACTACGGAGACATTGATAAGCAATCCGATAAAGTATACTCTGGCGAGGCCCATGGGCGACTTTGATTATGAGCCTTCTTCAAACCGCATAGACGAGAACAAGCAATAACCTGTATTAAATCCCGTTTCTGCTGATCATAAAAAGCCTGAGAAAGTAGGGTTGCAGCCTTTGGGCCATGGGATGCAGCCCTGCTTTCTTATATAGTTCATGTGAGCTGATCAGAAATATCCATGACCATGTTCAGAATACTCCTCGCCGAAGACAATAAAGAAAACCAGTCAGTGTATCGCAGGATACTCGAAAAAACAGGGTACGATATCGATATTGCCGAAAACGGCAAAGAGGCGGTAGATGCATTCAAGAAATCTTCCTATGACCTTATCCTGATGGACCTCCAGATGCCGGAGATGGACGGCATGGAGGCAGTCAGGGAAATCAGATATCTTGTCAACGGCAGGAAAGTGCCCATTGTGGCCTTCACCGCACTGCCTTCAGACCAGCACAGGCAGGCTTGCCTCGCCCAGGGGATGAATGATTTTCTAAATAAGCCCTGTAATGAAAAGATGCTGCTCGACTGTATAGAGACGTGGCAGAAGAGGCGCTCTGTAATCCTTATTGTTGATGATATGAAGGACAGCAGGCAGTTACTGAAGCACTATCTCAGGGACACGCCCTTCGATTTTTTGTCAGCCAGAAACGGCGTAGAGGCCATCGCCGCATTCAAAAAAGAGGAGCGCATATCACTGATCCTGATGGACATGGAAATGCCGGTCATGGATGGGTATACCGCAACGAGGACCATTCGATCTCTCGCTGGCAAGAAGAATCTGCCGATCATAGCGATGACAGCTCACGAGGGTGAACATGAACTGCAGCAGTGCCTTCGGGCAGGCTGCACAGGCTATCTCAGAAAACCGTTAACGCGTCAATCCATTATGAGGGTGCTGTCGGAGCATCTGAAGGGATCAGGGGCCAATGCGCATTGGGAGCAGCTGATGGAGTCCGCTAATAATAACGTGGTCGAGATCGATCCTGATGTCGCTGAGTTGGTGCCCGGATTTCTCAATAACCGTAAAAAGGATGCGGAGGAGATCGGGAGGCTGCTCGCTGAAGGAAATTTTGAGGCCATTCGGATCATCGGCCATAGCATGGCAGGGAGTGCAGGGGGATATGGTTTTCCTGAAATAGGGAAATTGGGAAAGGCCATTGAGGCTGCAGCACTGACAGTCAAGTCTGAAGAGATACGGGCTATAAGCTGCAAGCTGTCTGAATATCTTTCTGCGGTTATTGTAAAAGAGAAGAAGGTCTGAGGCAGCCTACTTCAGAAGCGCGTTGATCTTTGTCAGAAGATCGTTCTTCGAAAAGGGCTTCACCATAAAGGCATCTGCCTTGTATTCAGTCACCTCGAATTTGTATTTCTGAGCCTTATAGACACTGGACATCAGGATCACCTTAGGTTTCTTCGTGATATGAACATCCGTCTTGATCTTTTCGCAGAGCTCAAATCCATGGATGCCGGGTATCAGACCGTCAATGATGGCCAGATCCGGTTGATGGGTGAGTGTCAACTCGAATGCTTCATCACCCCGCCGTGAAATAAGGAGCTCATGTCCGGTATCCTTCAGGAAATGCTGAATCAGGATGAGCGTATCTGCGTCATCCTCAACGATCAGGATCTTTTTTCTGTCTTTTGCCGAATTTTTCATGTAATTATCTTTCACTTGAACCGCTCCGGAGACCCCTTATTGCCATGAGGGGTTAACCCCTGAACGGCTGCCTGAATGCATCGATTTCACTGCCAGTATCTTGAGATACTATATACCATGAAGAAAAAAAGCAAAACAGGAAACATGCTGTCCAGGGTGCAGAAATCCATGGCACGAGTTTATACTATACCTGAAACGAGGAGGAACCTGATGTCCGGGAGCAGAAATATGAGAACAGTCCGACGCTGTCTGACAGCAGCACTCTGCATCTGCATGCTCCTTACAGCCTGTACGATGCAGCAACAGCAGCCGGCGCAGAAACCTGCGAAAATAGCCTTGGTGCTTGGAGCAGGCGCGTCCCGGGGATTTGCTCATATCGGCGTTCTTAAAATGCTGGAGACAAATAGAATCCCTGTCCATATGGTAATAGGCACAAGCGCAGGAAGCTTTGTCGGCAGCCTCTATGCATATGGATATACATCATTCCAGCTCCAGAAAATGGCCAGCACCCTTGATAAAAATGAGATCCTTGACTTTACGGTTCCTGATAATGGCTTCATCAAGGGCGAAAGGCTCGAAGAATATGTCAATGCCATGGTAAGGAACTCCCCGCTCGATAAGCTGAGAATACCCTTTTATGCTGTCGCAACCAATATCCAGAATGGACAGGAGACCGTATTTTCGCGCGGCAATACCGGCACGGCAGTAAGGGCGAGCTGTTCCATTCCCGGCATATTCAGGCCGGTAAAAATAGACGGCAGGATGTATGTGGACGGCGGCGTAGTCAGTCCGATCGCAGTTGATGCAGCGCGGCGGCTCGGAGCTGACATTGTCATTGCTGTTGACATCTCTTCTGATGTTGATGCGCGGCAGCCTGAAGGCACTGTTGAGACGATACTGCAGTCCATCGGCATCATGCATTCCAAGATCTCCGCCATACAGCTGGCAAAGGCTGACGTGGTCATACGGCCAAAGGTGGGCCGCATCGGCTCTGCAGACTTTGACAAACGTCTCGATGCCATGATTGAAGGGGAAAAGGCAGCCATCGAAATGCTGCCTTCTATCCAGGCCATTATTACCCGGCTGAAACTGGAGAAGAGGCTGGATTAAGGGCAGATAATTGAATTCAGATTATCGAAAAATCTCCCCTCGCCCCTCTTTTCCAAAGAGGGGTAAATTCCTCCCTTTAGCAAAGGGAGGGTAGGAGGGATTTTCTGATTATCATGTGCATACTATTTCGGTACTATTACTAAGAGGAGAGGTCATGAAATATCAGACAGGCAGGCAGGGCAGAGTTATTGTAGTTCGTTTCGAGGACAGGGACGATGTCCTTTCAAATCTTGTGCAACTCGCCAGAAAGGAAAATATCAGGGCAGCAACAGTTCATCTTGTCGGCGGCATGAGGGAAGGAAGTATTGTAGTCGGCCCTGAAAACGACGAGTTCCCGCCGACACCGGTATGGAAGAAACTCGGAGAAAGTCATGAGGTTGTCGGTTTCGGCACGATTTTCTGGCAGGACGACGAACCAAAGGTGCATTTCCATGGGGCCTTTGGCAAGAAAGATATGGTCAAGGTCGGATGTCTCAGGGCGGATTCAGAGACCTTTCTCGTGCTCGAGGCGGTAATCACGGAAATAGAAGGTGTGACCGCGCGGAGAGAGCTCGATCCTGCATCCAACATGGTACTGCTGAAACTCTGAGGTCCTGCTGCCCCAACTATTGGACTTCTTAATTGAACGGGTGATTATTTAATCCTGACCCCGACATCATCGATACCATCGGCAACAGCGGCGCTGTTCGTAGGCGTTTCCAGGATGCCATTAGGCCCTGCCGAAATTATCCAGACTGGCTGCCCGGCAACTGCAAAAGCGTTTGCATTTGTGACGTAGCTGTTTCCCCAGGGATCCTTGGCCACAACTGCCATATACGATCCCTTCCAGTTCGTGTAACAACCACCAACATCAGTAGATAAATGAGAATCGTATGAACTCGCAACGCCGGTATCATAGCCCATTGCAGCAAGGTCTGCAGGAAGATTGCCTGATCCCGACAGAAAAGTAACATTAGGTGCACAGCCGCCGTCCATCATAGGCCAGGCCCCGGTATCCTTCTTGAAGACGAGCATCGCAGCAGATATTGACTTGACATCAGCAGAAGCCCTTGTAATTTTTGACTCATCGATCTCCTTGAATATCAATGGCACCAGGATTCCGGCGAGTATGGCGATAATCCCTGCAACAACAATCACTTCAATCAGCGTAAAACCCTTCTGTTCCCTCAGTTTCATACCATTCTCCTCTTGAATATTTCTCGTTTGCAGTGCACCAATACTTTCGGCAGTCATATCATGTTTATAAATCGGCATTCAACGTAAAAGACTTTAGTTGCATAATACGATATTCTACGTCAAAAATCTATCTGAAATCACATCGTTGTCAATCATGACATATTTATGCGGAATAAGAGCATAGAGGGTTCCCTGAACAAGGATTTTAAAATGCTGCCAGGCTTGAGAAATAGAGGCATGAAGCCCTGAGGCTACTTTAAATAATTACAAGCTAATGATATGATAGAAGTAGAGCTATGCAGGTGGTTGCAATGAACGGCACAGAGGAGGTTTTTGATGTCTGGTCATTATGCAAATCTTTCAGGCAGATCCTTTACAAAACAAAGGGTTAAAAATTCAATAAGAGTTTTTTATAAACTGCTTTATAGTTTTTTATTTCTACTGGGCTGCGCAAATTACAGCTTTGCTGCGGCCACAGCAGGTTACTCCGATTACTACGTCCCTGGAGGCGAGGACGAAATGTCACTGGCTCTCCGTTCTCTCGGCCCTACCCCTGCCACAGTCAACATGCACGCTCTGATCGCTATCACGGCCTGGAGCGACAACATTATCATCTATTACGATCACTGGGAAAATGGGCTCACTTTTGACCCTGACAACCCGACTGCGACTGCAGACGAGACCTTCACGATGGCCACAACCGGCACAGTCCTGACGCTCGACAACACCCCGGCAGGAGGCATAGTGATCCCACGCAACTCAGCCAACACTTACTACGACGGTGGTGACCGCATCTACGTCGCGGGAGGCGCTGTGACCGTCACTCGTGTATCCTATCGGGATGCTACAGGGCGTGCTGCCCAGGCTGTTGCATGGGAGATATATCCGGTCAAGCCGCAGCTTACAACCTACGTTGTCCCCTTCGGGGAGAACCTCTCGGGCAGCTTTCCAGATTTCCTCCGCACCTACGTCATAGTCCAGGCCACCGCCGACAATACAACTTTTACTGTCGACCTTGACGGCAACGGCACTGCTGATCCGCTCGACCAGAACTTCGACGGGGACACTGCTGATGCGGGGGACACATCCATAGTAACGCTTCAGGCCGGACAGTCGTTCTTTATCGGGAACGTTCCTGTCAACCCCGTGCCGATGCCTCGCGGAGCCAGGGCAACGATCAACAGCGGGGCGATCATCCAGGGCAGCTCAACGCTTCAGGTCAAATTCGTCGTCGGAGACCCGGTCGCGAACTATGAGACACGCGGCATCAGCTCCTTCCCCCGTGGTTATTGGACGAAGGATTACTACGCGCCGGTCGGGGATTCTGCAGCAAGGATCACTGACATTTTCTTGTACAACCCCAACGCTGCTGCCATTACGATAAACTGGGAAACCCAGTCCGGTTCCGGGAATTTCTTGATTGGATCAGGCGCAACAGTGTCATACGTAGCACTTGCAGGTCAACTTCCCGTGGGCGGAGGGGTCTATCTGAGGGGCAGCGATGTCTTCTGGGGGGTGTCAACGATCGACTCCACCGGCCAGGTCAACGAGTGGGCTTACAGCCTCCTGCCCTCAACGCTTCTGTACAACGAACACTTTCTTGGCTGGGCCCCGGGCGGCGCCGACGGAAACGACAGCGGCGTCTTCCTCACAGTCGCACAGGATAACACCATTGTCTTCGTCGACACGGACAATGACGGCACTGCAAATCAAACGTACACTCTGAACCGACTTCAGACGCAGTACATCACTGACCCCACAGACTTCGACCTCTCTGGCACCCACTTCTGGGCCACCGGCCCATTCACGATGTCATACGGCCAGAACCCGGACACTGCCCCTTCACTGGCGACGTCTGGCGATCTGGGCTATGTTGCAATCCCTGGCGCTGACTTTATATCTCTCGTGCTCACCGTGGACAAGGCTGTTAGCCCACAGGTCGTCCCAACTGCCTCCGGATCAACCGCCACCTTCACCATTAGCGTGAACTCCCAGAAGTATACTCTGGACGGCATCCAGGTGCTGGACATGCTTCCTGCTAACTGGCAGTATCTTGGCCCTACGTCAATTACGCTCCCGGACATGACGACCATCAGTACAGCCCCGACCGTTACAGCAGCAGGAGCCGCCCTGCCGGCACCCTTTACCGGCACTTGCCCCGCAGCTGGAGGTCCGTGCCTCACCTGGGACAACACGGTGCTCGGCAGCATGGCCGAAAACCAGGAAATCACGATTACCTTCACTGCTCAGACAACAGCAGTCCTTGCTGCAGGCACGCTGAGTCAGAACCGCGTGCGGGTTGTCGGCACGAGGACCTTCGGTACGCCAAGCCAGACCCAGACCTTCACTGCAACTGATTTTGCTTATGTTGCCTCGGGCGGCCCGCAGATCACAAAGACTTCGGGAGCAGCTGACCCGGTATCACCCGGAGACACAATCCCTTATACCGTGACCGTTTCCAATCCTGCATCTGCGACATTCAATCTGACAGGAGTCTCCATTTATGATCCCCTGCCGGCAGGGGTAAGCTATGTTCCTGCCAGCGGATCAGTAACCTGTGATATTCCACGGAACGTGGCCGACTTTTTTGGGGCTGTTGCCTATAACAACACAAATGGCTCAGTAAGTTGGGCCGCCAATCCGTGGGCAGAGACTGATGGATATGGCACTGGAGCAACAGGTGCAACGGGAGGATTTATTTGGATAACGGCCGGCCAGTTGCAGTTCAGATATCTGCTATCAAATGTGCGTGATAATTTTGCCACCAATGGAAGCTATGCCGGTAATAACGGTTCGAATAACTGGAATGCCAACTGGACCGAAGTCAATGATGATGGTTCAGCCAGTATCGTCGCCGACCAGCATATGTACGTCAGCAATAACAGTCTTCGGTTTGATCGCAATCCCTCTGCGGTTAATCCTTTTTCAATCAGCAGGACTGCGACAGTCACCGGTGCGACCAGTGCTACGATCAGTTTCTTGCCTGCTGATCTGGGCTTTGACGCCGGCGAGGCTGTAGTTGCTGAGTACAGCCTGAACGGCGGCGCACCTGTAATTATCGGCACATATGATGGAGGAGTTGGCGGCTGGAACGGCGTCACCCAAACAATTACCATCAACCCCTTGCCTGTCGGCACTAATACAATTACGGTTCGATTTCGTGCGACCGGGGTCTGGAATTCCAATGGCGACGAAATGACAATTGACAATGTGGACATCAGTTTCAACGCCCCGGCCAGCGCTGCAGGAAGCCAGATCAAGCGCACAGCCAATCTCACGGGTGCAACAAGCGCCTGGCTGAACTTCAGCCCATACAGTTCAGCAGGACTCGGCGCAGGCGATACTCTGGTGGTTGAGGCAAGCACTGCCGCTGGTGGGCCTTTTACAACCCTGGCCACCTTTACAGGCGGCGTTCCTGATGTTGCGCCACCCTACAGTCTGAATTCGTATATCTCAGGCGCGACCACCATCCAGTTCCGCGTTACAGGCGGGTTCAATACAGCGGGCCAGACGTTCAGCCTCGATAATGTAGATGTCAGCTATATTGTGCCGCCTCCCAGTACGATTGCAGCCGGCAGTCCTCCGGATTTCCTGCCGAGCAGCGCGGGTTGTGCTATTGAACCGGGCGGGTCCCTGACTCTGACATATAGTGTAACGGTTGATGACCCCTTCCCTTCTGGAGTCACGTCCATCACCAACACTGCATCAACGTCTTCGGCTCAGCTGCCGATTGCTGTCACTGCCTCTGCCACAAACACCGTACTCGTTCCGAGCGCTCTGAGCGCAAGTACGGGCGGCAGGATCTGGCTTGATGCTGATGCTGACGGAGCGCAGGACATCGGCGAGCCGGGTATACCGAATGTAGAGGTCACGCTTAAGGATCGCTTCGGAACACCGGTCGCAACGACCCTCACGGATGGCAATGGCCGCTATCTGTTCACCGGTGTCCTATCGGGAACCGGTTATTATGTCGAGGTGACTGACGGACTCCCTGCGGGGATCTCACAGACCTTCCCCTACACCTCAACCCCGGGGGATCTGACGAACAATCAGACCGCGACCTTCACCCTGGTCGATGGCCAAGTATACACCTCTGCAAACATCGGGTATCGGGCCGCAGCCGGCACAGCCAGCTTCGGTGACCTGGCCTGGGTAGATGCTGATTCTGACGGAGTCCGTGATGCCGGCGAAGTCGGCATCGGTAATGTTACTGTCCAGCTCTACCTCGATAATAACGGCGACGGAGTGATCGATGGCGGTGACACCCTTGTCAGCTCGACTACGAGCGCTCCGGACGGAACATACCTCTTTACAGGGGCCGCGGCTACAGGGTCTGAAGATTATATCGTCTCGGTCACGACCCCTGCGGGCTATCTGCCTACCGGCGCAACGCAATTCCGTTACGTCAATGTCACGGCCGGGAGCACCCTGCTTTTCGCTGACTTTGGCTTCGTGGGCAACACAGTCACCACCTACACCATCCAGGACCGCGTGTGGGCAGACACTGATGGTGACGGAGTATTCGATGCAGGCGAAAACGGGCTCGCCGGGGTTACAATAGAACTGCTTGATGCAAGCCTTAATGTGATCGGCACGACGATTTCTTCTGCTGACGGCACATTTATCTTCAGCGGTGTAGTAGGTGGCGGTGCGGACTACACAGTGCGTATCAACGACACTCTTGGCGTCCTTCTGGACTACTACGGCACAACCCCCTATTCTCTGGCCCTTCAGCGGGCTGAAAGCAATCTCACTGCCAGTATCGACCGTGTGGCGACTCCGCCTCCAAGTTACGGTTTCCGTCCGTTGCGCAGCATCGGCGACACGATTTTCAACGATCTTGGCGGCAACGGCGTTCAGGATGCTGGTGAGCCTGGAATGGCTGGTGTTGTCGTCAGTCTGTACAGCGACAGCGATGGCGATGGAATCATTGATGTCGGTGAACCCCTCGTCGGCAGCGTGACCACAGATGCAAATGGTCAATATCTCTTCTCAGGACTTGCAAATGGGAACTATATTGTCAGTGTCCCAATTCCAGCGGGCTACAACTTCATCCCCAACGGCATCATCAACATCGATACTGACGGTACGGCAGCCGGCATTCAGAACAGCGTTGCGATGGTTGGTGGGACAAATATCCTGAATGCAGACTTCGGCTTCCAGGCTCCGACCCCCCGCACTGTAGCAGGGACGATATGGGATGACCTTGACGCTGACGGTGTCGTAGACGGCGGCGAAAGCGGACTGGCAGGCGTTACCGTAGACATCCTCTCTGGCAGCACTGTAGTGGCCACGGTTACGACAGACAGCTCAGGCTCATACTCTGTGCCGGGCCTTGCCTCAGGCATCTACACCGTGCGTATTACTGACATCACAGGCGTGCTTACCGGCTTCGACCCGACCTTCGAATATGGCGTTGGTACCGGAGGCCCCTTTGACAATCAGGCCTCGGTGGATCTGAGCGGTGGTGATATTCCTAATGTCAACTTCGGCTTCAAAGAGCCAACACCGACCCTTGTAACCCTGTCAGACTTCAGCGCTTATACTGACAACGGCAGGTTTGTTATACAGTGGACCACTTCCTCCGAAACAGACACTGCAGGATTCTACCTGTTCAGACTTGACGAACAAACAGGCAGATACCGGCAGATCAACAACAACCTTCTACCTGCCCTTCTGACCTCACAGCAAGGCGGCACATACAGCCTCATTGACAAGGGTGCTTCATTGGATAAGATCAACACCTATCTGCTTATGGAGATTGAAGGCAAGGGCACAAGACATACTTACGGTCCTTTCCCGGTAATAGCAGGATCAGGCAATGCTGTAGAAAATCGGTACAGCTTTGGTCCGCAGGCCACTGAGACTTTCTTCATGAAGACTGACAGACCAGCAGGTGCTAAGGGTGAAACCCCGGTTGCTGATGAGGCATCAGACTATAAGAGGACAGCAAAGGCCATGTCTGCCGAAAAAAGGGCAGCACTGGAGGTTAGGCTGGAAGTTAGGGCGACCGCCAATCTCCTGATAAAGCAAAAGACCGGCAATAGGGTTAAGATCCCGGTCAGCAAAGACGGGCTGTACTATCTGGACTCTGCAGAGATTGCGTCACTGCTCGGTATGGCAGATACCAGGGCTAAGCAGCTGATCAAATCAGGCAAGCTGGTATTAAACAATCGAGGCAATAATGTCGCCTTTATTCCGGCTGATGATGCGTCAGGTCTGTTCTTCTACGGACAGGGCATTGAGAGTATGTACACAGAAGACAATGTCTACTGGTTATACATGGGCAGAGGACTGCAGATGGGCAGTATGGAGGGGGCCGGTTCTGCTCCTGCAGGATACAGCACTTTTACAGAAACGGTCCATGCCGAGGAGGACAGGACGGTTGCACCGGTGCTTGCCAACGGCCCTCAGTCTGACTACTGGTTCTGGGACTATGTCATAGCCGGCAACCCCTCACTGAGCAGAAAGCCTTTCGACCTTCAGGCCTTTGGCGTGGCGGATTCATCATCTGATGCTGCCCTTTCGGTAAGGCTCCACGGTCTGACCAATACCGGAGCAACGCATGACCATCATGTTCTTGTCAGTCTGAACGGGACGGTTATCGGAGAAGACCGCTGGAAAGGTGCTGAGGAGCGGGTTGTCAATCTGAGTTTCAGCCAGGGACTGCTAAATAGCGGGACAAATTCCGTAGAGATTCAAGGCCTGCTTGATACCGGCGCTCCGTACAGCATATTTTTTGTAGATTCTTTCGACCTGACATACGAACGGTTGTTGGAGGCGCATGAGGATTCACTCATGTTCAGGGCAGAGAGCGCTGCGCCTCTGACTGTTTACGGCTTCTCGAAGCCGGATCTTTTCGTCTTTGATATAGCTGATCCGGACAGGCCAATCATAAATCTGGCAGCGACCATTGACGGGGCAGACGGAAATTACAGCATCAGCTTCATGCCTTCACCGGGTTCACGGTATCTGGTGACAGCCTCTGACGCAGCAGCTGTTGCCAATGCATACGCTGACAGCCCTTCAACACTTTCATCCATGAAAAATCGGGCAGATTACGTCATCATTACAACAAAAGAGCTGCTCGTAGCTGCACAGGAGCTTGCAAATTACAGGCAGGGACAAGGCCATAAAACCATGGTGGTAGATCTGGAAGACATTATGGATGAGTTCAACTTCGGCATATCAAGCCCCGAGGCTATCCAAAGTTTTCTGATGTATGCCTATACCAACTGGAAGAAGGCTCCGAAATATGTGCTGCTTGCAGGGGACGGGACCTATGATTACAAAGATAACATGGGGATTGGAGACAATCTGGTACCTACTCTGATGGCTGATGCACCACAAGTTATTTCCCCTTCGGACAACCTTTTTGCAGACATGGACGAAGACCATGTCCCTGATATCGCAATAGGGCGCCTGCCGGTGCTGACCGCTGAAGAACTGCATAGCGTAACAAGCAAGATCATTGCCTACGAGAGCACTGCAGGCAACCGTGTTGTAATGCTCGCTGACAATCAGGATATTGGGGGCAATTTCCCCTCTGACAGCGATCAAATGGCAGAGCTTGTTCCGCCCGGGTATATTGTTGATAAAATATATCTTTCAGGTAATACACTGGCTCAGGCCCGGCAACTTCTTTTCAGTGCAATAAATAACGGGGTTATCCTTTTGAACTACACAGGGCATGCAGGCATGGATCTTCTGGCCGGCGAGGGACTCCTGCGGGTGAGCGATGTGGCTGCGCTGCAAAATAGCGGGAAACCGTTTATCCTGGCAGCCATGACCTGTACGGTGGGGAATTTTGCCCTGCCGGGATATAATTCATTGGGTGAGGCCCTTGTTACTAAGGACAATGGCGGGGCTGTAGCTGTCTGGGCTCCTTCCGGGCTCTCCTTTAATTTCCTGTCAAAAATTCTGGACGAGCATCTCTTCCTGGGCGCATTGGGCAATAAAGGGGTTGCATTAGGAGATGTGATGTTGAAGGCGTTCAAGAATTATCATACTACAGGCAGTCCTGCATATATCATGGATATTTACAACCTGCAGGGTGATCCGGCTTTGAGGCTGTGGTAATTGGGCAGAAATAATGCGTAATCAGAATGCCTCCATGAAAGAAAAGGTCTTTGTGAAAAATAAGGATATCGTCACACGCAAGATTACAGACGAACTCTTCATTGTCCCTGTCAGGGGAAAGCTGGCTGACCTGCAGAGGATCTTCACCCTCAATCCGGTTGCGGAGTATATATGGCACTCACTTGACGGTAAAACAAGCATTGACGACATCCGTAAAGGCATCATCGCTGCATATGAAGTCGACGAAGAGCAGGCGAATGCTGATATCGTGGATTTCGTCACAGAGCTTCTGGAAGCGGATTTAATCAGGGAGTGAGCGGGAATATGGAATGTCCGGAAGCTGTTTACCCTGACAACATGCACTATCTCCGGGACTTCACTGCAAGATCAGCCAGCTTGCGCGTGCCTCTTTCCGGCAGCCTCGATCTCACGCATCGCTGCAACCTCAGATGCCTCCACTGTTATACAGGTGATCATTCCGGCGATATGCTCGTCCCGGAGATGGATACAGGGAAAATAATATCACTGCTGGATGAGATCTGTGATGCCGGCTGTCTCTATCTCCTGTTTACCGGAGGAGAACCCCTGTTAAGGGAGGATTTCCCTGGAATTTACCGCTATGCGAAAGAAAAAGGTTTTTTGATAAGCGTATTTACAAACGGCACGCTGATATCAGACAGCATCGTAAAGCTTTTCGAGGAGCTGCCGCCCCGCATTATTGAGATCAGCCTCTATGGAGCTACGGAGCAGACGTATGATAAAATTACAGGGGTAAAGGGCTCATACAAAAAATGCATTGCCGGAATCGAACAACTTCTTGCGCGCAGGATTAATGTCAGACTCAAGACCATCCTTATGACCATGAACAGTCACGAATTTTCCGCTATTGAAGATACGGCAAAGGCCTTCGGCGTGAAATTTCGTCTCGACGCAGCGATTTTCCCCCGTTTTAACGGAGACCTCTCACCGCTCGATCTCAGAGTTTCACCCTCTGAGGCAGTCGAGAAGGAGTTTTCAGATGTTGAAAGGGTCGCCCAGTGGGAAACGTTTCTTCACAATCATCGCCAGAGATCTTCATCTGATGATCTCTACTATTGCGGGGCCGGCGTTACGGGCTTTTATATAGACCCCGGAGGAGGGCTGCGCCCCTGTCTTATGACGACCACGCTTGCCTATAACCTTCTGAAAGGAAGCTTTGCTGCCGGCTGGAAAGAAATAGCATCACGCATCAGGGAAGAAAAGACGGGGCGTGATTTCACCTGTAAGGCCTGTGAAATGAAACTGCTCTGCGGTTATTGCCCTGCTTTTTTCGAACTCGAAAACGGGGATGCCCGGATACGCTCTGAATACCTTTGCACCATGGGCCACCGCCGCCGTGATAACTTGCAAAATATCAGTTCAAAAAGGAGCCCGGCATGAATAATGAAAACTCTGAGATAACGAGCAAACAGGCTTATGAAAAACCAAGGCTTAGGGTGATCGATCTGGTCGCCGAAGAGGTGATGGGCGTCGGATGCAAGAATGGTGGAACTCCGGCTCCTACCAACATCTGTTCCTCTGGAGCATGCGCTCTCGATGGTTCCTAATCAAAACAGCAACAGTTTTCCTGATATGCATTTCAATGCCTTCCCGACTATTCAAAAACGTGCAGAATATCTCATTTCTGCCGTGCAGGCCTGATGGAAGCTTTTCAGAAGGAAAGCGCCATGCAGATGGCAATTGCCGGCATTAATTTTGACGTCAGATGCCAGCACCCCCTGTCAGCTGAACGACTTCCCGGGGCTTACAGGCAGTTCATTAAGGAAGCATCTCCTCTGGGAACAGATATAAACGTTATTGTCAGGATCGAGACCGGCACTATGCCTGATACCGGACAGATGACAAAGATCTTTGATACCGGCCAATCATGGTCCATGTTCAGGCGAAATAATGATTACATCTTATCCCTCAACATCCCAACCGCAGACGGTCAGGCTATCTGGCTCGCAGCGTTTGACAGTCATTGCAGTAATATATCAATTTACTGCAGCGACCTGCTCATGAACAAAGAGAAAGGGCTCACCACCTTCGCTACTCCACTGTGCTATCCCCTCGACCAACTCCTGCTCATGCATATTCTGGCAGGGAAGAGCGGTGCATTGCTTCATGCCGCAGGACTCGGCATGGACAACAGGGGATACATCTTCCCCGGCAGCTCAGGTGCGGGTAAAAGCACCCTGTCACGCCTCCTGCTCGGAAGAGACGGTGCGCAGATGCTCAGTGATGATCGTATGATAATCAGAAAAATAGATGGCAAATTCAGGGCGTTTGGCACACCCTGGGCAGGCGACGCCGCTATTGCCGAAAACAGAAGCGTCCTGCTTGACCGGATATTTTATATTCATCATGCTGAAACAAACAGGGTAAAAGAGCTGAAACCGCAAGAAGCTGTCGAAAGGCTTATGCCTGTGACCTCCATACCCTGGTATGATGAAAAGGCAATTCAGGACATGCTTGCGTTCTGCGGAGACCTGGCTCTGAATATACCTGCATACGAACTTTATTTCCGGCCTGACCATAATGTCGTCACCTTTCTCGAAGACTTCGTCTGCCGGAACAATATCTGAACATGCCTCAGGCCTTGCAGTCCATTGACCGCGGCACAAATGATGCATTAGGATAACAATATGCAAAGCAAAAGAGCCTCAATTTTCGGGGAGATAGCAGGTGCAGTGCTCGATGAGGGCGACAGTCTCTCATTCCGGGCAGGCGGAAGATCCATGTCTCCCTTCATCCGTAACGGCGAAACGGTCATAGTGGAACCGCCAACCAGGGCACTGCGGATTGGCGATATAATTCTTTTTGCATCCAGAGGACAGCAGATGACACTCCACCGTATTGTGAAGAAGACCGAGGGCGGTTATGTGACAAGGGGTGACGCAGCCTGCCGCCATGACGCAGCTGTGCCTCATAGTGCAGTTTTTGGCAGGGCTGTCCGTGTTGTTGGTGGACTGAACTTTCATCTCAGGTTTCCCCTGAGCACGCTCATAGCGCTTGTTCTCAGCCTGAGAAAACGTCCCCTGCTTTTCAAAATGCTCAATATGCCTGGCAGCCTGCTGCTGCGCAGGCTGCGTTCAAAAGACCACTCTTGTTTGAAAAAAGCGACAGTGCCGGCTCACACCCGTTTTATTGACATGGAGCCTGATCCCTGTAATAATACTGCTATGAGGTTCCCCAAGATATTGGCTGCTTCACTCACCTTCATCCTTCTCTTTGCAGGTCTGAGTTTCGGTCAGCCTCGCAGCGATGATGAGACATGTGATACCCTTAAGGCTGCTGTCAGAAGCGGCGCAGAACCACGGTCGGCGCTCAGGGATATACTAAAGTCAAAACCTGAATTTTGCCCGATCATACGCTGTGCCCTTGAGATCGGCATTCCGCTGAGGGCTGTGCATCTGGCAGCCAGAGACGCAGCTCTGCAGGACGACATTGTCTCCCGTTGCTCGACTTCGTCCTGCAGCCAGACATTCCGGCTTTTTGAAACAGATGAGGTTTGCAGGGTGATAAAACAGGAAATAGAGAAGGGCAGGGACGCTGCGGTAGTTGCCCTTGAAAAGCTCCGCCAGGGACATCCGTCCTGCACGGTGCTAAAATGCGCTGTGGCCGCAGGGGGTGACCTTGATGCGGTAATCAGGGCTGCCCGCGAATCAAAGGTGTCTGATGACATCATTTCCCGCTGCTGCATGGATGGCTGCGCAGACCCCTACCGCGTTGCCAGGATCCTTCGTGAAACTGACCAGATGGTTCCTATTGACAGAAATAAGCCCGGGGGCACAAGACCGGGGTACCTCAGCCCGTCAGGCTTTTAATATTTTCAACACTCTGCGTTTCTAATATCTCCCCAAGCAGTTATTCGCTTCCCTACTTCGTTGATAACAATATATTTTTTTGGTAAATTTATGAGATAATAAGAACGTATGTCTTATTTAAAGATACAGACGGTCTCGGATAAAAAGCGCTTCAGTCTTGCCATTATGCTGCGCATGACAGAGGGTGTACGACGGAGACTGCTGTCAGGTCAGGCGATATTTCTTTTTCTGGTCTGTTTGTTGTCAGTCTCTCCTGTGTTGGCTGAACCTGCCGCTCAAACCGAAATCCTATCTTTGACTGTTCAGAAAAACAGCACGCTCGATGATCTTATTGTCGCCTCAGGATATGGCATTGATGATGAAAATCTCGAAACATTCCTGTCAGAATTCATGAATCTCAACCCCGACATAGCATATCTCAGCTCTCTGGCACAGGGAACCGTTGTAAAGATCCCTGTCGTGCACCTGAAAAAGATCAATAGGGATCAGCCCGTTATTGTAGGAAATAACTTGCCTGATGGTAATCCCGTTGCTGCTGAATCAGGCGCCCCCCCTGATCTGCCGACCGGAAACGCAACGGCCGCTGAACAGGCTGAAAAGTTGGAAATGGGACGCTTCAGTAACATGGACACAGCAAAGGCTTTCCTCCTCAAACTCATTGAAAGCGGATACACCGGCGGTATCGAGCAGCAGAAAAACAGCAACGGACAGGAGGAGTATAAGGTCTATGTATTGTTGTCTTCTGCCCCCGGAGCGGAAGCAGGTTCTGAAAGTCTGACATGGTCTCTCCTGGGGCAGAAAGGGAAAAGCATACATGCTGCGGTAACCCTCACAGGCATCTTCACAGACAATGCGTTCAACACAAAGGAAAACCGCAAAAGCGACTTTTCACTGCTTCTGACGCCGGAGGTCTGGCTGAACCTGCCGCGCACTGACAAGGCTGCTGACTACGAAAATCTTTCTCCCCGCTCTACAGGCGGCCATGTCCTTGACTCGCTTCCGGGCGAACGTCTCTTCGGATATCAGGTTTCACTCTACTACCGGACTGACCTGCCCTTGATCGCGTCAAAGACATCACCCTACGGCAGCACTGCTACACACAAAGTTGCAGCCGGACTTGCCCTTATCGGCAACAGGTTTTCGCTTAATGTATCTGACCAGTTTGAGAAGGCCTATCAGGAGCGGGAAGCCGGCCAGGTCATACGCACGGATACCCGGGAGCGCTATGATGCAAACCGCTTCAGTGCAGGTGTGGCCTATGACACCAGAAACCGCTTTATCTTCAGCCTCGATTACGTAAACTTCATCACCGGGTATCGCAGCGAGATCGGCGAGGGCCTTGACCGCCACGACTACGGGTTCACGCCAACCCTGCGTTACCGGCTGACGTCGAAGATCAACCTCCTCGCCGAATATACGTATTCTGTTGTTTCGTACGACAGCAATAGCTCTCTTGACAGCAAAGAGCAGTATTTCCTGGGAGGCCTCGAATGGCGGCTCACAGAGAAGTCTTTCGGCCGCGTCAAGGCGGGGTATGAAGTCAAGGACTTCATCCACGGCGAGCGTTACAGTGGCTATAGTTTCGAGCTTCAGCTGGAACAGAGATTGACACCGAAAACACAGTTCGCTCTCGCAGCATATCGCAAGACAAACGAAATGCGGGTTGCCGGGACAGCCTTTACGATCACAACAGGTGCCCGCCTCTCTCTGAGCCATATGTTAACGTCGAAGATAACGACGGCTTTCTTGCTTTCATACCAAAATGACAGACACAAAGGGACTTCTTTATTATCGCTCTCGGAAACAGCAGTGAACGACGATATTTATCAGGCCGGCGTAGAGGTCCAGTATGCCTTTCGCAGATGGCTCAGGGCCCGTGCGGAATACTTCTTCACAATAAAGGAATCCTCTGATCCTGCGTTTGACTATCGCTCAAATACGCTGCTTTTGGGTCTCACCGGCGCGTTCTGAAGACCGCCTGCCCTGCTCTCTCATTGCCGACAGCAGGTGCTTTAGGCATCTGAAATGGTCTATAATTATAGTGAAATGAAAAAAATAACCGGCATAATCCTTGTCATGCTCCTCCTGACGCTCTTCAGGGTTTCTGCCTTCGCAGAGCATGATTACGTAATAGGGGCTGACGATGTGATCAAAGTGACGGTTTACAACCATCCTGACCTCACTGCCACAGACCGCGTAAGCGGAGACGGCAGCCTCATGCTGCCGCTCATAGGAGACGTGAAGCTTGCAGGCCTCTCGGTCGAGCAGGCAGCAAAGAAGATCAGCCTGCTCCTGAGCGACGGCTATATCATGGACCCGAAGGTCTCGGTCTTTGTTGTGGAGTTCCGGAGCCGGAAGGTGATGATTATGGGGCAGGTCTTCCGCCCGGGCGTGTTCACGCTGAGCGGCAACACCACCTTCCTGGAACTGCTCACGCTCGCAGGAGGTTTGACCAAGGAGGCCGGCGATAAGGCGACCATCAAGCGCAAGTCTCTCGAAGCAGGCAGGGAAGGAGAAGGGCTCATAACCATTGACCTGAGAAAACTGATTGAACAGGGCGATGCGTCACGCGATGTTACGCTTATGGACAATGACAGCATATACATAGCGAAAGCAGGGGTTTTCTACATCACCGGCGAGATAAAAAAACCTGACTCCTATAAACATGAGGAGGGCCTCACCGTAATCAAGGCTGTAACCATGGCAGGCGGGTTCTCAGACAAGGCAGCACCAGGAAGGATCAAGATCATCAGAAAACTGGATAAAAAAGAAAAGGTGATCGAGCGGGCAGGTATTGACGAACTCATTCTTCCCGACGACATCATTATCGTGCCGGAGAGTTTTTTCTGATGTTTGAAGATAAAGAAATCCACCTGCGCGACTATCTGCATGTTGTGCTGAAGCACAGATATAAGAGCATGCAGTTCTTTGCCATCATTTTTGCCGTAACTCTGCTGGTTACCTTCTCGACCACTCCTGTATACGTTGCGACCACAAAGGTCCTGATCGAAAAAAGCGAGCCGGCAAATCTTTCACTCAATCCCTACGCCATGATGTATGATCCTGATTTCAGTGAGACCCAATTCCAGCTCATCAAGAGCTTTTCCGTTGCCCAGCGTGTCGTCAGGATGCTCGGACTCGGCCAGCGCGCCAATATTGCGGCAGACAGCGGGGCCGGCACAAACATAATCACCGGGACATTCAACTGGTTTCGTGACCTCATCTCGACAGTCCTCCATGTCGGAGGAGCAAAACCGGTTGCTGAAACCCCTGCCACGACTCCGGCAGAGACAGCAGAGGAGGACCCTCTCAGGCTATACCAGCAGGCCAGGATGATCAGTGGTTCTATTCAGGTCTCGCCGATAAAGAACAGCAAGATCGTCAATATCAGCTTTGCATCCGCAGATCCGAAAATGGCTGCCCTCATTGTCAACACCGTTGCCAGGGCTTATACCGATGAGGTCCTCGACATAAAGATGGGGTCTTCACAATACGCCCTCAAGTGGCTTACCGAGAAGGCAGATGAGGAGCGTGCCCGTCTCAACAAGACTGAGAAAGAACTCCAGGAATACATGCGCGACAAGGATATTGCAACGCTTGAAAATAAAGTGACTATGGTGCCTGAACGCATGTCAGAGATCGCGATCAAGCTCGCGCAGTCAGAAACAAAGCGAAAGGAATTAGAGACACTCTATAGCGCCGTCAAAGCTTACGCAGTAAACCCTGAAGGTGCTGACGAGATCCCTGCCATTGCTGCCGATCCGGTCATGCAGTCCCTGCGGTCCCAGATCCTGAAGGCGGAGCAGACCGTAGCTGAGCTTTCGCAGAAATACGGCCAGCGGCATCCTGCCATGGTCACCGCTGCCGGCGACCTCAATGTACTCAGAGACCGGAAACGGGAACAGGTGAAGCGCGTGGTCGCAACAATCAAAAACGAATACGAAATCGCCAGGTCAGGCGAAGAGAACCTGCGCAGACTGGCAGGTCAGGCAAAGGCTGAAACACTGAGTCTCGGAGAAAAGTTTGTCCAGTATGGTGTGCTAAAGCGCGAGGCAGAAACAAGCAGGGAACTCTTTGGGGCAATCGTCAAGAGGATCAAGGAGCAGGGCATAACGCAGGATATTAAGACCGTCACAGTCTGGGTGATCGAGAAGGCCGAGGCGCCTGCCAGTCCTGCCAAGCCGAATAAGTTCAGGAACATCCTCCTGGGCCTTGTTATCGGTCTGATGGGGGGTGTCGGACTCGCCTTCTTCATTGAGTATCTTGATAACACGGTCAAGTCAGCCGAGGATATTGAGCAGAGATTCGATGTCCCGGTCTTCGGCACCATAGAACTTCTCGACGAGGAGAAGGGCCCGGCCGAGGATATTGTGCTGCGTGAGCCCCATGCCAACATTACCGAGAACTATCGGGCGATCAGGACGAGTATCATGCTCTCAACCGCTGACCAGCCGCCGAAACATATACTGGTTACGAGCATCGCTCCGCAGGAAGGCAAAACTACCACAGCGGTGAATCTTGCGGCAATACTGGCGCAGTCCGGCCATAACGTGCTGTTGATTGACGCTGACCTCCGAAGGCCGCGTATTCGTCGGGTTTTCGGGATCGAGACCGATTCCGGCTTGAGCACCTATCTTGCCGGCACTTCTGCTATAGAATTCTTTGTCCCAAAAGGGGTGGAACATCTGCAGGTGGTGCCCTCAGGCCCTGTGCCACCGAATCCTGCTGAGCTGATCGGATCAAGACACCTGCAGGATCTGGTCGCTTCATTGGAAGAAAAATTTGATTTCATCGTCTGGGACTCACCTCCGCTCTTCGCAGCCGCAGAGAGCCTTGTATTGAGCAAGATGCTGAGCGGAACGCTCCTTGTTTCACGCGCAGGCAAGACGACCTACAAAGAGGTCGAGCGGGGTATTAAATCCCTGCGTGACATCGAAGCCCGTGTCCTGGGCATCGTTGTCAACGGGCTGAACATTAAGGAAAATATGCGGTATAACTACCGCTACTATGGATACTACGGGGCACAGGATCATGAACAGTCCGGGAAGCTCCCGCATGAGCCATGACAGGGACATCTGCTCTATAGCTCCTGTTGGGGATCCATGTCGCGTAGTGTCGGCCCCGGCGTGAAAACCGTAACCGAAACCACTATCTTCCGCATTTTCCTCGGCACGCTGATATTCTGCCCTCTCGCGTTCGGCACGGTTGAGACATGGTCTCTGCTTATTATGGAGTCAGGGGTCTTCTCAGCGTTAGCCCTTTTCTTTTTTTTCATCAAGCAGCAGGGAGGGCCCGCCATCCTGAAAGCACCCGGTATGCTGCCTCTTGCAGCGCTGCTCTGCTATATGCTTTTCCAGGTTATTCCTCTGCCGCCTGCAATGATTGAGATGATCTCCCCTGCCACGTCTGCGCTTTATCGCCAGTCTGTCTGGATCGCTGACCCCGGGACATGGCTAACGCTTTCGCTCTACCCAAAGGGGACTGTTTCCGAGTTCCTGAGGCTCTCGTCCTACGCAGGCGCATATCTCCTGACAACACAGTTTCTGTCTGATAACGACCGGCTCAGAAGGACCGTTGGTCTGCTCTCAGTATTCGCTGCAGCACTGGCATTCTTTTCGATAATTCAGCATCTGTTACCCAACGGAAAGATCTACTGGGTCAGAGAACTGACGCAAGGCGGCACACCCTTCGGTCCATACGTCAACCGGAACCACTTCGCCGGGCTGATGGGAATGCTCTTCCCAATCGTGATGGTGCATTTTCTGCTTACGCGGCCTTCTTCACGTGAGGAATCGCTCCGAAAAAAGGTCTCTGACCTCCTCGACAGATCCCTCAGGAATGTCCACTTGCTTCTCGGTTTCGGTGCTGTTCTCATAGCATTGTCAGTATTCCTGAGCCTCTCCCGGGGCGGCATACTGAGCCTCTGCGTCTCCCTCACCCTTATGGGCTTTCTTCTGAGCAAGAAGACAGGCACACGAAAGGGAAACCTGCTCCTCGCTGCAACGGCCATCGTCATCCTCTACTCTGTCGGATGGTTCGGGTGGACGCCGGTATTTGAGCGTTTCAAAGCCATAAGGACCGGTCAGGGGGAGATCTCGGAACTGCGCCTCGGCATCTGGAAGGACAGTCTCGGCATAGTGCGCGACTTCCCGCTGACCGGAACAGGAGCAGGTTCTTTTACGCATGTGTACCCGGCTTACCGGACAATACGCGGCAATGCGATCGCTGATCATGCACATAACGATCATCTTGAATTGCTGACCGATGGCGGGGTCATCGGTGCAGGCCTCTTCGCATGGTTTATGGCAGCGGTTTTGACGCAGTCGTATCGGGTCTTCCTGAAGAAGAAGGAACCCTACGCGCGTCACCTCTTTGCCGGCGCGCTTGCCGGCGTTGCAGCATTTCTTCTGCACGGCATGACAGACTTTAATTTCTTTATCGGCGCCAATGGCCTCTATGTATTTGTGCTGTTAGGCCTTGTTGTAAATGCTGCCCACTCCAGTTCCAACGGGGAGCAACCGTCTCTGCTGTTCAGGAGAAGATATTCACTGCAAAAAACCATTGGCTGGGCTTCCGGAGGACTTCTGCTCCTGAGTGTCCTGTTCAACACAGGGCAGCTGCTCAGTTCGATACTCCGCACCGAAGCCTCCCGCATCTCCCTCAGCAACGCCTCTCCGGGCACGCTCGATTATGTTCGCGATACCCTTACCAGGGCGTCCTTCCTTGATCCCCTGGAACCTATACATCACGCTTTGCTCGGCCGCGCAGCAGCGGAACGGTCTGACGGACTCTCAGCGCGCCGCAGTTATCTCAGTGCGTTACGTCTTTCGCCCTCAAATGCTGCATATCTTCAGGCACTGGGATCAGCCCTGGAGAAAGAAGGTAATACAACTGGGGCCGGGGAACTCTTTGCAGAAAGCGTTAACCGTGCACGGACAGACGCCGCCGTGATCAGGCAGTACGGCAGTTTCCTCCTGGGTACCGGCAAGAAAACAGACGCTCTTCATCAGTTCAGGGCCGCACTCTCTCTCGAACCGCAAAAACAAAAAGACTATATTGCGCTCCTTGTGCTTGAAGGCCTGACCGATGCAGAGATACTCAGCATAATTCCTGAAAATGCAGAGGCACGTATCACATTTGCCCTGTATCTCGATACAACAGGCAGCCAGAAAAATGCACTTTCAGCATATGAAGAGGCAGTCGTTCTGCTGCGCAGGGACCGTCCCGAATCTCCCGGAGTCTACTGGATGATATCGCAATTCGCTTTTAGGAAGTCACGTCTCGCAGAAGCAATAGAAGTTTTGCAGCTTGCAGAAGAGCGTTTTCCGAAAAACCCCGGGATCAAGCTGGCGATAGCTGGCTATTATGAAAAACTGGACCTCCGGGATCAGGCGGTTACCGCGTACCGGAAAATTCTCATTCTCGATCCGGAAAACAAGATCGCAAAAAAAAGGATGCGGGCAATCACCGGGGAGACATCAGCCAATGGTAAGCCGAACGAAGCCGCCAAACAATAAGCGCCTCATCGCTTGCCGTGCAGTTTCTTTTCCCATTCCCAGGCTGTCTTAATAATATATGCAAGGTCATCGTGGATAGGCTTCCAGCCAAGCTCCTTGCTGATACTCAATGAATCAGCAACAAGGGCAGGAGGATCGCCATCCCTCCTGTCGACTTCCCTGACCGGAAAATCAATACCGGTAATCTGCTTCACCATCTGAACAACTTCCCGCACGGAATACCCATGGCCATAGCCGCAATTAAAAACCCTGCTCGCCCCTCCGCCGGAGAGATGTTCGAGGGCAAGCATGTGAGCATGAATCAGGTCGTCGATATGGATATAGTCGCGAATGCAGGTGCCGTCGGGCGTATCATAGTCAGTACCGAAAATACTCAATTCCTTGCGCATGCCGATGGCTGTCCTCAGTGAAACCGTAATAAGATGAGTCGCATCCTTTGACCTCTGTCCAAGCCTCACAAGAGGATCAGCGCCAGCCACATTAAAATACCGGAGCGCCACGTGCCTGAGCCTCCCGCTTCTGCTAACATCATGCAATACCTGTTCAACCATGCATTTTGAGGCTCCGTAAGGATTAATCGGCAGGAGAAGTGATTCCTCTGCTACAGGGACCCGGTTCGGAATACCATACACAGCTGCTGTCGAAGAAAAGATAAATTTATCCACGCCATGTCCGATGCAGGCCTCGATAAGATTCAGGGCATTGACAAAGTTGTTCCTGTAGTATTTAGCCGGTTCCCTGACAGACTCGTCCACCACAATATATGCCGCAAAATGGGCAACGGCATCGAACTTCTCTGAGAGAAAGAGCTCATCCAGCATTGCCCTGTCAGCGAGATCAGCCACGACCAGTCTGCCGTACAGCACTGATTCCCTGAACCCTGTACACAGGTTATCGAGAATAACCACATCGTGCCCCTTCTCCCCAAGCGTCCTAACCATATGGCTCCCGATATACCCTGCGCCGCCTGTAACGAGAATCTTCATAACCCTGAGTTTCTGCCCTCCGCGTTCAAAAGTAACGCTACTTTACCATTAATACGCGGACGATTTCCTGTTCTGCTCCCCCTGAACTCCGAAAAAATTGCTTTTTGAAGCGCCTTTTTTTTATTCTAAATAAAATCATTTTACGGAGGTTACTGTGTTGAAAATTTCTGATAATGCTGCTGAAAAGGCAAAAGAGATCCTTAAGGCTGAAGGCAAAGAAGGCTGGGGATTGAGAATATTCGTTCAGGGCGGAGGCTGTTGCGGCCCAAGCTACGGCATGGATATTGACGAAAAAGCTGCTGCAGGAGACCAGACCGTTGAGCAGAACGGCCTGAAGGTCTTTGTCAATGACGAGACATTCGCAAGTCTGACCGACAAGGAGATCGACTTCATCAAGACCGAGCAGGGTGAAGGCTTTGTGATCAATAACCTTGGCGGGGCCGCGCCCTCATGCGGCACAGGCTGCGGTTCCAGTTGCGGCAGCAGCTGCGACTAATAATCATCCCGTGTTTCCGTATCAGAGACCGAGAAGGCTCAGAAAGAACGCTACGATCCGGAGGATGGTGAGGGAAACCTCACTTTCTCCGGATAACTTCATCTATCCGCTTTTCATCACGTATGGCAGGAATGTCCGCAAAGAGATTAAGTCCATGCCCGGCTGCTATCAGGAGTCTGTTGATATGGCGGTCAAGCATGCTAAGGAGGTTTTTTCCCTCGGCATACCTGCGGTGATCCTCTTCGGCATTCCTGAACACAAGGATGAGATCGGCTCCGGGGCCTTTGACCCCCACGGCGAGGTGCAGAAGGCGATCAGGGCCATTAAGAATAAAGTGCCTGATCTCTATGTCATTACCGATGTCTGCATGTGCGAATATACGAGCCACGGCCACTGCGGCATAGTAAAAAACGGCGATGTCCAGAATGATCCGACCCTTGAGCTGTTGGCCAGAGAAGCGGTCTCCCATGCAGAGGCGGGCGCAGACATGGTCGCACCCTCTGACATGATGGACAACAGGGTGGAGGCGATCAGGCTGGCCCTTGACGAGGAAGGCTTCTCTGAGCTCCCGATCATGAGCTATGCTGCAAAATATGCCTCTGCCTTTTACGGCCCTTTCAGGGAAGCTGCAGAATCAACCCCCCAGTTTGGAGATCGTCGTTCATACCAGATGGATCCGGCAAACAGGAGAGAGGCGCTCAAGGAAGTGGCGCTTGATGTCGAGGAAGGCGCTGACATCGTGATGGTAAAACCTGCCATGACCTATCTCGACATCATCTCTGATGTAAAAGAGAGCTTCGAGATCCCGGTTGCTGCGTACAATGTGAGCGGAGAGTATTCCTGCATCAAGGCTGCTGCAAAGATGGGGTGGATTGATGAAGAACGGGCAATGATGGAACTGCTCACTTCAATTAAGCGCGCAGGTGCTGATCTGATCCTTACCTATTTTGCCAAAGACGCTGCGAAGGTTTTAAACAGATAATTGTTCAGCCTCCAATCGGAGGCGTCAGGCGTGCCGGTCTAAAATCTCCCGTATCTTGATCAAAAGATCGTGCGGAGTAACCGGTTTGGAGATAAAATCCATTTTCCCTTCCAGCACCCCTTTTGTGCTGATAACATCTGCTGTATATCCGCTGCTGAAGAGTACCTTCATTTGGGGTTTTGTTTTGATAATCTCATCATAGACCTCTTTCCCGTTCTTCTTAGGCATGATAACATCGAGGATGACAAGTTTGATCCTGTCTTCATTTTCTCTGAACTGATGAAGCGCATCCTCTCCATCTACTGCTGTTATGACAGTATAGCCGAACCCTTCAAGCACGCTTCGTATAAGGCCTCTGACTTCTTCATTGTCTTCAGCAACCAGTACGGTCTCTTTCCCGCCCCTCGGTGCCGTCGCTGCAGCAGCTTCAGTTGCTTTACTCATTGCCTCACTCAGGGGCAGATATATCCGGAATGTAGTCCCTTTTCCCAATTCGCTATATACACTGATATGACCATTGTGCTGTTTGATTATTCCATAGGCAATGGAAAGGCCGAGTCCTGTTCCCTTGCCTACTTCCTTGGTCGTAAAAAAAGGATCAAAAATCTTCTGTTTGGTCTCTTCGTCCATACCAACGCCGGTATCAGTTACAGATATAAGTGCATACAGCCCCGGTTTTTCGATAATGTTTGCTGCAATGTAATCTTCGCCCAGCTGCACAGTTTCTGTGCTGATCGATAAGTGTCCTCCGTCGGGCATTGCATCCCGCGCATTTGTACAAAGATTCATCAGTACCTGGCCGATCTGGCCGGGATCAACAACTACAGAGAGCTCCCTGTTCACAAGATACGTTTCGAACTCAACGTCTTCGCCGATAAGTCTGACCAGCATCTTCTCCATGCCCTTAATGAGCTGATTCAGATCGATCTGCTTCGGGCTTATTACCTGTTTGCGGCTGAATGCAAGGAGCTGCTTTGTCAGATCAGCAGACTTCTCGGAAGAATTGAGTATCTCGGCCACATACGATTTGAGAGGGCTGTTTTGCTCTATCCGCATATCCAGAAGGCTTGCGTACCCGATAATCGCCTGAAGCATGTTATTGAAATCATGGGCAATCCCGCCGGCAAGATGTCCGATAGCCTCCATCTTCTGGGCCTGCAGCAGTTGAGCTTCAAGCTTCTGTCTTTCCGTTTCTGTCCTCTGCCGCTCCAGATTTCTGTCTTCAATATGGCCAATCATGGAATTAAAATCATCGACCAGTTGCCCCACTTCATCGTCACCCTGTTTTTCAGCTCGCAGCGAAAAATCCTGTTGTCGGGATATCTGCCTGGCAGTAGAGGAAAGCGATAAGATCGGCTCTGCTATCAGTCTCTGCATATACGAAATCATTACAAAAAATACCGCCATGGAAATGAGCACTACGACAAGCATCATAGAAACAGCAAAAAACCGTACCCTGCTGACCTCCCGCATGTCGTCATAGAGGGCAAGCGACCCGATAACGCTGCCGGCCATCAGGATATTCTGTCTGACCCTGAGATACCCTTCCGGAGACCTGTCTGTGAGATTGTCAGTGCCCGAATAGCCCTTTGGATAGGCGCCGTATGCAGCAAAGACCTTGCCCCCTGCATCCCTCACAACTGCATACTTAACCGAAGGGTTTGCCGACAGGGAATCAAGCACACGATCTGTATCCTCAGGTATCTGGAAGGCAAGTGATGCCTCGCAATTGCGTGCCGTAACCTGAGCAAGGCTCGCAAGCCCATCTTCATATGATTTTCGAAAATGGTTCATGGTCATGACATAGAAGATGATGCATGCAATAAGCACTGCTGCCGATCCGGCGCTCAGCAGGAGCGCCGAAAGCTTCTTCCTGATCGTCATATTGCGAAATGTTATGGCCAGCTTACTGAGCAGCATGGATCAGCGCCCCTCCACGATCTTCACCGCAATACTGAGCAGCTGCGAACTAAAGCGCAACCCTGCCCTGTCCGCAGCAGTCCGGTTGATTGACCAGCGGATCTTTCCACCGCTCCGCACAAGATTGATCATGCCCCCTGACAAAAGAAAATTCTCACTGTCAGCCACGGTAAGCACCGGTGCATTGCCAAGGCCGGCAACAATCTTTCTGAAATTACCCTTTTCTGAGGAGCTTACAAACAGAAGATTGCAGGTAGTCAGATCCATGTCAGCTTCGTAATCCCCGTAATGGACAATCCTTACCGGTTTCATCCCGCTTTTCTGAATATCTGACTGCAGGTCTTCCAGCGCCGTTCCGAACGGCGATTCACCGACAATACCGATCACCATGGTACCGTCTTTTGAAACAACACTTTTTGAATCAGGCCACTGGACAAACTGAAGGAAATTATAGAGGTAGACCGCCTTGAGTTCATATTCCTTAACTGCCTGCTGCTGGGCGTAGCTGACCCGCTGAAGCGGTGCTGCACAGACAACGGTGACCAGAAGAGAGAGAAGTACTGCCAGAAGTGCGAAATTGCCAAAACCTGTCAGAGAATGCCTCTTCAAGGCTGTCTGTTGAGAAGCATCAGCAATCAAAACTGTATAATGCTGCATCAGAAATGATATCTCAGTTCAGCCCAGAAGCTGCGGTGCTCCATCGGAAAGTCGTTCGGAATAGCGGCAGGTCCCGGTTCGCGTATATCAGAGTCAAAAAGATTCCGGACAGCAACGGCTAAGTCCCAATGTCTGGCAATATTTTTCTTTCTGAGAGTCAGGTTCACGAGATCGTAATCCTTGATATCAGGACGGATATCGCCAACTGCCCTGTGCCTGCCCCCTATCCAGAAATACTGACCATCCAGAGACCAGCCTGGCATGAACTTCCAGTTGGCATTAGCATAGAATTTTGCCGTCGGAACATCCGGCACAACTGCGCCCGTCTTTGCATCCGTAGACCTCTGGTATGAAAAGTTTGCACGGAACCTGAGGGCGTCGGTTGCCTGCCACTCCGACTCAATCTCAACACCCTGCCCCTCCTGATCACGGGCATTCTGCGCTGTCTTTGAAGTCGCAGGCGCCGGATCAGACACATAATCGATCAGGCCGCTGATCCGGTAATTAAAGAGATTCAGGCCTAATCTCATATTTTTTGTCGGGCGGTAGTCAAAGGCAACCTCGTAAGTATCAATTGCTTCCGGTTCAAGATTCGTATTGCCGAGTATCGCCGGATTATTCTGGTTGTGCAGTTCGGAAAATGCCGGGGCCCTGAATGCCCTGCCATACATAAGCTTTGCTGTCAGCTCAGGAGTTGCGCTCCATACCAGTGCAATCCTTGGGTTGATTGCACCTCCGAAGTCAGAATAACGGTCATATCTGACCCCTGAGGTCAGTTCCCAGTTTTTTGCAAAGGACCATTCGTCCTGTATCCCAGTGTAAAACATGCTGCGGTGCTGATCCTTCATATATACATAAGGCGTATCCGAAATATCGACAAGCGGGCCGAACTGGACCGGCACACCTGAACCATAATTCTTGTGCTGAAAGGTATCAGTAGTATAATAGTTTGTTCCTAACGACAGCCTGACCCTGTGATCGGCAAAACCGCGATAATCGCCTCCCAGTTCAAGGCCGCTGCTGAATTCCACACCTCCGGGCTGTCCAATCATTTTGCGAACATGTTCAGGCAAAAAATAAAAAGTATTTTCGAAACGTCCGAATGTGCCGCTCACCGTTGCGGTCAGGTCAAAATCCTGCAGAAGATCTTTTTCCTTATAGCTAAGTGAGCTCAGCAATAAAAAATTATTGGTATTGCTCTTCCCATCATTCAGAATATTGCTAATACCGGCGCCTAATCCATTATCGATCATCCAGCTGTTATGAATCCTGAATGTGAATTTTCCCTTCCGTGCCAACATACTGGCATTTAACGTTTCATAGTGTGTGTCAAGAGGGCCGGGGGCAAGAGATGGGCGCCCGCTGCCAAGAGCATCTTTTTCTATTATCCGTTTTCGGTCACCATCTCCTTTTGCGTATTCAGCGCCGAGCGCGACATCCCAACCCTTATAGGTGCCGCCATGCTGTGCCCATGCATCATAACTGCCAAAGGAGCCTCCCCGCGCACCAAAGTTTGTGCCGTTAATATCGCCACTGTCCTTGGTTATTATATTGATAGCGCCTGCAAAGGCATCAGCCCCAAGCACAGCAGAGCCAGGTCCCCGGATGATCTCTATCCTCGATATCATCGACACGGGCATTCTTAAGACAAAAGGTTTCGCTCCATTAGAGTTTATCTTTAACGGCAGCCCGTCAATCAGCAGAAGCACCTGCGGATTAAGCTGAGTATAAATGCCTCGGATGCTCCATATAGGTGAAAAGATATTGGAGCCGCCAGGCTGAACATGCAGGCCGGGAACGATTTCAAGAATCTCATCCAGAGTGGTCGCGCCCATTTCCTCGATATCATGGGCAGTAATAACCGTTGCTACAGACGGTGCGAGCTTCAGCGGCCTTGAGGTGCCCGTTGCAAGCGATACTTCGAGTTCCACCAGCTCTGCGAGACCTTTTTTCAGGAGACTTGACATTGCCAACGGTTCAGAGGAGGGAGCACCCCAGGCAAAGACAGGCATGAGCAAAAAAACCATAGGAAGACAATAAATCCAATGCAAACGCTCACCAGCTGTATGTATCGATCTTATCATGATCCCCGCAATATTCAGTATTCAACAGCAATTGTTACCTATTAGAATACTATGACAGGTTTCGAAGATACAAGCAGGCAGCTATCCTATCCAGACGGTATTTGTAAAATCCTTCGTCCCTTCAACGATATGGTGTAGTCAATTACTGGAGGGGAGGAGTGCGAATCGAACACACAACAGCCATTATATGACGAACAGCCCCATCACCAGGTGCTGAGTATCCTCTTTACATTCTTCACTTCCTTTGCCCACGTATCAGCCTTTTCCAGTGCATAGTCATGATAGGTCTTCACCCGCAGCTCTCCAGCCGTTTCTGTAATCTTAACCGCTCCATCCTGATCGGTTCTGCAGACACGCTTCCCCGATAAGGCATCCAGCATCTCGGGCCGTGGATGTCCAAAGGCGTTGTCCCTTCCGACGGATATAACAGCAACAGACGGCGATATCTCAAGAAGTGTCAATTCCATAAGTTAATGAGAATATAATGGCAAAAAAAGGACTAAAAACCTTCTTTTTACATAAGATAATGCGAATAATTACATAAGAGAGTGAGATCAGTTAGGATAAATACACAAGACGATGAGAACAGTTGGAGCGAATTGCAAAACATTCATGCAGTTTGGCAAAAGTAATATAGGAGTATGCCCTCAAGTAGAAAAAACACACAAGTTGATTGCAAGCCCTAAGGTGATTGAACAATGCCTGTGAGAAAGATACCAAGAAATTACCGGAACATTACAGGAGCAGTATCCCGGTCCAATGGCGACCCCATGGTCAGATACGAGTCTGCCCTGGAGAGAGACTTCTACGAGCTCCTGGATTTCGATATTAATGTCCGCAGCTATGAA
>JACRHC010000003.1 GCA_016217675.1 Nitrospirota bacterium
CTCTAATGATAATCGACGATTTCAACAACAAAGGCATCGCTGCCTATCCATATAAAGCAAATTCTCCACTGCTTATTGCTACGAAAGCTGTGCTGCCCCTTTCTGGCTCCCTTAAGCTCCTCCAGATAATTGGAAGGCGGGATGCGCAGTGTTTCGAGGACAGTTGCAGCATTAATCACTTCAAGTTTAATTGCAGCGGCGCGTTGAATTGCCTGCGGCAATTTCGAGGAGAAGCAGCCCTGAAACAATTTTTCCGCCTCTCTGCTCTTGAATGATTTGATCATTTGCTTTATATTATCTTAGCTGGATATTATCTTCAAGAGATATTATATCACGGTCATTGCACTTAGCAATCGGAATAAGGCGTATGGGTAAAGTAAATCAGGTTGTTTAGACCAGGGTCTGTGCTTAAAGCCTGCTATTGTTTAGGACTGATCAAAGAACAAATCAGCCTAAATGATTGCCACGAATCTCCGCAATCCCGGAGGCAATATCATCGGTGTCCAGACGATCGGCAGCATCGAAAAGGCGCTCGAATGGCACACGCTGGCTTTGCCGACCGTCAAAAAGATACTGGTTCCCTATAATCAAAGCGATATGAGTGCGTCCGGAGGCCTTGAGGACCTTGAGAAGGCGGCTGAGAAACTCGGGATTACGCTCGTGACCAGAAGAGTCGAAAGTCCGGCGGAGCTCAGGGCTGTGTTTGCCAATATTCCCCCTGGTACGGGCGCGATCTGGCTCGTTCCCTCCAATTTTCTTGATTCCCATTATCAACTATTCGTGGAAGCGTCCAAAACTCATAAGCTCCCGGTGGCAACTTCGACAGCAGTCTTCTCCAGCATAAATCCTTTTTTGTCGTACAGCCCTGATCTCGAAGCAATGGGTAAACAGGCCAGCAGGATAGTGGGGAAGATCCTGAAAGGGATACACCCGGGTGACATCCCGATCGAACAAGCCGAGTTTTTTCTCAAGATAAATATGGCTGTCGCCCACGAACTGGGTATCGCTGTCCCCGAAGAAATTTTACGGCAGGCTGACGCGATAATTCGCTAAGTTCCGGCTGGGCTGCAGATCTGAGGATGCAAGCATGGTGTCTTCACTGGCCGGGAGAGGCAGCGCGTGAGGAACCTGCGGTTATGACAATGCTTTGATTATATGCAGGGAAAGGTTTTCGTCTATTTCGTTATGACGGGGTATCGGCTGTTTCTTGCCGGTTTTAGGATTCAGGTAGAGATCGTGGCGCTGACCATGCCTCAGTAACACACAGCCGGCGGAGGTGATTCTTTTGATCAGATCTTTTCTTTTCAAACTGACAGGATGAGTTCTTTAATCTTATGCTTCGGAGGAACATCGTCCATAGTCATGAGCGTGTAAGCCTCTTTCATGTTTTCCTCAAGTTCTGCCAATGTTTCGCCTTGAGTCATTATTTCAGGGTGGTCGAGCAATTTCCCTATCCAGAATTTCTCGCTCTCCCAATAAATCATCTTTAGTTTTGTTTTCATTTCTTCACCTCGATCTGTTTCAGCAGCATGAAAATATGATACCACAAGCGTCAACCATTCCCCACATCCCATCTGTCAGAAAATGGGATGTGTCCCGAATGGCGCTACCACCAGGGTCACGTCCTGGGACAGATACCATTTGCCTTTCCTTGAGTGTGGTCAGAGACGGGGCATGCTTACCTGCAGCTTCCTGCGTAAGACCATGCCTGGCACTGGCAGCAAGCATCCACGGGTAAGCCGGTATTCTTCTTCCCGATTCTTGCAAGCTTTTTTGAGTAACAGCTATCTTAATAATCCAAATTAGATGTTGATTATGAAAAATGTATTCCCTAAAATATTTTTTAAATACGGCAGTTCTGAAGCAAATACCAGGAGGCTTGCATGGAAAAATATGATCTCAAACAGGAAACGATGGCTGATCCAAAGTTATCTGAGAATGCACCGGCCCGAAACTGCTGGGAATTTTTCGGTTGCAAAGATATTGGGACTTGTCCCGTTCCGAACGAGAAAAAACTTCACGGCACCCACAGCGGAAAGAATGCCGGACGTTCTTGCTGGATCATAGCAGGCACGATGTGCGGTGGAAGCAAGCAAGGCAGTCACATCGATAAAGAACATGGTTGTCTTCGATGCAATTTCTACGAGAGTGTCAAAAAAGAGGAATTCAGTAAGCCACATGGGTTTAAACTTTCAGCGTCTCTTTTGGAAATACTGAAGAAATCGCCCTCAGGATCTATACCGCGAGGTTAACAGAGTCCGACACGTGGCAATCAGTTCTCCCTGCGTCAATATAAATGTTGTTTCTCTGCAGGCCGGACCTGCGGCAATACCCTCACAAGGAAACAGATGGAGCTGTTTTAATGCTGTTCGTGACCAATATGTCCGGGATGCGGACCCGGTGCGGGTTCCGATTTATACGATAGAGAGGAACATCCTGCTAAACTTATAACTGACACCACAAGTATGAGAATGATAAGAACTGTCTGTTTCATCTCCATCCTCCAAAATCATATTTTGCATCTCAGATTTCATTATATCAGATTACAGCCGGAAGCTTTTTAAACGACCGGGGTTCCTTATTTCTCCTGGCATAAGAAGAGTATCAAACAAAAGGGTCAGGCCTCTTTTCGCACGAGCCGCATTTAGAATTTCTCCGGACGGTAAGAGAGTAAATCTCAGGTCATTTCTCCTTTCCTCTTAGTTCATTCAGGCCGCTTAATAGCTATCTTTTATTGCCCTTAAATGGCTAATTAAATCTACTACTTATCTCTGTTAAATCAATAGCATAATGAAGCTATGAAGAAAGCACTCAAAATATATTTCGGGGGCATAATTACTGTTTATTCCGGTGTCAGGAATTTAATGGCTCACACATTTATTCTGGAGGATTTTGCCTAATGTCAAGATTAAATTGTTGGGAATATAAGGGCTGCGGAAGACAACCAGGGGGGAAGCATATTTCAGGTCTTGGCGTCTGTCCCGTACCGCTGGAAGTCCGCTTAGATGGCACTCATCAGGGCATTAATGCAGGACGAAGCTGTTGGATCGTTACAGCTACACTCTGCAAAGGCGAAGTGCAGGGGACATTCGGAAAAAAGTTTGAATATTGCGCAAAATGTGACTTTTACAAAACTGTAAAAAAGGAAGAACATTCTGCCTTTCAGCTCTCAGCAGTACTTATGAAAAAAATCAGCAGCTAAGAGCTGAAGATCATCTGTTTGCGGTCCCGCTGCCAATATAGAGAGCATAATGCTTATCTGTCGTGTTCTTGTATCCCGGGGAATATTTTCGCGCAACAACATTCAATAATGGGTCGGTGAAACCATTCAGGAACGCATAATTGACATTGTCGGCAATATGGTGGAGTCCATGGTGTTTCTTCGATAACAACAATCCGAGATAGCGTAAATACTGTTCTGTTTTGGAGTCCGACACATGGCAGCAATAATGAGAGACTTCCGCAACCGAGGATAATATTCCGATATACACAATGATACAGGCAAGGACAGGATGGATGGGCGTGGCCCTGATCAGGATGGCAGCTATCAGGAGATATCCAGCAAGCCAGATCTTAGATCCTGATTCATTGAAATAAACCAGCAGGAGGTTGTTCTTTTTATAGAGCGGTGTCTTATGGTGCAGATGGAATACAGCAATCAAAGGCCCTGCCCATGAATCATAGTCGTCGTTGCTGTCCATGATCATGTGGACCAGTCCATTGATAAGGTCAGCAGCCAGATATGCTGCAAGAAAAGAGAGGATCTGTAAAGGCAGCCCTATGGAGATCGGAAGGACCAGATAGAGCAGATAACACTGCAGCGAAACATTGACCGCGGAGACCGTTTTACCGATTATTTTATAGATACCGATCTTCTCATAACGCTCCATTGCAGCGTTAAATTGTCTTTGCTTTAATTCCAGTGTCAGCGCCTGGCTCACTGTACACCTTTACAAAAAGCACACATCATACAGAGGGATCTCATGGGGCTCACGATCCTATTTTATCCGCTCCAGGGGTTCCAATCAATAGCCGGTTGATCGCATGCCGGTCAATCGTAGACTGTCGATTCCCGTCTGTACCAGATAACACCGATAGCTGCAGAGATGTGACCATACGGCTAAAGAAAATGGCTGGGATTGCCGATATTAAAACAATAAAGAGCGGCAGGCATAATGCTTGCCGCGTATAAGAGGCTGCTGCTGGAGGGTGCTATAAAAAATTCAGCTAATATCCTTGTGCTGCTCCTTATTTTTTGCTCCTGCTCACCCCAGGCATCTGCAATTGAATCGCTCAGTGCAAGCGGCTGTTCTGTCAGCAACGTCGGTTACCTGAACGATCTTGCCAAGGAATATGAAAGACTGTCCGGCACCATGATGTTCGTCCGCGGCGGCGGCAGCATCGTCGGTCTCAGAGACCTGCGTCAGGGCAAGATCGACTATGCAGCATCCTGTCAGAGCAAGCAGGCTGACGACCCGGAAGATTTCGAATTTACCATAGCCTCCTGGGACGCACTGGTCTTCATCGTACACAAATCAAATCCCCTCAACAGCATAACTCCGCAGCAGGTGAGGGATATCTATGAGGGCAGGATAACCAACTGGAAGCAGTTGGGCGGGCCTGATTTGAAGATAATCTCATTTATTTCCTCACAAGAGGGCATGGGCGGCATCGGAGAGTCGCTCAGTAAATTCATCCTCAACGGAAAACGGCCTGCGAAACAGGCCAATTCTTCCATGCAGGCCTCGTCTGTGGCAATCTGGGAGCAGCTGGTCGAGAGAACCCCTGAGGGCTTTGCGAGCACCGGTTTTGGCAGTTCCCGGAAAAGGGATGTAAAGGTGCTTATGGTCAATGGCGTGGCACCCACGAAAGCCAATATCATTTCGGACAAATATCCTTTCAGAAGACCACTTTTTCTTGTAACAAAGAAGAATCCGAAACCTGAGATCCTGAAATTCATAGACTTCGTTCTGAGCAGGAAAGGTCAGGCATTGATCTCTTCATACGGCATGCCTTCGCTTGCCGACGTTAAGTGAGGCTTTCACTTAAGACAAAGGTCACGGTCTTCATCACAGTCACCGTGCTCGTGATAAGTATCGTGAGCACCATTTTTTTCACGACTGCCCATAAAAAAAGCATCGAGCGGGAGATCATGGCCCGCGGCAGGACCCTGTCAGAAGCCCTTTCACGTGCTGTCGATGAGGGACTGGCAGCGGAGAACCTCGATTTCATCAAGAATGTTGAAGACATCGTCCATACAAAGGACGTTATTCTTGCACAGATATTTACCGATATATGGCTTCCCATTGACGCCTTTCCCCTCGAACAATTTGAGATGCTGCCTGATCCAAAGGCAAAGGAACATTTCCAGACAGACCTGGAGTCATTCTACCTCAAAGAAACCGATTGGTTTGATTTTTATGCGCCGGTATTCTTCCATCGTATTGCAGATCGTCATGCGGAATTACAGCGGAGCGACACCAATCAATTCCTGATCGGCTTTGTGCGGGTAAGGATATCTGCGGCGCAGGTGAAGCAGGAGATCAGCGGCACACTCAGAAAGAATATACTGCTGTCGCTTTTTCTGACAGCCATCTCTGTCTTTGCCATCAATGCGTTTATCAGAAGATATGTTCTTAAACCGCTTATGAATCTCCAGACATCAATTTCGAGGCATAAACAGGGGCAGCTGCCCGAAACGGTTCCTATTCAATCGACTGATGAAATCGGCCAACTCGCCTCCGAGTTCAATGCAATGACAGTTGCCATCAGGGAACGGGAAGAGCGCATTGCAGAGGAAAAGGAACGGCTGGCCGTCACGCTTCGAAGCATCGGCGATGCGGTAATCGTCACGGATGTGCATGGAATGATTACCATGCTCAACAGAGTCGCGGAGCAGCATACAGGCTGGTCGGCTGAGGACGCCGCAGGGAAACCATTAGCAGAAGTCTTGCATATCATCAATGAAAAGACGCGTGAGCGCTGCGAAAATCCGGTTGCCAAGGTCTTAGAGACCGGCCTCATCGAGGGCCTTGCAAATCATACGGCGCTTATCAGAAGAGACGGCTCCGAAATCATCATTGAGGACAGTGCAGCACCCATATCCGACAGGAGCAGCAAGATCATGGGCGTTGTACTCGTTTTCCGGGATATGACCGAACGAAAGCGCATGGAGGAAGAACTTCTCAAGGCAGAGAAACTGCAGTCTGTCGGCCTCCTGGCCGGAGGCATAGCGCATGATTTCAACAACCTTCTCACCTCGATCGTGGGCAATGTCAGCATGGCAAAGATGTTCATTCACGACAGGAGCAAGGTCCTTGAGCGGTTGACTGATGCAGAAGCTGCAACGAAGAGGGCTACGGATCTCACCTATCAGCTGCTCACGTTTGCAAAAGGCGGCTCACCGATCAAGAAGATCTCATCGATAGTCGACATCATAAAGGAATCTGCCGGATTCACGCTTTCCGGCACAAATGTGGCTTCTGAGTTCATTATCCCAATGACCCCGTGGACAGTGGACGTTGATACAGGTCAGATGAGTCAGGTCTTTAACAACCTTATCATTAACGCGTTGCATGCAATGCCTGACGGCGGCAAGATCGAGTTCACCATCACTAACGTGGCACTTTCTTCAGACGAAATTCCTGCGCTTCATGAGGGAACGTATGTGAAGGTTTCTCTGAGAGACACAGGGACAGGGATAGCCAGGGAGCATCTACCCCGGATATTTGATCCCTATTTTACAACGAAACAGAAAGGGAGTGGCCTTGGTCTTGCCTCTGCCTACTCGATCGTAAAGAACCATGACGGCCATATATCAGTAGAATCTTTGCTTGGCAGAGGAACAACGTTTCATATTTTTCTCCCTGCGTCTCCGGGCATTGTCGGCTCGATATTGTCTGCGGAAAATAACATCGCCAAAGGCTCGGGAAGAATCCTTGTCATGGACGATGAAAAATTAATACAGGATGTAGCAGGGCAGATGCTCCGTTCACTGGGATACGAAGTCGAACTTGTAAAGGACGGTTCCGAAGCCATTGAGCGGTATCAAAAGGCTTTTGAAGCCCATATTCCCTTTGATGTTGTCATCATGGACCTTACTATTCCTGGCGGGATGGGAGGGAAAGAGGCAATTAAGAAGCTGCGCTCATTCGACCCGAATATCAGGGCGATTGTATCGAGCGGCTATTCCAATGATCCGATCATGGCCGAATATGCAAAATACGGTTTCAGGGGCGTAGTGATAAAACCCTATAACCTTGGGACCTTCAGCAAGGCTGTCCGTGAGGTTATGAAGGGATAACTGAGGGCCAGTCTCTCATTCCCCCACATCGGCATTCCGAAGCCGTTCGGCTGCATCCTCAGGACTTATCGTATTTACAAAGAGTCCTGAACCCAGTTCAAATCCGGTCGGGATACTGGTGCGGGGACAGATCTCGATATGCCAGTGAAACGAAGGGACACCCGCGCTATATGCTGCTCCATGCGGCAGGGAATGGATAAAGAAGTTATACTGCACGCCGCCAAGCACGGCATTGAGCCTCGCCATTGTCCTGCGAAACAGCGTTGAGAGCCCTGCTGCATCAACAGGGCTCAGGTCGAGGTAATCTGCAGAGTGAAAGAGCGGCAGGACATGCACCTCCCACTCAAAGCGGCTGGCAAACGGCTTTATCGCAATAAATCTTTCGCTCCTTTCGATAACAAACTGGCCCACACTGATCGTGCGTCTCATCTCCCCTGACGTCCTGTCATACAGAGTCGCCTCAAAGGTCAGGGCCTCATCAATAAGACTGCAGAAGATACATTTGCAGGCCGTCTGATAATAGGCCTGGCTGTTTCTGACTTCAGCCTGAACATTATCAGGGACCACCGGCATCGCAATGATCTGACTGTGAGAATGGGCTATGCTTGCACCTGCCGCAGGACCAAAATTCTTAAATACAAGCACATACTGAAGCCTGTCGTCAGAATGATATAACTCCTCCATCCTTTGACGGTATGTCAAAAAAAGAAGCGCAAGATGCTCCTCATCCATTTCATGGATCCTGATGCCGTGCGAGGCATGATCGATGACTACCTCATGTCTGCCATAGCCGTCGATAGCCTGCTGCAGACCAAAACCAAAATCAGGGTTTTCAGTATCATCCCCGAGTACCGGATATTTGTTTTCGACAATGCGGAGTTTCCATTCTCCTTCTTCCGGGATCCGGGCAATCGGCGGCGGCGTCATCCCCTCATTGCCCCTGCAGAAAGGACACGTATCGAGATGCGGGCGGGCATCATGCGGCGCCGGGAGTTCGTCCTTCCTGGGCCGCATACCACGCGCCGTGGCAACCAAAACCGATTCAGCCGGCACGACCGGGTTGATCCGTATCTCACGTAAGATCCCTGCAGCTCCCTGAGCAGGACCAGCCGGTTTATTCATGCGTTATGCCATCTGATCTGAAATTCAATCTCGTTATGCATCCCTTCACGTTCGTGTTCAACACTGAACTCAGCCCCTGCCGGGACATGAATCCGCTGGCCGGCTATCTGAATCTCAAACCTCCTGCCCTTCTCGACTGCATCAGCAAGCCTTCTCAGTTTGGCCGCGAATTGAGCGGTTGAGCATGCGCGCTCAACATCGCGCTTGCGCTTCTTTGTCATAACGTCCCTCCGTCTGAAACTTAGGATTGTCCTGCCCGATCTCACGCCTTGTAGTTATCACCCACGATCATTTATTCAAAGAGAGCGGAGTTTTGGGCGATCGTGTCATGAATCAATTGCCTCTGATGTCGGCAAGGTATTCTCTCCCGGGAAGTATTATAAATGAATTTCTTGTCTGTAGTGCGGCCTGAAATACCTCACTTAGTCATATCCCGCCACTTTTTCCATTTATCATAATTATCACCAAAGTTTTTCCCTGTTATTTGAGATAACGCATCTGCGTACTTCATTCTCAGACTTGGGTTATTTTCTTTCAATAACTCGATAAGCGGATCAATTGCACGCGGGTCTTTCAGTTCACCTAATGTTCTTGCAGCGACCTCGGCAACATTATAATAAGGATCATGGAGTGCTTTTATGAGAGGCTCTACTGCCCGGGGATCTTTAATAAACATGAATGAACTTGCAACGCGCATTCTAATATACCAGTTCTCATCCTGCAATGCCGCAATCAGTGGCTCAACAGCTCTCTGGTCATTCATATTCTGCAGCGAAAATATTGCACTCTGCCTGACTCTCGGGTCTTTGTGCTTAAGTGCTGCAATCATGGAATCCATATCCTGCGGACTTTTCAGTTTGCCGAGTGCAAATACCGCTCTGTAAGCAACATCAGGGTTTTTATCTGCAGTTGCGCGGTCAAGTGCCTTTGTAGCTCTTGGATCAGCCAGATGACCCAATGCTTCAGCTGCACTCATTCTTACATTTGGATCATCATCGCTGAGTGCTTCAATTAGAGGGTCTACCATCTCAGAATTTCCTTTGGCAACTGCAGCCATGTAATTTAGTGCATTGGCAGCAGCAGCTCTCACCTCAGGATTTTTGTCCTGTAATGCCTCACAAATAATTTTTATCGCCTGCGGGCTGCTCATTGAGCCAAGTGCTTCTGCTGCAGCGGAGTTCTTTTCTCTTACCGCAGCGATCAAGGCTTGTACTGCACGAGGTTCTATTAAATTCCAACCGGTCAGAGATCCCAATGCCTTTGCCGCCTCAAAACTGAACTGTGGATTTTTATTTTTTAATGCTTCTATTAAGATATCAATGGCAGCTGAATCCCCTGATTTACCAAGGGCCTTCACAGCTTCCAACCTGACATTTTCATTGTCATCGCTTTTAAGAAAAGAGGTGAGTATATCCACCTTTTGAGGATATGACACCTCCATTAGGAAACGTATTGCATTGATTCTGATTTCCGGGTCCTTGTCTTTTAACTCATCATCCAATCGGTTAATATGCCGCTGAGTCTTTCGGGTTATGTTCTTATCTATGAATTTTTTTGCCAGTTTGATGTCTTGTTCCAAATAGCCCGAGCCAAAGAGCAGCATTCCCGGCAAATTCCTCAAGAATAATAAAAAAACTAAAGAGAATATCAAACAGCAAAATATTATCACGGCCTTTTTCAATTTCTCACCTCTTATCTGCCTGCATTCTCATTTTGTTCTCAACCCACCAGATTTTCCACGCATTTTGACTTTTCCCTAAGTCTTTTCCTGTCAAAGATGTAAGTGCCCACAAGACCTTTTCCCTAACGACTGGATTATCGTCCATCAAGGACTCAATAAGAGGCTCCACAGCTCTTCTGTCCTGCAAAATTCCAAGCGCCAGCGCTGCCCTTATTCTTACCTTCGGGTCTTTATGTCCAAGAGCTTCAGCTAATGCTCCAACCGCACGTCTGTCTTTTATTTCCTCCAGTGCCATTATGGCTGAGACTATTACAGCCGCATCCTCATCATGAAGGACTGAGATCAATGAGTCAACAGCACGATTATCCTTCATATTCCCCAAGGCTTGAGCAGCCCATCTTCGTGTTTTGGGGTCTGAATCTCCGAGAGTACCAGCCAATGGTGTATAAATCCGGTGATCGTTTCTACCAATCAGGGCAGAGGCGGCCTGAGCCCGCACATCTGCTTCTTTGTCTTTTAAGGCCTCTATGAGGGGAGGCACGACGATAGGATCTTTGGCGTAATAAAGGGCCTTTGCAGCCTTTACCCTGACCATAGGACTTTCATCTTTCAGCACGGCAACCAACAAATCCACAGACTCACCAGGAGCATGAAGTTCGGCAAGCACTTCCGCTGCTCCTTCCCTTACATCAGGATTGTCAGATTTCAGGGCTGCTAAAATATAGTCAACTGGTGGTTTATTGTAAATATAAAGGCCTGTAATGGCGACGATTATCCAATGACGAGCCTGTGGTTCCTTTTCATCCAACGCAGCAATTAAAGGTTCTAAGGCCCGAGAATCCCGCAGTGAACCCAGTGTGCGTGCCGCCATTCCTCTTACTTCAGGATTCCGATCTTTTAAACGTGTGATCAGTGGAGGGACTGCCTGCGGTATTTCCTGGCTGAACAAACCTTCAGCCGCAGTTTTTCTCACTGCAGGGTCCTCGTCATAGAGAGCTCTAATTATGCGTACGGATGCTTGTGCTTCTCTCAGTTCACTTAGGGCCTTCACCGCCGTTTTTCTAATCTGGGGGTTTTTATCCTGCAAATATGTTTCAATCTTGTCAGCATTGCCAATAGCGCCAAAGGTCACCAAATTGCGCAGAGCCGCAGCAATATCATGAGAAGCTTCCCTTATGAAACCCAGACTATATGATGCATATGTTATGCTTATGACAAGAAGGATAAGAATGACAAAAATCACCCTCTTTGCTATCAAAAGGTAACTTGCCTTGGATTTGTACAGATGGGAAATTTTTTCTTTATTTTTCACAATTGAGAAAATAATCAAGAACAACAAGCCAGCTGCTGAAATGGCAATCAAAAGAGTTTTAATTGTTCTCATAACAAAGCTGAACCGCTCTTCTTTAACCCTTTTAGCAATTAACGATAACCGCTCTTGCGTTTGTGGTGATGGCCTTATCTCGTTAGACTTCCTGAGCGCTATTTCCGTTCCTTTGTGATCACCCAGCCGGGAATATATAGTGGCCAGATGAGCATAAGACGGCGCAAGATTATATTTCAGCTCTATAGCTTTTAAGGTATGAATTTTGGCCTTTTCGTAATCATTAAGCTGCCAGTATACTAACCCTATATTGTAATGCGTGCCACCAGGATCGAATTTTAAGTCCAATGCTTTCTGATACCACAGCAAGGCCTTTTCATGATCTTTCATCTCATAGTAAACAATGCCCATGCAGCTATATGCTTTACCAAAGGCTGGATTTAGTTCAATCGACTTCTTGTGGTAGCGTAGAGCAGAAGAGTACTGCATTAATTTCCGGTGGGCTATCCCGATATTATTGGCAGTGTTAGCGTTCTTGTCATCATGGGAAAATTCCTTAAGCCAATCATCGAGAGCTTCTCTATATTGACTTGCGTTAAAATGTTGCAGCCCCTCTGCATGTAATTTTCCAGCAATCATTTTATTCTCACTCTCTGAAGTAATTGCGCCGAATACAGCAATTGAAGAAAATAGAATTAATATTATCGATGCCATAAGGATGAAAACCACTTGAAGATTGGATTCCCTACTGATAGCCTCTCTGCTTGACGATGATATCAGCAACTGTGTTGATATTTTTGCAATAGGCAAATAGGATTTCGTCACGTCTTTCCCCTTATATAGTTATGAATCCCTTCCACACCCGTCTGTAGAGATCCCATCCTTTCCAGGGTTATTATATGTGAATGTCAAGGTTGTATCAGTTTTGGATGAGACAAAAAAAATACCTCGGTCTCTTTCTTTCATTGTAGGCAGCACTGGTTGTCTTTTCTTGCTGTGTCCCTGCCGCCACTGATTGAACTGTTTACTGCTACTTGCCTGCTGCAACGCCTGAGTAGTGCATATTACCTTTGTCGTCTTTCCAGATCAACACATTCTTTGATGAATGCGCACCCATCTCATGCATTTCAACCTCATCGGCTGATGCTGTCGCCTGAGCCTCATACCCAATAACCTTAGACGCATGCCTGCCATCCCTTTCAACGCCCCGCTGCCGGGAGACAGGCGGCAGATTATGTCGTGACACCAGGGCCTTTCCGGGTGGCTGCGTCCTGACCCTTTGTGAAGGCGTGACATTAAGGCTTATTTTCATCGGCACATCAGGGTATATATGGTTCTGATGAGGTCTCACTGCCGTCTCTAACCTGACCGGCAAGGAAGACTCGACGGACTGCGGATTCAGCTTGCCGGGGTCATTCCCCCTATCTGCAGAAAAAAACAGCAGCAGCCATACAGCCAATCCGGTATTCACCAGCAGGGACAGGACAAGCAGATAGCGCCAGACGAGACTTTCGCTCTGCCATCGCTCCGACAGTCCCCGAAACAGGGTCATCTCCGTCACTGTTACCCGCCTGCGTTCCTTCTCGAGTTTCCTGAGTGCCTGAACTATGTAAGACATGGCTAAATACCCCTTTCATTGGCCGGCAATACCGGATCCATGCGTACGGTCGACTCCTGCATCCGTGACATTGTCCTGGACCCAACAATGCCGTCAGACTCCAGGCCTTCCTTCTCCTGATACCCCCTCACCTCCCTATCCATCACTGCATCGAAGGTGGTCTGCTCCCACCGCGCCTGACGGCCGTTAATACGGGAAAGCTGGCCCTCGATCCAGGACACCACTGATCCGCTGTCACCTCTGAAAATGGCGCCCTCAAAGTCCGGAGCCATCCTCTGCAGTGCCATGAACTCTCCCGTCCAGGCGGATTCAAGCTCTAACAGAGCAACCGTTCTTGCCATATTGCCTGCCATGATTACGGCGCTGCTGCCGCTCAGCATTATAAGCGTCACATATGCTTCGGTCCTGTCAGCGCCGCTCAAACGCAGCACAGAAGGCCTGTTCAACTTTCGCAGCATCTCGACATCACCATGGGCTTTAAGACAATGCAGGCCATGTGACTTAAGCTGTTCACAGGTCTTTTCAGGGTCTGCGCCGTCTGCCTTGACGTGCCATTCAGCAAGCAGCGCCCTGTACGCATTGACCCTTCCCTCCGCTCCTGAGGCTTCTTCAGGCAATGGCAGAGAAGAGACCTGCTGCCTGGCCGAAACCGCAGTCAGGCTGTCCTTATCAGCAGCGTTGCCGGCACTGTCCTGACCCGGAGAAATTCCGCCAGTGAACAGGCCAGATGAAAAAGCGACGCCGGAAGCTGCCAGCACAAGTCCGGTAAAGGCCCATCGCAGGACCTTCCGGCCATGCCCATAGCTTCCGCCGGACACCTCCTCTGCAGCCGACTCAACGGTCTTTCTGTCAATCGTTGCCCTGCCCTCAGAATAGGCCCCCAGCAATGCACGATCACAGATCAGATTGAGCATTCTCGGTATACCGCCGCTCAGGCCATACAGCCTGTTCAGGGCAGACGGTGAAAAGATGCCTGAACGGCATCCGGCAACAGAAAGACGATGGTGTACATAGGAAGAGACCTCACTCCGGGACAGCGGCCCCAGATGATACCTGGCAGTAATCCTCTGGGACAGCTGACGAAGCTCAGGTCTTGCAACCATATCACGCAGTTCAGGCTGACCCAGCAGCATGATCTGGAGCAGCTTGCTTTTGTTCGTTTCAAGGTTTGTGAGCAGCCTCAGGTGCTCAAGCACCTCGGGGGTCAGGTTCTGGGCCTCCTCTATGATAATGACCGTATTTCTCCCCCTCGCATGTGCATCGAGGAGATAGGCATTGATGACGTCCACGTATTCCTTGATGCTGACACTGCCATTCGGGTAGGCAATGCCAAGCTCATCACAAATCGAGGCGAACAGTTCTTCAATGCTGAGCATCGGGTTCAGTATAAAGGCGATATCGGTCTGATCAGGCACCTTTTCGAGAACGCAGCGGCATATCGTTGTTTTGCCGGCTCCGACTTCGCCGGTGAGGAGAATAAAACCGCCGCTCCCCCTAAGGCCAAACAGCAGGTGGGACAAGGCCTCTCGATGCACTTCGCTCATATAGAGAAAGGCGGGGTCAGGGGCAATGGAAAAAGGCATTTCCTTCAGGCCGAAATACTGAGTATACATGACCGCACCCCCCGAAGCTCTCTAAATCACGGAAACGATGTAATATAACAGCTGATTCCTGATACATTTCTATCACACCAAATTACAGATATCAAGTTATTTATGCAAGTCCTGATAAAGGCAAGCACCTCAGGCAGATTGAGCCGGACCATGCTTATTGCAAAACCCCTTATTTATATGGAAAATGTATAGTGTTATGAAAAAATGTTTCTCTATCGTGCTCATCCTTTTTTGCTTATCAGCATCCATTTCTGCCGAGCGGTCCGCTGAGGTCCTCCTGAGGTTCAGCAGGCATGACAATGTTACGAAGATCGTGATCGAGTCTGAGGAAAACCTCATCCGTAACGCCAACACGACCACTACGGCTGCTTCTGCCAGGGTTGATTTCCCTTCTCCATTTGACCTGAAGAAACCGCACGATTTCGTGTTTGAGACGGTGAGGGATGCCCGCACCCTGACGATCAAACTCAGGGATGCGACTGAAGTAAGAACGTATAAGCTCTCCTCACCGGCAAGGATTGTCATCGAGATGAAGGTCAATCCGCAGGATACCGGGCAGAGGCAGCAGGCTCAGAACGAGCCGCAGAAGCAGCAGAAAGAGGCCGGACTGGTATCGCAAAAAACGCAGCCACCAGCGCTGCAGCAGTCCGCGCAGAAAACGGTCGATGCCAACAAACCGCAGCCGCAGGCACCTCAAAAGCCTTCTGAGGCAGCAAAACCTCAGGACAAGGCACTGCATATCAGTACGATCTTGCTTGACCCAGGCCACGGAGGCTTCGATTATGGGATGTACAGGCAGGACATCAAGGAAAAAGAGATCAGCCTGACTATCGCCAGGGACCTTGCCAACAGCCTTCAAAAAAAGGGCTATAAGGTATTCCTCACGCGCAAGGTGGACCAGTCATTTCCTCTTGGGGAGCGGATTATTTTCAGCAACAGCAAATTACCCGACCTTTTTATCACAATCCATGCAACACCCTCTGACAAGTTCATCATCACAACGGCAACGGCTGAGGATGGCTCTGCTGATGCATCGGTTAAGCTTTACAAACTCTCTGCGCGGCAGAACCGTCACCTTGAAAAAAGCAGGGCATCGGCAAAGGCCATTGCTGAAGCCTTAAAAACAGAATTTAAGGCCGAGGCCATCGCAAGGGAGCTTCCCCTGCCGATCCTCACCTCTATCGACACTGCTGCGGTAATGATCGAATACCCTTTCACTGCCCAGAAAAATTATGACCAAAAGGAGCGGGACAGGCTTATCAATGCGATGATGAAGGGGTTGGCCGGATATGAATAACAAAATTGTCTGGATCAGCCTGATCTTCGTCTTCTTCCTTGTCGGGGCCGCAGGCAGCTACTTTTTCATAAGATTTTTTGGACCTGCACAAAACCAGCAGCCGCACACCGAGTCCCGTCTCCAGTCCATTGAAGGTCAGGACCTTATGGTCATCAGACTTTATGTGCCAAAAAACGGAATACTTGATATGCAGGTGAGGAAACTGCCGCGAAGGACGGAAATCATCGCCATTGCAGAGGCCGTGATCGATGAGTTCTTCAGGACGCCGGAGGCCGGCTCACCCATTCCGCAGGGCGTGAAAGTGTTGGGCATATACCGTGACGCGGGGCTGAACCTCTATCTCGATCTTTCTGATGAAGTACGCAGGAACTTCCAGGGCGATGCACTTTCTGAATTCCTTGTCCTGAAAGGCATATATGACAGTCTCATGGCCAATCTGCAGGACTTTCAGGACCTGAAGATCCTTGTTGAGGGGAAAGAGATCGAGTCCCTTGGCGGCCACTTTTATCTGAAATATCCATTGAAAAGCATGCTCCTCGGAGAACCCAGAGCAGAAGGCAAACCTGCGCATGACTGAGAGACAGAGGCCGATCGGCATTTTTGATTCCGGGATCGGCGGCCTTACCGTGTTAAAGGAGATATTCGACAGGCTCCCGGCCGAAAACACGATCTATCTTGGCGACACAGCTCGCGTCCCCTACGGGATCCGCTCTCCTGAGACCGTAACGCGCTATTCGTTTGAGAACACCAGATTCCTTTCATCAAAGGATGTCAAGATACTGGTCATTGCCTGCAACACTGCCTCGTCGGTCAGCCTTGATGCAGTGCGCAGGAGTTTTCCGGTTCCTGTTGTCGGTGTTATCGAACCGGGAGCCAAGGCTGCAGCTGCGGCAACCAAGAGGAAGAAGATCGGCGTCATCGGCACAGAAGCTACGGTCAGAAGCAGCTCCTACAGCCGTGCAATCCAGGCGATCGACCCTGCTATCGAGGTGTTCGGCATCCCCTGCCCTCTTTTTGTCCCGCTCGTGGAAGAAGGCTGGACAGACGGTCAGATAACTGAAATGGTTGCCGAGCGTTATCTTGCTGATATGAGGCAGAAGGATATTGATACGCTGGTCCTCGGATGCACGCATTATCCATTGCTGAAGCATGTGCTGTCAAAGGTCATGGGAGACGGGGTAACGCTGATCGACTCGGCAATCGAAACGGCCCATGCAATCAGCACAATTCTTGCTGCTCAGGGACTGACGAACATACCCGGGCAGTTGGTCAGGCATGAGTTTTATGTAACAGACTCTCCTCAGAAGTTTCTCTCTGTCGGAGAACGCTTTCTTGGCAGAGCAATCGAGAACATTGAGAAGATACAACTTGAAATGGAGGTTTAGAGATGAGGCCTGACAACAGAAGGAACGACCAGTTGAGGAAAATTAAGATCACAAGAAATTTTATTGATACTGCCGAAGGCTCGGTATTGATAGAACTGGGCAAGACAAGGGTTATCTGCACCGCATCGATCGAAGAGAGGGTGCCGCAGTTCCTGAAAGACAAGGGCACCGGATGGGTGACCGCGGAATATGCCATGCTCCCCAGGGCAACATCCACAAGAACAACGAGGGAATCCTCGACCGGACGCGTGGGAGGAAGAACGCACGAGATCCAGCGTCTCATCGGCAGAGCGCTCCGTTCCATCGTCAATCTGGGCGCAGTCGGCCAGAGATCATTCTGGATAGACTGCGACGTTATCAGAGCTGACGGCGGCACGCGCACTGCTGCCATTACCGGTGCTTATGTCTGCCTGCATGATGCATTCACCTTTGCCGTGAAAAAGGGCCTTATCGAAAGACATCCGATCAAGGACTCTCTGGCAGCAATAAGCGTGGGTGTGGTCAAAGGCCAGCCGGTTTTGGACCTCTGCTACGAGGAGGACTCTGCCGCAGACGTTGATATGAATATTGTAATGACAGGAAACGGCAATCTCGTTGAAGTCCAGGGCACCGCTGAAGGTTCACCCTTCTCGCTCGAGACCATGGACCAGTTGTTAGGCCTGGCAAAACAGGGTATCGGCAGCCTCATCGCGCTTCAGAATGACCTCCTGGGCTCAGAAGCGCTGTCCGTATCTCAATAGCAGACTAAACCCGAAACAGACCTTTTCATCGCTTTTCATATCCATTACAGGGGCTGAAATTAAGTCTTTCCCTGTGGTAAAATATGAAAATTCACGGAGGTGACTTTGAACGCTTACAGAAGTCTTTTTATCTGGCTCTTGATCGGCATCATGATCATATTGCTCTTTAACCTGCTTAATACCCCCAAGAAAACGCAGGAAGAGATTATCTTTTCGGAATTTACGACCAAGCTTGAGGAAGGTCAGATGGATGAGGTCACCATAAAGGAGAGTGAGCGCCTGCTCACCGGCCGCCTGAAAGACGGGACGAAGTTCAAGACCTACTTTCCGGAGGATCCTGAAGTCTACAAGAGTCTCAGGGCCCTTAAGGTCAAAACAATAGTCAAACCTGCTGACCAGAACCCGTGGTATGTGAATTTCTTCTTCACATGGGGTCCGATCATCTTCATAGCCGTTGTCTGGATATTTTTCATGCGCCAGATGCAGAGCGGCGGCAATAAGGCAATGTCCTTTGGAAAATCAAAGGCAAGGCTTGTTTCAGAAAAAGCGGTGAAGATCACCTTCGCTGATGTGGCAGGCGTGGACGAGGCAAAGACCGAGGTCCAGGAGATCATCGACTTTCTGAAAGACCCCAACAAATTTACCAAGTTAGGCGGAAAGATTCCCCGGGGAGTTCTGCTTGTCGGTTCGCCGGGCACAGGAAAGACGCTGCTTGCGAGGGCAATAGCCGGTGAAGCAGGTGTGCCTTTTTTCAGCATCAGCGGCTCCGATTTTGTCGAGATGTTCGTGGGTGTCGGCGCATCCCGCGTACGCGATCTTTTTGATCAGGCAAAGAAGAGTGCTCCCTGCATCATCTTTATTGACGAGATCGATGCGGTCGGCAGACACAGGGGCGCAGGCCTCGGCGGCGGCCATGATGAACGCGAGCAGACACTCAACCAGCTTCTCGTCGAGATGGACGGGTTCGAAGGAAATGAAGGCATCATTATCATTGCGGCAACAAACAGGCCGGATGTGCTTGATCCTGCCCTGCTGAGACCGGGAAGATTCGACAGACAGGTCGTCGTGCCTCACCCCGATGTGAAAGGCAGGCTTGAGATTCTGAAGGTGCATACCAGGAAGATACCGCTCAGCGAGAATGTTGACCTTGACAAGATAGCCCGTGGCACACCGGGATTTTCCGGCGCTGATCTTGCAAATCTTGTAAATGAGGCTGCATTGCTTGCTGCCAGGGTCTCAAAGACTACGGTTGAAAATATTGATTTTGAGGCAGCCAAAGACAAGGTGCTGATGGGCGTCGAGAGAAAGAGCATGATCATCAGCGATGAAGAAAAAAAGAATACGGCGTACCACGAAGCAGGCCACGCGCTGGTGGCAAAACTTACACCCGGGACTGATCCGGTTCACAAGGTCAGCATTATTCCCCGGGGAAGGGCACTTGGCGTAACCCAGCAATTGCCGATGGACGACAAATATACGTATTCAAAAGATTATCTCATGAAGAGGCTCTACGTGCTGCTTGGCGGCAGGGCTGCTGAGGAGATCATGCTGAACCAGATGACGACCGGCGCAGGCAACGACATCGAACGGGCTACTGATCTGGCACGCAAGATGGTCACTGCGTGGGGGATGAGCGACAAACTCGGTCCGGTCACCTTCGGCAAGAAAGAAGAGCATATCTTCCTTGGCAGGGAGATGGGCCAGCATAAAGATTACAGCGAAAAGACAGCGGTCGATATCGATGATGAGGTGAGACGTTTTGTTTCAGAGGCCTATGTGGTGGCCAAAAGTCTCCTTGAAAAGAATGTCGATATCCTTGAAGCCTTTGCGAGGAAGCTGCTTGAAATAGAGACCATGGACGGTCCTGATATCGATGCCATGATAGCTCTGGTTCACAAACCGAAAGAATCTTCGGAGCCTGAATGCGGGGATACGAGCTGCACCGGTCTGGCCTGATATATTTCAGGGATTACCCAGAAAAAGGCGGGGCCGGTTCCCGCCTTTTTTGTTTCAAGGAGATTTTATGAGACTCACCTGGTCGCGCTTCAGCCTCGATCTCAGCATGAAGACCCATGTCATGGGCATCCTCAATGTCACGCCTGATTCGTTTTCAGACGGCGGCCTGCATTTTGATGCATCTGCAGCCGTAGAACAGGGGCTCAGAATGGTCAGTGATGGTGCTGACATACTGGATATCGGGGGAGAATCGACGCGGCCGGGATCCGAGCCGGTTTCGGTTGAGGAAGAACTCAGACGCACGATACCGGTCATCAAAGCACTCGCAAAAAAAGTTGCGGTGCCTGTTTCGATCGATACGTACAAGGCCGAGGTTGCCAGGCAGGCAATTGCTGCAGGCGCCTCGATCGTCAATGATATCAGCGGCCTGAGATTCGATCCTGAGATGCCGAAGGTCATCGCACACGAAAAGGTTCCGGTAGTCATCATGCATATCAAGGGGCGGCCAAAGGAGATGCAGCAGGACCCCCGGTATGAGGACTTGATCCCGGAGATTACTGACTACTTCAGGATCAGCATACGGCTTGCAAAGAAATTCGGGATACCTGACGATCTTATGATCCTCGATCCGGGAATCGGCTTTGGCAAGACCTTTGACCATAACCTCGAAATCCTGAACAAGCTCGATCAGCTCGCTCTTCTTGAAAAGCCGCTCCTTGTCGGCCCCTCCCGCAAGGCCTTCCTGGGCAAGATCCTTGGCAACGTTCCTGCATCAGACAGGCTTGAGGGCACTGCAGCCGCGGTAGCTGTCTCGATCATGAAGGGTGCAAACATTATCCGTGTCCATGATGTAAAGGAAATGGCACGGGTGGCAAAGGTTGTTGATGCGATCAGGAGGGAAAAGGTTGCGTGAAATACTCTTTCGAAGAAATTGGGAGATGTATCTCGCTGCTTGAAGATCTTGCAAAAGATGCGGCGCAGCTTGCCAATCTGCCGGAGCAGCAAAGGATCTCACTTATGAAGGCGACCGGCGGGATATCCCGCCCGGATAGGGCCGAAGCAAAAAAGAGAAACAGAGCGGCAAAGAAATTACAGAGTCTGACAGCTCTTGAAAAAGATCGACGCGCCAGGAATACGACAGGCATTCGCGCTGCGCGGACGGACGAGGTCTTTACCGCTCCTGCAGAGATCGAATTCAGACCTGACGAAGCCGAGCAAAAAGGTGAAGAGCTGAATTCCCCGCGCAACTGTTATATCTGTAAAGAAGAGTTCAGAACGCTGCACTTCTTCTACGATACCATGTGCAGGAAATGCGGCGACCTGAACTATAAGAAACGTTTTCAGACAGCAGCGCTTCATGGGCAGGTCGCTTTCATCACCGGTGCGCGCCTGAAAATCGGTTACCAGACAACACTCATGATGCTGCGTGCCGGTGCTACGGTGATCGCTACCACCAGATTTCCTGTTGACGCAGCCATCAGATATGCGAAAGAAGAGGGATATGCCGAGTGGGGAGACCGTCTGCATATTCACGGACTGGACCTGAGACATATCCCGAGTGTTGAACTGTTTGCGGGTTATATGGAGCAGCGCTATGGCCGTCTTGACCTGTTGATCAATAATGCAGCTCAAACCGTAAGACGTCCGGCCGGCTTCTATGCTCATCTGATGGAAAATGAGACTAAAGGCCCTGGCGCCCTGACCGGAGATGCCATGAAGCTTCTTGCAGACCACGAGGAGTGCAAGAAGCAGATCCAAGCCCTCTGCCAGAACAACGGACAGAACGCTGTAATGCCTGTTGCATGGCATGATCAGAACCCCGGGATCGGCTTGAGGGAATCCGCCCGGTTATCGCAGATCCCCTATAGCCACGATAATTCCCTTGCGTCTGAAGAACTCTTTCCAACAGGAAAACTGGACGCTGATCTTCAGCAGGTGGATCTGCGCAGGACAAACAGCTGGCGACTGCGTCTGGGAGAAATCCCGATCACAGAAATGCTTGAAGTGCAGCTGGTGAATTCTGTGGCGCCGTTTGTCTTATGCAACAGACTGGCGTCTCTTATGCGGCGCGATTATACCGGCAAAAAACATATTGTTAATGTGACGGCCATGGAGGGCAAGTTCTTCAGGTTCAAAAAAGACGCCCGCCATCCCCATACCAATATGGCCAAGGCAGCCCTGAACATGCTGACGCATACCTCAGCAGAGGACCTTGCCAAAGACGGCATCTTCATGAACGCCGTTGATACCGGCTGGGTGACAGACGAAGACCCTCTGGAACTCTCGCAATGGAAACAGAAGGTCCATGACTTCCACCCTCCCCTGGATATTGTCGACGGCGCAGCCAGAGTCTGCGATCCATTTTTCGATGGGATATTGACCGGCAGACACTGGTCCGGCAAATTTCTGAAAGACTATTTTCCTATAGACTGGTAGAGACAAAGGGTTATCAGGCCGTGAATGAAAAACGTGCCGCGCTTAATGCCAGTCGCCTTGATTGAAGTGTTAAGCATTCTTATCATTGTCCGAATATTTTATGCAGTCTTTTAAATGCGTATTCAACTTACCTCTTGCAACAAATTTACCGCAATGGCGACATGGCACGCAACACGGAACGCGAGGCAAAATGTTTCAAATTTCAGAGCAGTGACCAGACTTAAACGATTTGAGAGCAGCCTCCGCCAGTGAGTCCAGTTTTCCAGCCAGAGCATCTTTCTCAAACTGGCGGTCCCATGCCTCTGCATCAAAATCCCAGAACCATTTCCGAAAAGACTGAAGTTCATCAGGCTTTAATCCTTGAATTTCTTTTTCAATTTGATCTATTTTACTCATCCTGATAACCCCTTTTCTTTGCTTTGTGTTAGTTTAACAAATTTTGATTTCGGTGGCTATACTTCTCTATATTTTCAAATTTCAAGGTGTCATAGGCCGTGGCTTTGGATTGGCGGCCTCTTCTGTAACTCCTTCTTGAGCTCAGGCCAGTGTTCCTTGAGGTAGTCCCTTAGTTCTTTGAGGCGCAGAGGCAACCAGCCGTCTAAAACCCGCCGAGGTTAATCCCTGTCACCTCGATTTGATTGTTAGCCAGCCGTCAATATATATCCAGTTGGATTTTGATCGCTTCGCTTATCCTGAGCATATCTTCTTCTGAAATAAGACCCGCACGTTTATGCAGCCGCAATTTGCTAACGGTTGCCAACTGATCGGCCATTGCCTTGCTCTCTTTAGAGTCAAATAAAATCAGTGCCTCACTTGGATAAAGACGATCTGTCTTGCTGGTCAGAGGAACAATCTGGACTCTGTTAAGGAATTTATTCGATGCGTCATTACTAACAATCACTGCAGGACGTTTTTTTCTGATCTCTCCACCCACAGAAGGATCAAAATTAACCCACCAGACTTCACCCCTTTTCATGCGCTATATCCTTAAAAGTAATCTCCGCCCAATCCAAAGCTTCCGTTTCTCGTTTTTTGTCTTTTGCCATCTGGGAGTATGCTAAATCCATGTTCGATCGGACAACATGTGGTCGGACTAATCCCTCAATAAATTTGCTGATTTTCCGTGGACCGATAATTTTATGAAGTCCTTCGTAAACTTCCTCATCTACGGTTATGGTTAACTTTTTTTGCATTGCTGACCTCCCTTGCTATACGTATAGTATACGTATAGCAAGGGAGGTATGTCAAACAAACGGATGGGTACTCAGCTATATTAAATCCCTTCTCCTTGCCTTTGGCTCTGCTTCAGCCTGGCACGGGGGCTTCTTCGCCTCGGCGAATCCGCTGAGGAGGACACCCCGTAAGTTCTGTGCCATGTCCGGCACACACGATTGCCTTAACCTGCGTCGGCAACCACGCTGAAATAAAAACGCACCACGCTTACTCCGCGTCCGGTTGAAGGCGGTGTTAAGCCGCAGTTAATTCTAATTTTTCTTTTGTTTCAGAAGGAAGGCGAACGGGGGCAAAATAGTTTTCGGGATACAAGTAGTCTTCACCAGATTCATCTATAACCCTCAGTTGATGATGTTGTATTGCTGATTTGTCAGTTATTACTTCGTAAATTTTACGCACCTCAAGTGATGCTTCGTAACCATGGCTGTCAACGCAAATCATAAAATGTCTCTTCATAATTACTCCATTACAGATATCTTTTTATTTTGATTTCCTTTTTCCCTATGCCGTGGCCTTCGTACCAATGCACTTCAGCATTCAATACAGTACCATCATTTAGCCTCACTCGGCATATTCCCTTTAGTTTTCTCCAATTTGTATTGCCGTAAATTCTATTCAGTCGTTTCAGAATATCTATTCCATGTCCAGATGCAATCGTTTCGACATTTTTGATTTCGCCGATTATCTTGAAATGCATGTCTTAATTTTATCATTTTTTTTCTAATTTCTGGCGAATAATCGGGATAGGGGAAGCTTCGCGGCTTCACCCGTCCCACACCACCGGGCATACGGATCACGTACCAGGCGGTTCGGTTGATTACGTCGTCCGTATCAATACGAAAAACCGGAGCGTTGCCTTCTGTGCCTGGAGGCACCTACTGTTGGCTGACTTCTGTCCGCTAACCGCATACGTTGCCGCTACGGCTGCCGTAGGTCTTTCATGAGTCGTTGTCTTGCTTTGTGTCTCCTTCCGGACTCGTAGCAATCGACAACAACTGCTACGCCTGGTTCTTGGTCTGCCGGGTGAACCTGTCCGGCACTTATCTCATGATCACACTACTGCACATCGGGCAGATCTCCCGGAGTAAGGCACAGAACCTTCCACGCGTAAACGCCGGATTTATAAAGCACACCTTTTCGCAGATGGAGGACTTCGTTGTCACGTGCCAACTCGTCCTGAGTGTGCCACACCTCTTATCCGGTTCCTGTTCGTCGCCCCGAGCTTTCGGATTGGGCTACGGCTTAAAGCCCCTACTGTTGGCTCCGCACTTTGCCTCACGGCAACGCACTCGCTTAAAGCGCCTACTGTCGGTGCCCTTCTCCTTGCCTTCGGCTCTGCTTCTACCTGGCACGGGGACTTCTTCGCCTCGGCGAATCCGCTGAGGAGGACACCCCGTAAGTTCTGTGCCATGTCCGGCACACACGAGATGCGTCACCCGCGCCGGGACAGCCTTTGCGAACTCAAACCAGCATTAATCGGCGTCGGTGTGGACGCTTTTGTTGTACGTTTCTGTAATAGTCTCATTTATCTGCTCCGCGATTGGCTTATTGTTAAGAATTAACCTAAGCAGGATCAAGGCGTCGTTAGGGACTCTGTGCCCAACAAAGTCGTTATGAAGTGGGAAAATAGAAACAAGGATCATTACTGAATTTGAAATTATAAATACTGTCGAAAGGCTTACTCCGCCCGTCAGCAGATAAGATAAATCTTTGACACCGAAAATGGCATATACAAATAGTGTCAATAAGAGTTGAGAAAGTAAGCCGCCAGAAATAAAAAATGTGTATTGTAATTTTGGGACATTCCTCTCGATTGTCTCAGGAATTGTGAACCCGCCGCAGAACCTATTTGTAATGAACAAGGGCAAGCCAAACACATTTCCTTTCCATAATACTTTTTTGCTGTTGCCAATTATTACTCCTTTTAAACGTATGCCTACAAGCGCTGCCGCGGCCACATGCCCATATTCGTGAATATAAACACTCATATAAGTGACAGCAAGGAAAGCAAGAACATTAAAAATGAATATATGAGGTGATATGCCGTTATTCAACGCAGCAATTACGGCAAAAAGCATTATGATAAGAGTTGGAATTGAGCGAATGATTCGCATATTATTTATTTAATTCTTGGCAATCGAGATAGGACGGCCAGTTACCCGACCGCCCTCTCGCAGATCCCTGCGTGCGGTTTTCCCGCACAAGGCTCTTCAGCATTGCTCACTTCGTACAAGAACATTAGTCACGCCCAATAACCTATGATTCGGGGACGGGGAATATTGAAATGCTTGAACATTTCACTGAATCCCTGCCAGTTGCAGCTTTTACGCTCACTTCTCCGATTCAGCCACTTGAACATAATATTTCTAACCTCGCGATAAAATCTATCCAACATACCACAGTTGCCGCTGACACCGTAATAATTGAAGTGTCCCAACAGCTTCTGACTCAGCTTGATAAAGATTGCAGTAGTTCCAAGCTTGCAGCAGTCTTCCTTAATCCATGTAAGTATTGCCGCTAAAGCCGCCTGAAA
>JACRHC010000063.1 GCA_016217675.1 Nitrospirota bacterium
GCTATCTGGTAGAGGCAGTATCCTCTGCAGTGGCAGCGAAGGAGACATCTGAGGCAGCAGCCAAGACCAATTAAGACAACAAAACAGAAGATTCAACACATTCACACACAAGAAAGAGGAGACCACTGGTCTCCTCTTTCTGTATCACCCATGGAAATGTCTCATCTGCTCTGCCCTGAAAAGTGAAAAAGTCTGCTGCATGATCAGGAAATCTTGATTTTGGTTAGAAAGAGTGGCATGCATGGAGTTCAGCTTAAGCGCTGTTGTGATAAAATAACAGAATGAGAAACATACTGAAGTTGCAGGGGCTGTTTCTGATCACGCTGCTGCTTGGCAGTGCGGGGAGATTATCAGCAACAGAACCCCCTATAATAAAAGGGAATTTACCGGCTATTAAAAAGGACTGCTCAACCTGCCATAACCCTCATGGTTCCGGCGGCATGGTGGCCCTGAAGGAGCCGGTTACAAAGCTCTGCATAGGATGCCATCCGGACCGGAAGGGCTCTGCTGAACACAAAGTCGATGTTGTCCCTGCCATGTCGATTCCCGGTCTGCCCTTAACCGAGGGGAAACTGTCCTGTATTACGTGTCATGACCCTCACGCGAATATTCATGGCAGTATGCTGCGATTAAGCCCGCAAAAACTTTGTATTTCCTGTCATACGTATTAGACTGTCTGCTTTTTGTTCGTCTTGCAACCCCTTGATCCCTTACTGCTGGTAGAATAGTCATATGTCAGTCATGCAGGGGCAGCGCGAACGTATCATCTCAGGGAGTCTTTGGAATAGCATCTGGCAGCTTTCGTGGCCTATGCTGATTATCATGGTCCTGAATTTTATTGTCGGTTTTACAGATATCTATGTTGCCGGCCTGATCAATCCGCAGATCCAGGCTGCTGTCGGCTTCATTAGTCAGCTCTATTTTCTTGTAGTAATCGTTGCCAACGCGGTCAGCATCGGTACCCTTGCCCTGATTTCACGGGCCGTCGGCGCCGATGATTATCAGCGGGCGCTGCATATTGCAAGGCAGTCCCTGCTCTTTAGCCTTGTCTGCGCAGTCAGCCTGGCCGTGATCGGATTACTCTTCTCCAGAGAGATCATCGTGCTCGCCGGGGTCCCGCCTGAGATCCGTGAGATTTCTCTGACATTTTTCCGGATCTTTGTCATAGCACTGGCACCCAATTACGTGCTGATCATCTCCAATGCGGTCTTCAACGCGAGCGGAGAAGTAAAAAAACCGCTCATGACCATGTCAGTGGTAACAGTGGTCAACGTGATAACAGTCTTTGGCCTTGTCTTTGGGCTTGGTCCTTTTCCTGTTCTTGGATATAGGGGGATTGCAGCAGCCACAGCAATCTCGCTTATGATCGGAATGCTGATGAACCTCCTCTTCCTTACTTTTGGCAGATGGAGAGAGCTCTTTGCAGGGGTATGGAAACCGTCGATGGAGACGATAGGGAAGATCGTGCGGATAGGGTGGCCTGCTGCAATGCTGCAGATAACCTGGAATGCCGGCAGCATCATCCTTTATAACATACTCGGCAGGCTTGGAGATACGAGCATTACTGCTCTGGCATCCATATCAAATGGTCTCAGGATCGAAGGGATCATTTATCTGCCGGCCTTTGCCCTGAACATGGCAGCCTCGGTGCTTATCGGACAGAACCTTGGTGCGGGTGCCCCTGAACGGGCTGAAAAGGCAGGGTGGAAAATCTCGATTTCCGGGGCGTTTTTTATAAGTGCCCTGTCCCTTGTCTTTTTCATGAATGCAGAGCCTCTGGCCTCATTGTTGACCAGCAGACAGGATGTGCTTGAAGAAACTGCACGGTATCTGAGGTTTAATATGCTTTCAGAGCCCTTCATGGCCATGAGCGCGATCCTGGGAGGTGCTCTCCAGGGCGCAGGCGACACGCGCGGCACGCTGAAGGTGATCGGCATCTGCATGTGGCTTATCAGGCTGCCCCTTGCCTGGTTCTTTGCCCTTGTCCTGCATTATGGCGCATCAGGTGTTTGGATGGCGATGGTCATATCGATGTGCATACAGGGTATACTAATGGCAGCGCGGTTTCATAAAGGAACGTGGAAACACCTCAGGGTTGAATAAGCGTAAATACGAAGGGATACGGGTTATGTTGAGATTATTCAATACCTTTGGCAGAAAGCTTGAACCATTCAGCACTGCTGCCAATAAACGGGCAGCGATCTTCACCTGCGGTCCCTCGGTGTATCAGCGCGCTCATATCGGTAATTTCAGGACCTTCCTGTTCGAAGATATCCTTGTGCGCTACCTCGAGTATTCGGGTTACAACGTGGAGCGCGGCATGGCTGTTACTGATATCGAGGACAAGGCGATCAGGGAGGCAGAAAAGAACAGGACCACGGTTAAAGAACTCACTGACAGGAACATAGCGCAGTTCATCAAAGAACTGAAGCTCCTGAAAATGAAAGTGCCTCATTATATGCCCCGTGCGTCCGAATGCGTGGACGAATCTGTCTCTATCATCAAGAAACTTGTCGAGAAAAAAATCGCTTACAGCCATGCTGGCAACATATATTTTGATCCTATGAAGGTGCGCGGATTCGGCAAGCTCTTTGGGCTGGATATGTCGAAATGGCCTAAGAAGAAGAGACGTTTTCATAAAGATACCTATCCCGGCATACAGTGGAACTACGGCGACTTCATCCTCTGGCACGGCTGTGAGATCAGTGAAAAGGCCTGCTGGAATACTGACCTGGGTGAGGGCAGACCGTCATGGAATGTGCAGGATCCCAGCATGGTGCTGCGTCATTTCAGGGGAACGCTCTCTATCTTCTGCGGCGGCATTGACAACCTGTTCAGGCATCATGACTACTCCCTTGCCATCCTCGAATCAGTTAAACCCTACCCCATGGCGCGATGCTGGATGCACGGCGCTCATCTTTTTGTTGACGGCCATAAGATGTCCAAGTCCAAGGGTAATATCCTGTATACGGACACGTTGATCAAAAAAGGATGCCGTGCGGAGGAGATACGGTTCTTCCTGCTGTATGGCCATTACCGCAAACGGCTCAATTACTCTGACAAGGCCATGAAAGCAGCAGCACAGAGGCTGAGAGATTTCAGGGACCTTGTGGAGGCAATCGGGATAAAGGCTGGTTCTGCCAGACCTGCAGCCTCGCACCTGTCCGATAGTCTCAGGACTGCTTTTGTTTTTTTCATGGACAATGACATGAGTGTGAAGCCTGCATTTGATGCCATGCTGGATTTGCTGAAAAAGATCGACGCGTTGTTGTTGACAGCGCCTCAGGCCGCAGGGATTATCAGAACGCTGAAAAAGATCGATCAGGTAATGCAGGTCATTTTCTGACTGTAGTCCAAAATAGGCCTTCTTTTATGGTAATTCCCTCTTGAACTGGCGAGGTGTTTGGTCTTTGACGGAGGTTTTGATTTATAATGGTTTATGCTCTCCGCAATAGCGAAAAAAGTCTTTGCAGGTAAACGCATCACAGAAAAGGATGCCCTGCGCCTTTTCGAGACTGACGATATTTTCACCCTCGGAGCCCTTGCATCCCATGTAGCCGGGAAGAAGAACGGCGTGAAGGCCTATTTCATCCGGAACAGACATATCAATCCGACAAACATCTGCGTGAACCGCTGCAAGTTCTGCGCATTCAGCAGATCTCAGGGGCAGGAGGGTGCCTTCGAACTCACTATCGAAGAAATAATCAAGAAGATAGGCACAGGACAGAACGGAAGGGTCAGAGGTCAAACAGCAAGCAGCAAGAAATCATCAGGCAGGCAAGTCGCTCATCACTTATCACCCATCACGCATCACGGCATTTCCGAGGTCCACATTGTTGGCGGTCTTCATCCTGAATGGCCTTTTGAGCATTATCTCAACATGATCTCCGCCATTAAAAAGCATTACCCAAAACTTCATATCAAGGCATTCACTGCAGTCGAGATCGATTATTTTTCAAAGATCAGCGGACGTTCTCTTCAGGATACACTTGCAGCCCTGAAGAAGAGCGGACTCGGCTCCATGCCGGGCGGCGGCGCAGAGATCTTCAGTGAAGGCATACGGAACAGGCTTTGCCCTGAAAAGATCCCTGGTGCACGCTGGCTTGAGGTGATGGAGGCTGCGCACCGTGTCGGCATCAGAACGAATGCAACCATGCTCTATGGACATGTTGAAAGTCTTTCGGACAGGGTCGATCATCTCTCACGCCTGAGAGGCCTGCAGGACAGGACAAAGGGGTTCCAGGCGTTTATCCCCCTTGCCTATCACCCCAAAAACACGGAGATCGAGGGCAGCTACACATCCGGCATTGACGATCTCAAGACCATGGCAGCAAGCCGTATCTTCCTCGATAATTTTGACCATATCAAGGCCTATTGGATCATGTTGGGCGAAAAGATCTCCCAGCTTGCGCTCATGTTCGGAGCTGACGACATTGACGGCACGATCATAGAGGAGAAGATCACCCATTCCGCAGGAGCATTGACCGGCGAAAGGCTCACAGCCGAACAGCTTGTGGATCTGATACAGAAGGCAGGGAAAACAGCCGTTGAGCGGGATTCATTTTATAGAACTGTCAGGACATTTGCATGAAAGAGCATACAATCAGGGAACGTACAGGCGGGAAAGAGGCGCTTGCATTATTCAGGGAAGCTGACCTGCTCAGTCTCGGCAGGTGGTCTGATAATATCAGGAAAGCGCTCCACCCCGAAGAGATCTGTACCTTTGTGGTCGACAGGAACATCAACTACACAAATGTCTGCATTAATAAGTGCAGCTTCTGCGCGTTCTGGCGCGAGGAGGAGAGCGCAGATGCCTATCTGCTTGACAAGGATACCATATTCAGGAAGATAGAAGAGACGATAGGACTCGGCGGCACACAGATACTTATTCAGGGCGGCCTCCACCCGGCGCTTGATATTTTTTATTACACCTCTCTTCTTTCCTCGATCAAGGAACGGTTTGATATCAATGTTCACGGCTTTTCGCCTCCGGAGATCTGCTTTATCGCAGATGCATCGGACCTTACTATCAGGGAGACTCTCGGTATGCTGAAGTCTGCCGGACTGGACTCGATCCCCGGCGGCGGCGCTGAGATTCTCTCCGACAGGGTGCGGGAGGTGCTGAGCCCGAAGAAGATCAAGTCTTCACGCTGGCTTGAGGTGATGGAGGCAGCGCACAGGCTCGGCATGAGGACGACGGCGACCATGATGTTCGGAAGTATCGAGACAGCAGAGGACATCGTTGCCCACCTTGATGCGATACGGCAGCTTCAGGACAGAACAGGCGGGTTCACCGCCTTCATACCCTGGTCTTTCCAGCCGGGGAATACAGAATTAGGGGACAGTAAGCCGGGACCAACCTCCAACCCCTCCTACGGGGCTACTGCCGTTGAATATCTCAGAGTGCTGGCGCTTTCAAGGATCTACCTTGACAACATCGAGAATATCCAGGCCTCGTGGGTGACTCAGGGCTTGAAGATGGCCCAGGTAGCCCTCCGCTTTGGAGCAAATGACTTTGGTTCGACCATGATCGAGGAGAATGTCGTAGCCTCCGCAGGCGTGAGCTATGCAGTCACCATGGATGATATCATCAATTCGATCCGCTCAGCGGGCTTTGTCCCAGCCCAGCGCGACACTTACTACAAACTGCTCAGGACTTTCTAAAGTCTGTAATGCAATGATCCGATAAGAAGAGTATGAACCCCGGCAACATATTTGGCATTGCTGTCAGTGCGCTCAGCGCATATCGCACCCGTCTGAACGTCACGGCAAACAATATTGCTAATGCCAACACTGAAGGTTTCAGGCCCTCAGAAACCATGATGAACGAAAACCTGAACGGCGGCGTTTCTGCTGCGATCAGACAATTCGATATCCCTGATGTGGATATCGCCAAGGAGATGGTTGACCTCATGACCACTGAGCTTGGGTTCAAGGCAATGCTAAAAACCATTAGTACAGAAGACGAAATTACCAGCAGCATTATCAATATTAAGATATAGCTCTGATAGCTCCGTCGTCAGGCTTTCTTGCCATTCCGGAAGGTTACGCATTTTTCTGTTGCGGTCTGCTGACAAGGCTTTCCTCTCTGTGCTTAAATAGTCATTATATTCCTTACATAAGCGGAGGATTCATGTCTGACACAGAAAATATATATGACGTTATGATCATTGGCGGCGGGCCTGCGGGTCTCTCCGCAGCCCAGTATGCCTCTCGCTCCAAGCTCAGGACTATCGTCCTGGACAAGTCAAAGACTGCTGGTGCGCTTGCGTACACCGGCCATATTGAAAACTACCCCGGCATCTCAGGCCCGATTTCCGGAAAAGAGCTCCTTGACCTTTTTAGGGAACAGGCGATCAGGTTCGGCGCAGAATATGTGGAAGCACAGGTCGTCGGCGTGAAGATTGATGGAGAAGTAAAGGAAGTCTTTACCATGGAAGGCAGTTATAAGGGCAGGAGCGTGATCGTTGCAACAGGCTCCATGGGAAGAAAGCCGACCATAAAGGGAGAGGCGGAATTTCTCGGAAAAGGGGTAAGTTACTGTGCTGTCTGCGACGCCGCCTTTTTCAAGGGCAAGACGGTTTGTGTCATAGGCAGTTCAGAAGAGGCGATCAAGGAAGCCGGTTACCTCACCCGCTTTGCGGAAATTGTTTATCTGATCTCACCCACACCCAAGCTGAAAGCCGAGGGCCACCCCGCCCTTGTAAGTCAGAACCTTAAGGTCCTTCCCGGCCATACGGTCACATCTATCGAAGGCAGAGATACAGTAGAAAAGATCAGGCTTGTTGACGAGGCAAAGAAGGAATCCGAGCTTGTTCTGTCAGGCGTCTTTGTGTACATTCAGGGCTCCAAACCGATCATTGATTTTCTCTACGGCTCAGTTCCGCTTACAGAGGAAGAATGCCTTGATGCAAACAGGATGATGGAGACACCAGTTCCCGGCGTCTTTGCAGCCGGCGATGTCAGGTGCACAGAGATCAGGCAGGTCGTCACTGCAGTGTCTGACGGTGCAGTTGCTGCCCTCTCTGCAGAAAAGTTCATTCACCACAGAGGCAGACACAAATACGACTGGGGCAAATAGACTCGAATTCCAGATAGAGTTCCGCAGTTTCGTCCTGACTTCGACACATAGGCATGTCTATGTTAAGGTCCTTTACGCCCTCCCAACCCTATTATCGCTATGTTCAAAAAAGTAGTTGACAAGTGGCTACCTTCATTGTATGATACGTTTAGAAAGTTCTAAACGTTAGAAGGAGATTAACCGCATGAATAATCCGGTCGAAGAAATACGCGAAGGTCTGATGGAGGCGATGGGACGGATCACGTCCTTCTGGGGGTTCAGCAGGATCATGGGCCAATTATACGGCCTTCTCTATCTTTCTCCTAACCCGCTTACTCTTGATGAGATGTCAGAGAGCCTCGCCATAAGCAAAGGCAACGTGAGTATCAATATACGGGCGCTTGAACGCTGGAGTATGGTGAAGGCGGTATGGGTGAAGGGCGACAGGAAAGACTATTATGAGGCGGAAACCGATTTCTGGAAGATCGTCAAGGGGGTATTGCGGGAACGGGAGAAGAAGGAGTTTGATCTCGCTCTCGACTCGGTAGGCAAACTTCTTCGAAAATCCGTTGAGACGCAGAAAACTGCAAAGTCTGCAGAAGCCGCCTTTGCCATTGAGAGACTGAAAAAGCTCGAAGATTTCATTCAGACGATGGATAAGCTTGTTGGTGTTTTAATGACCCTTGAAGACATTAAAAGGAACTTATTTGGCCTGACGAAGAAGAAGTAAAGATATCCCATTCTATCAAGGGAACAGAAGGATACCATGCAATCCGATACTATTCATGTTGTCACAGGCGCCTATGGGTTTTCCGGCAAGTATATTGCCAGTCGTCTGCTTGAGGCTGGCCAGCAGGTAAGGACCCTAACCAACTCCCTGAATCGCAGCAATCCATTTAACGGCACCCTGAAAGCATTTCCTTTCAATTTTAACAAACCTGAAAAGCTCGTTGATTCATTAAGAGGGGCAACCGTTCTCTATAATAATTACTGGGTACGTTTCAATCATGCAGGCTTCACCTATTCAGAGGCGGTTGATAATTCCAGAATTCTCTTTAATGCAGCAAAAGAGGCCGGCATTCAGCGGATTGTCCATGTTAGCATAACAAATCCTTCTGAAGATTCCCGTTTTGAATATTTCAGCGGTAAGGCAAAGATCGAACGTATGCTGATCGAATCAGGTATGTCATATACCATACTCCGTCCTGCTGTTATCTTCGGGCCAGAGGACATCCTGATAAACAATATTGTCTGGTTTTTGCGCAAGTTTCCGTTTTTTGGAGTCTTTGGAAATGGCGAATATCGCCTTCAGCCGATTCATGTCGATGATCTTGCAACATTGGCAGTTGAGCAAGGACAGAAAAGGGAGAATTGCATAATTGATGCAATAGGGCCGGAAACCTTTACATACCGAGGTCTGATCGAGGAATTGGGAAAGGCCATCGGAAAGCTAAGACCTATTATTTCGATGTCGCCTGTTGTTGGGTACTCTATTGGCTCGATAATCGGAAAACTGCTTGGAGATGTTGCCATTACCTATGATGAAATCGAAGGCCTGATGGCTGACCTGCTTTATACAGAATCAGCCCCTGTTGGTGAATGCAAATTGAGCGATTGGGCCAAAGAGCATTCAGCAACCATCGGCTTACGGTATAGCAACGAACTGGCCAGAAGAAATAACAGGCTAAAATCCTACGAGCATTTATAGAGAGCAAAAGAAAAAGCTGTGAATGTTTTTACGGGTAAGATAGAACTATCAGTATCGCTGCTTGGGGGTTATCTCTTTTTCCGAAGTCAATGAATCGTTGCATGATATAATGGTGCTGGCTATGAATGGAAATAAACATTACGAAGGGATTGCTTGATGTTTTGGGCGCTGCTCGGAATTGGAAAACCGTATGTATAAACCGACTGCCTTAGCGATAGTCGTCTGCATAGTGATCGGATATGCACATTACCTTAAATGAGAAAGAACCAACATAAAAGACAGATAGGTAAACAGACCACACAGTTGGCTGGGTCAATTGAAAAGTCTCAAGAAAAGAGAAAATTAATAAAGCTCTGTCAAGTTTTGGCAAATGGGAACAGCGGGATAAAAGCAGCGTTGCAATCGTTAATGATTTGAGAAAAGAGAAATAAGAATACAGGGGAAATAAAGGCAGCATCGGCGGAACCGATGCTGCCGTGAAAATTAGATTTCTGTGTCCTGATCCAGGATAGCCATTTTCTCTCTCTGTTCCTTGCAGTCGATACAGAGTGTTGCGGTCGGGATAACACGGAGCCGTTTTTCGCTGATCTCTTCCCCGCAATCCTCGCAGATGCCATACGTTCCTTCGTTGACCTTTCTCAAACTTTCTTCGACATCGTTCAGGAGCTGTCTCTGGGCGCTCAGCCTCTTAAGGTTGATATCCTCAGAGATCTCGACCGCTGCCCAGTCCGCCTCGTCAATAGCCGTATCAACAAGCTGGCGGTTTTCACCGCTCACATATTTTTGGATCTCCTGCTTTGCTTCTTTGAGCAATGAGTCGCGCTTTGCAATCAACATGCTCTTTAATCCCCGAAAACGTTCAGCAGGAGCTGCAGCAACCGAACCCTTTTTTGGAGTGGCCGCTTTATTCTGCGGTACCACGCTCTTATTCGAAGGCTGAGAAACGGCATTTTTTGCCTTGGCCCTGACTTCAACTTTGGACGTCCCGGTCTTCCTCAGGGAAGTCTGTTTGGCCCCGTTTATTCCTGCAGCAGCTTTTGCAGAGCCCTTTGCCGGCTGAGGTTTTGTAACCTTTGCCTCCACTGCTTTATTTGAGGCAGTCAGCTTTGTTACCTTTTTTATTGCAGCTGCCTTCTGTATTTTAGCCGGAGCCTTCTTTTTTGCGGCACCCATCAGGCAGGCTCTTCTTTCTTTATTTCTTCTTTATGTACCTCGATAATGCTCCTTACCTTGATCCCTGCCGCCTGCAGAGCCTTCTGGACATCCGGGAGCTTTGCATCTTCAACCTTTACCATAAAATTGCTGTTCATATCATACCTCCATTATCTCTTTTTCTTTATGTTCGAGCAGTTCATCGACCTTCTTGACAAAGGAGTCTGTGATCTTCTGCACCTCATCGTGCTCTTTTTTTATCTCATCTTCGCTGACATGTTTTTCCTTTTCGAGCTTTTTCAGATCCTCATTGACGTCTCTTCTGATATTCCTTACCGCCACCTTGGCGTCCTCAGCCTCTTTTTTGACAACCTTGACAAGTTGTTTTCTCCGTTCCTCTGTGAGGGCCGGGATATTGATCCTGATCAGCTTGCCGTCGTTCATCGGTGTAAGGCCGAGGTCTGATTTCATAATTGCCTTTTCTATCTCCGATATGATCTTCTGTTCCCACGGCTGGATTGCGATCTGCCTGCTGTCAGGAAGGCTGAGACTGGCGACCTGCTGTAGAGGCGTCGGTGTACCATAGTAGTCTACGGTAAGGCCGTCAAGGAGGGACAGGGATGCCCTTCCGGTTCTTACGGAAGCAAACTTCTTCTTAAGGGCCTCGATCGAGGCCTGCATCCGCTCATTTGTTTTTTTTCTTACTTCCTGGATCATTGTTCCCCCTTACGATCGTGCCTATCCGTTTTCCTTCAATAATCTTCCTGATATTGCCTTTGCCCTTCAGACTGAAGACCACGATAGGCAGGTTATTGTCCATACAGAGAGAGATGGCAGTGGAATCCATGACACCGAGCCCCTTTTTGAGCACATCAATGTAAGTGAGTTCAGTGAATTTTTTTGCTTTCGGGTTTTTGACAGGATCTGCCGAATAGACACCATCCACCTTGGTGCCTTTCATAATAATGTCGGCATTGATCTCCATTGCCCGCAATGCTGCTGCAGTGTCGGTCGTGAAATAGGGATTGCCGGTGCCTGCTGCAAATATGACTACCCGCCCTTTTTCAAGATGCCGGATCGCCTTGCGCCTGATGTAGGGTTCGCAGAGCTCCTGCATCTCAATTGCCGACTGGACACGCGTCGGTATCTTGTATTTTTCAAGGGCGTTCTGCAGTGCAAGGGCGTTGATGACCGTTGCGAGCATCCCCATATAATCCGCAGATGCCCGTTCCATGCCTTCCAGGCTTGCCTGAACGCCCCTGAATATGTTGCCGCCGCCGATAACAACAGAGATCTGCACACCCATGGAGACAATGTCCTTGATCTCCCTGGCCATGAAGTCAACGGTGTGGGCATCGATGCCATACCCCTTGTCGCCCATGAGGGCCTCGCCGCTGATCTTAAGGAGTATCCTGCTGAACAGACGCGGCATAATGGTCTCTCCCTAACAGCTTTTCGGTTCAGCAGGCTGTGTTTCGCCAAGCTGGAAACGGGCAAAGCTCTTTATGATTGTGCCGGCGCCGATAACATCCTTGACCTTCTTTTTCCCTTCCGGGTCTTTCACAAATATCTGTTCCAAAAGACAGACATCGCTGTAATATTTCTCCAGCTTGCCTTCAACGATCTTTTCGGTGATCTCAGCAGGCTTGCCGGTTACCTGCGCCCGGTATATCGCCTTTTCCCTGTCAATGATGTCCTGGGGGATATGGTCCCTGGCTATATAGGATGGATTGGCTGCCGCAATATGCATGGCAACATCTTTAATTATCGGCCGCAGTTCATCAGCCTTTGCTGCAGATTCTGCTGCAACCATAACGCCTATTTTGTCCATATGAATATATGCCCCCACCAGTCCCTGCGCGACCTGGTAGCGGATAAATCTTCTGATGACAATATTTTCTCCGAGCTTTGCCACTTTTTCCGTAACAAGGTCCTTTATCTTCTTGTCGGGATTATTCACAAAGACCTGTTCGAACAGACAATTCTCCGGCTTCTCAGAAGGAGCATCCTCTGCGGAGACGCATGCCGGGTCTGTTGCCGCAACCTGCTCCATGACATTCTTCATCAGTTCCTGAAAATCATCGGTCCTTGCCACAAAGTCGGTCTCGCAGTTGATCTCTGCCATGACGCCTATCTTGTCCGCCTGGATGAAGGAGCTGATCAGGCCCTGTGATGCAGAGCGGGATGCCTTCTTTGCTGCTGAGGCAAGCCCCTTCTGCCTGAGGATATCTATTGCTTTCTCGAAATCGCCGCCTGCATCGGTGAGTGCCTTCTTGCACTCCATCATGCCTGCGCCGGTCTTTTCCCTGAGGTCTTTTACCGCTGCAGCTGAAATTTCTGTCATTCTGTTACCTCTGCGGCTGCTGCTTCAACGCTTTCCTCGATCTTGGCCTTTTCTTCTTCCTGGGCAACTTCCTTGTTAAGTATTGACCTGCCTTCCATTACTGCATCGGCGATCTTGGATGCCATAAGCTTGATGGCGCGGATTGCATCGTCATTGCCCGGGATTACATGGTCAACCTCATCAGGATCGCAGTTTGTGTCGACGACGGCAACGATAGGGATCGAGAGTTTCTTCCCCTCCTGGATCGCGATCTTCTCTTTCTTGGGGTCAATAATAAAGATTACCCCAGGGGTTTCTTTCATGTCCTTGATGCCGGAAAGGTTCTTGTCCAGCTTTACGCGCTCTTTTTCGAGCGCTGCAGCTTCTTTCTTGGTGAGCAGGCCAAACGTGCCGTCTTCTTTCATGGCCTCAAGTTTCTTCAGCCGCTCGATGCTCTTCTTGATCGTCGTGAAATTGGTGAGCATGCCGCCAAGCCATCTCTGGTTGACGCAATAGGATGAACAGCGCTTTGCCTCTTCCATAACGGCATCCTGGGCCTGTTTCTTGGTGCCGACGAACAGCACGGTTGCACCTGTTGCTGCAGTGTCCCTCACAAAGCGATATGCATCTTCAAGACCCTTCAGTGTTTTCTGCAGGTCGATGATATAGATGCCGTTTCTCTCCCCAAAGATATATCTCTTCATCTTGGGATTCCAGCGCTTTACCTGATGGCCAAAATGTACTCCGGCCTCAAGCAACTCCTTCATTGAAACTACCATTGGTACTCCTCCTTAGGTTTTTCCTCCGCCTGTTCTGCCTACCCTTTCGGGACCAAGGGCAGAAACGGTA
>JACRHC010000062.1 GCA_016217675.1 Nitrospirota bacterium
GATTCCGGCGTCTGGAGGTAAGTAGACATTAACGTACGAGCAAGCGATGGAAGTGAGAGAAATTTCAGCGAAATTTCCGATCTCGAAAGACACCTCGCAAAAGCAAAAGCCTTAGCGGTCAGGATCAACGGACACCTTTCAGACCTCAGTTCCCTCAAGGAGATCAAAGACGGCGATACCGTCGAACCGGTTACCTTTGATTCAGATGAGGGTAAGGATCTCTTTCGTCACAGCACTTCCCATGTTATGGCCCATGCGGTCAAGAATCTCTTTCCCCAGGCAAAGGTTGCCATAGGCCCGTCCATTGCTGACGGTTTTTATTATGACTTTGATATTGACCGGGCCTTTACCCCTGAAGATCTGATTGCCATTGAGAATGAGATGGAGTCGATCATTAAGAAGAATTCGCCCTTTCTGCGCAGGGAAATGACAAAAGACGAGGCGATGAGCCTGTTTGCTGAAGCGGGAGAGATTTACAAAGTGGAACTGCTTCAGAGTATTGAAGCAGAGACTGTCACGGTTTATGATGAGGACGGTTTTATGGACCTCTGCAGGGGACCCCATCTGCCTTCCACCGGCAGGATTGCTGCAGTGAAGCTCTTAAGCATTGCCGGTGCATACTGGCGGGGTGATGAAAAGAACAAGATGCTCCAGAGGATTTATGGCACTGCCTTCAATAATCCGAAGGACCTGAAGAAATACCTCGATTTTCTTGAAGAGGTGAAGAAACGCGACCACCGGCGTCTCGGCAAGGAACTGGACCTGTTCAGCATCAATGAGGAGGTTGGGCCCGGACTGATCCTCTGGCACCCCAACGGGGCCATGATCCGGAAGACGATCGAGGATTTTTGGCGTGACGAGCATCAGAAGGCAGGATATAAGCTCCTGTACAGCCCGCATATCGCACGCCTTGATGTCTGGAAGACGAGCGGCCATCTCGATTTCTATAATGAGAATATGTTTGCGCCTATGGAAGTGGAGGGCACGCCGTATGAACTGAAGCCCATGAACTGCCCCTTTCATATCTATATCTACAAGAATTCCCTCAGGAGTTATCGTGAATTCCCGATACGGTATGCCGAACTCGGAACGGTGTACCGTTTTGAGCGCTCCGGCGTACTGCACGGGCTGCTTCGCGTCCGGGGCTTTACACAGGACGATGCGCATATCTTTACCCGCGAAGACCAGATAGAGGCTGAGATCCTGCAGGTCCTGGATTTTATCCTTTTCATATTACGCACCTTTGGCTTTGAGCAGTTCGAAACTTATCTGTCGACGCGTCCTGAAAAATATGTCGGCAGTGACGAGCATTGGCAAAAGGCCACAACAGCGCTTGAGGATGCACTCAAGGCAAAGGGCCTCAGTTATAATATTGATAGCGGCGGCGGCGCATTCTACGGGCCCAAGATCGATATCAAGGTGAAGGACTCGCTCGGCAGGGCTTGGCAGTGCAGCACTATCCAGGTCGATTTCAATCTGCCGGAGCGGTTCAATATGACATACCGCGGATCTGACGGCAAAGAGCACCGTCCTATTATGGTGCACCGGGCGCTTATGGGTTCGCTTGAACGTTTTTTTGGCGTCCTGGTTGAACATTATGCCGGGGCCTTTCCTCTATGGCTGGCGCCGGTGCAGGTGTCGGTGGTCACCATATCGGAAAAACATGGGGAATACGCCGAAAAGATCGCATCCGGTCTTTTGCAGAAAGGCATTCGCGTCGAACTCGATGCAGACGATGAAAAGGTCGGCAACAAGATCAGGAAAAGCACGGTAAAGAAGATTCCGTATGCTATTGTGGTCGGCGATAAGGAAATGGAGCAGAATTCGTTGAGCTTAAGGAAGCGCAATGGGGAGAATGTAGGCCCCTTTGCGATCGATGAACTTATATCTTTTCTTTGTGAAGAGATCAACCTCAGGAGGTGAAAACATCAGTAACAGGGACATTGGCAAAAACATCAGGGTGAACGAGCAGATCAGGGCTAAAGAGATCAGGGTCATTGACAGCGACGGCGGCCAGCTTGGCGTAATGACTGTGCGCGAAGCCCTTCATGTTGCCGAGCAGAGGGAACTTGACCTTGTTGAGGTGTCGCCTACGGCTGTGCCTCCGGTATGCAAGATCCTTGATTTCGGCAAATACAAATACCAACTGCATAAGAAGCACACCCAGAAGAAGACCATTGACCTCAAAGAAGTGAAGGTCAGGCCGCAGATCGATGAGCACGATCTTCAGCTCAAGATCCGGAATATTAACCGCTTTATAGAAGACGGCGACAAGGCAAAGGTCGTGATGTATTTCAGGGGACGCGAGATCATCCGCCCTGAACTGGGCATGAAGGTCTTTGACAAGATCATACAGAGCCTGACCGGAAAATACCAGATCGAGACGAACCCGAGACTTGAGGGCAATCACATAACCATGGTTGTCGCGCCGAAATCCTGACAATTTCTGAGTGACAAAATAAATCCATTTGGGGTATAATACCCACTCTTGTTCAGGAGCAGGATAGGAATGTCTGCATTGGACAGGAATACTATTTTCGGAGGAAACGATGCCAAAGATGAAGACGCACAAGGGTGCTGCGAAGCGGTTCAAGCTTACTGGTACCGGCAAGGTCAAGCGTAACAAGGGTTTCACGAGCCATCTTCTTACCAGCAAACCGGCGAAGAGGAAACGCAGTCTGCGACAGGCAACTATCGTCGCCAAGACAGACCAGAGAAACATCAAGACGCTTTTACCCTACGGTTAAGAAGTGTGGCTGGCGCTAATGGGCGCCCATGACGAGCAATAAAGAATCAGGAGGATAGGAAGATGCCCAGAGCAAAAAGTGGTACAAAAAATACAAGAAGGAGAAAGAAACTCCTTTCGCAGGCCAAGGGATACTACGGTGCAAAGAGCCGCCTTTTTAAGGTTGCAAGAGAGACCGTTGACAAGGCCCTTCAATATGCATACCGTGACCGGCGGGCAAAGAAGCGCGAGTTCAGGGCCCTCTGGATCATAAGGATCAGCGCAGCTGTGCGCGCGATGGGGTTGAACTACAGCCAGTTCATGAACGGTCTTAAGAAGGCCGATATTACGCTTGACAGAAAAGCTCTTGCCAATCTTGCATACCATGACCCCAAGGCGTTCAGTGAGATTGCAGAGGCCGCCAAGGCAAAGCTTGCATCATAGCCGGCTGTGGATGATCTGCTTTCCCTAAAACAGTCATTTTTAGCCGAGATCGATACGGTTTCGGAGATAGCAGAACTTCAGCAGCTCAAGGCAAAATATACAGGACGGAAAGGGCTGGTAACAGCTCAGATGAAGGCCCTTTCCTCTGTCCCGCCGCAACAGAAGCCCGCATTTGGCAAGGCAGTCAATGAACTGAGAGACTTTGTAGATCAGACCCTTGATCAAAAAGAGATACTGTTCAGGGACGTTGAAAAGCAGAAACGTCTTCTTTCCGAAAGAATCGATATCACGCTCCCTGGTAAGCCCTGTCTGCCTGGAAAGACCCATCCGCTGAATAAGGTCCTTGATGAGATAAAGGATATCTTTGTTTCTATGGGCTTCAGTATTCAGGAGGGCCCGGAAATAGAGCTTGACTACTATAATTTTGAGGCGCTGAACATACCGAAACACCATCCTGCCCGTGACATGCAGGATACCTTTTACGTTTCTGATGACGTGGTGCTCAGGACGCATACCTCTCCTGTACAGGTAAGAGTTATGGAGAAGAAAAAGCCGCCGCTTAAGATCATTGCCCCTGGTAAGGTCTATCGCTGCGATGCGGACGTATCCCACACGCCGATGTTTCATCAGGTAGAAGGACTGATGGTTGACACGGACGTCTCGTTCAGCGACCTGAAAGGTGTGCTCGGACTTTTTATCCACAGTTTCTTCGGCGATGAGACACCGGTCCGATTCAGGCCGAGCTACTTTCCCTTTACCGAGCCAAGCGCCGAGGTTGATATCGGATGCATCTTCTGTGCAGGCAAGGGCTGCAGAGTCTGCAAGACAACGGGATGGCTTGAAGTGATGGGGTGCGGTATGGTGAATCCCAAAGTATTTGAAATGTCCGGCTATAACCCTGATGAGTTTACCGGCTTTGCCTTTGGTATGGGCGTCGAGCGGCTCACCATGCTGAAATATGCCATTGACGATATTCGTCTTTTTTACGAAAATGATCTTAGGTTTTTGCGGCAATTCTGACAGACGGGGAAGAAGATGCGCGTATCGCTTGATTGGATTAAAGATTTTTTGGATGTAACAGCATCTCCCGAGGATGTTGCCCATCGGTTAACCATGGCCGGGCTTGAGGTCGAGGGCATGGAAAAGATCGGTGACGACGTTGTGATGGAGGTTAATGTTACGCCGAACAGGCCTGATTGCCTGAATGTCTACGGACTTGCGCGTGAGGTTGCTGCATTATACAGACTGCCGCTCAAATCCCCTGAGACGCGGGTATCGCCTGATCTGCAGCCTTCCGACATTCAGGTGTCAATTGATGCTCCTGACCTTTGTGCGAGATACACGGGAAGATCGGTCGTCAGCGTGACGGTAAGAAATTCTCCTGACTGGCTTAAAAGGCGTCTTGAGAAGTGCGGCATACGGACGATCAATAATGTTGTCGATGTTACAAGCTATGTAATGCTCGAGCTGGGCCATCCCCTTCATGCCTTTGATACTGCAAAGCTGGCAGGCAGAAAAATCAGGGTTGCAACGGCGGGCAGTGACCTGAACATGACTACGCTTGACGGTGTCGAAAGAGACATCCCCGGGGAGACACTGCTTATTTGGGATTCTGCCTCTCCTGTGGCGGTCGCCGGTATCATGGGCGGCGAGGGATCGTCTGTAACAGAAGCGACAAAAGATATTTTTCTTGAAAGTGCGTATTTTGAGCCTGCATCGATCAGGAAATCGTCAAAGGCGCTCGGTCTCAGAAGCGAATCATCATACCGTTTTGAACGTGGAACTGACAGGGTATTTCTTGAGGCAGCGTTGAACAGGGCTGCGCTGCTGATTGCTGAACTTGCTGGCGGGCGTATTTGTGAGATGGTTGACAATTATCCCGTCCCTTATACGTCTGTCGGGATAACGGTTTCTTACGCGAGAATTAATGCGCTCATTGGCATCCCGATCGAAAAGGAAGAAGTGCTTGGCCTCCTTGAGTCAATAGGGATCAGGACAGAGGAAAAAGGCGAGGAGTTTGTGGCTTGGCCTCCCCCGTTCAGGGGTGATATCAGCACTCCTGTGGATATCATTGAAGAGGTTGTGCGTTGTTATGGGTATGACCGTGTTCCGGCAAGGCCGCCGCGTGCGACGCTTTCAGATGGGCTGCTGAACGCTGCGGAACGAACAGTGCACGCAATTCGCGAATCCATCCGCAAAGGCGGCTTTAATGAGGTTGTTAATTTCAGCTTCATGAACATGGCTGACCTTGATCTTCTGTCTATAGAGTCGCACGAACATGAGCACAGACGGAAGCATGTAATTCTGAAAAACCCTCTACGACAGGAAGAGTGTCTTATGAGGACAACGCTTATGCCTGCGCTTGTCAATAACTTTGTATATAACCTGTCCCGCGGAAACAGGGATGTCAGGCTGTTTGAGGTCTCTCGTGTATTTATTGATTGGGGAAAACAGCTGCCAGCAGAGGGATTGAGACTGGCCGGCCTTTATTTTCGGGAGATTCAGCCATCCCTGTGGAAGGACTCTGTGCCTGCTTTCTATGGCGTGAAAGGTGTCCTGGAATCCCTGTTTGAGGAAATACGCTTTAATAATTACACGTTTGTGCCTTCACGGGAGGTTTTTCTCCATCCCGGCAAGTCTGCTGATATCTATTGCGGTGGTTTCAAGATGGGGTATATTGGAGAGATCGGACCTCAGGTCATAGAAAAGTTGTCTTTGAAGACCCAGAAGCCTGAGGTGATCGTATTTGAAGTTGATCTTGATCGCGTTCTGACGCTCCTGGAGCAGAAGATCGTCTATCATCAGATCCCGAGATATCCATCCATTGAGCGTGATGTGGCTCTGGTTCTGGACGAGCAGATCGCGGCAGCTGAAGTTTTGGCCTTATTCCGGGAGTATCCTTCCGGGATACTCTCGCAGGTTGAACTATTCGACCATTACAAAGGCAAGAACCTTCCGGAAAATACGAAAAGTCTCGGCATTCGGTTAACCTACAGAAGCAAGGATCGTACGCTTTCCGAAGATGAGGTAGAGCCTGTACATATGGCGCTCGTTGAGCATGTAGCGAAAAAAACAGGCGCAAAAATCCGCGGGACTGCCTGATCAGGCTGATAAGGAACTTATCTTGTAGCCTGCCTTGGTGACAGCTGCTTCAATGGCTTGCCTGCTCGTCTGGGATTCATCGAACTGTAATTCTGCCTTGCCTACTTCAACATTCAGGCGGAGTATGCCGGGCAGCGCTTCAATAGCCTTTTTTACTCTCATCGCACAATGCATGCAGGACATGCCGTCAATCTGTATTGTCACTTCAGTCATATAATCTCCTCTTGCAGGTATTTAAGTGCTAAACTAATTGATTTTATTTTATGCCATCAAAAGAGAAAAATCAAACAGAAGCCTAAATCGTTTTAAGGCAGTGCACTGCAACTGCAATAAATCCTCATAAAATCAGGAAAAAAGCTGGCAAAGAACGCGGTACTTTGTTAAAATTAACACCGATTTTTAGGAGGTGTTATGGAACTGAAGGGGCAGGTTGTAATGATAACCGGAGGCGCTCGCGGCATAGGC
>JACRHC010000009.1 GCA_016217675.1 Nitrospirota bacterium
AAAAACCCCCCCCCCCCCCCTTTGGGGGGGGGGGGGGGGGGGGGGCTGACGCCTACGAGATAATGGAAATACTAAAACAGATATATTATTACCTTGACTATACGCTCCAGTTTCTGATGTGGCTGGTGATCGGCAGGGTTGCGGCCCAGATGGTTATTCGGAACCCGAATAATGTCATACGGAACATGTTCATACGCTTCACCGAACCGCTCTATAACCTCATAAAAAAGATCTTTCCCTTTTCCCGTGTGCCTGAAGAAAAGAGACAGACCACATGGGGAGTTCTTGACGGGTTTGTCCCCATAATATTGATCCTCGGCATCTATATCATCCTTCGTCCGCTGATTAGGATCATTGTCGGCGTCATCATTGTAAATTTCAAGTAACGGTAGCCTATTACAATTACTTATAAGATATTAGATATTGCTTATAGTTTCCGGTTGTATTATACTCAAAGCGATTTTTCGCCTGCAGAGTCCGCTCATAACATAAAGGAGGAGTTAGATTATGTCAGATGCCAAGCAGATGGAAGTTTTGATGGAGGAGAAGAGGACCTTTTCGCCGTCAAAGGAATTCAGCGCCAGGGCTCATATCAAGAGCATGGCAGAGTATGAGACGCTCTACAAACGGTCAGTAGAAGACCCTGAGGGCTTCTGGGGTGAAATGGCCGAAAAAAACCTTACCTGGTTTAAAAAATGGGACAAGGTGCTGGACTATGATTTTAACAAGCCTTACATTAAATGGTTTTCAGGCGGCAAGCTCAATGCAAGCTATAACTGTCTTGACCGTTTCATCAACACCCCGACCCGCAACAAGGCAGCAATCATATGGGAAGCAGATGACGGCTCGTACAAGACCTACACATACCAGCAGCTTTTTATGGAAGTCAACAGATTTGCCAATGTGCTGAAGAAGCAGGGTATCAAGAAGGGTGACCGGGTGACCATCTACCTTCCGATGATCCCTGAGCTTGCGATTTCAATGCTGGCTTGTGCCAGAATCGGTGCTATTCACAGCATCGTATTTGGCGGCTTCAGCGCAACTGCTCTTCGTGATCGTATCCAGGACTGCCAGTCAAAAATGGTGATCACCTCTGACAAGGGAGTCCGCGGCGGAAAATTCGTGCCGCTCAAGACCAACAATGACGAGGCTGTCGAAGAATGTCCGGATGTTGAGAAGGTTATCGTCGTAAAACGCGGCGACGGCGAAGTGGCAATGAAGCCCGGCAGAGATATCTGGTGGCACGATGAAATGGCCTCGGCAGATATCAGAAACTACTGCGAGCCTGAGCAGATGGATGCAGAAGACCCGCTTTTCATCCTGTATACATCCGGCTCAACCGGTAAGCCGAAGGGTGTGCTCCATACAACCGGCGGATACTGCCTCTATACGAATCTCTCATTCCGTTATATCTTCGATTATCATGAAGAGGATATCCACTTCTGCACCGCAGATATCGGATGGGTTACCGGTCATAGCTACATCGTGTACGGGCCGCTTTCCAATGGCGCGACCAGTCTGATGTTCGAAGGTGTTCCAACATACCCGAATCCGGGCAGGTTCTGGTCTATTGTTGAGAAGCACAGGGTAAACATTTTCTATACCGCACCTACCGCCATCAGGGCGCTGATGAGAGAGGGTGAGCAGTGGGTTTCAAACCACGATCTTTCATCTCTGAGAGTGCTCGGCTCTGTTGGTGAGCCGATAAACCCTGAGGCATGGATGTGGTACCATAGAAATGTCGGCAAGGAAAAACTTCCCATCGTTGATACCTGGTGGCAGACCGAGACCGGCGGCATTCTTATTACACCGCTTCCGGGCGCCATGACGCTAAAGCCCGGTTCTGCATGCAGGCCGTTCTTTGGTGTCGTTCCGAAAGTTCTTAAAGATGACGGGACTCCTGCAGGAGCTAACGAGGGCGGGAAACTGATCATTGAAAAGCCCTGGCCTGGAATGCTTCGCGGGACCTACGGAGACCCTGAAAACAAAAGGATCAAGGAAGTCTATTTTTCGCAATACGCAGGAAAATACTTTACCGGTGACGGCGCAAGAGTTGACGAAGACGGCGACTACTGGCTGATGGGCCGTATTGACGATGTCATCAACATCTCTGGCCATCGTCTCGGCACAGCAGAGGTTGAATCAGCGTTGGTGAGCCACGAGGCGGTTGCCGAGGCTGCGGTTGTCGGTTATCCTCATGATATCAAGGGCGAGGGCATCTATGTGTATGTAACGCTCAAACAGGGTGTTGAGCCGACTGACGCACTGAAGAAGATTCTCGTGGGTCATGTCAGGACCATGATCGGCCCCATTGCCACACCTGACAAACTCCAGTTTGCTCCCGGCCTGCCTAAGACGCGCTCAGGCAAGATCATGAGAAGGATCCTTCGCAAAATAGCCCACAATCAGGTTGATGAGCTTGGGGATACCTCAACGCTTGCCGATCCTTCTGTAGTCGAAAATCTGGTCAAGGAAAGGCTGTAATAACGTTAATTATTTGGCGTGATTTAAGGTATCATAACGGGAGCAGGTGAAAACCTGCTCCTTTTTTACGTATGAAGCGCAATAAGGAGATCTATGGTAATTGAGCGATTGAAAAAACTGATAGGCAAGGAATCGGTCATGAAGAAGGCTGATATCGATCGTCTGTCCGCAATGCCGCCTGAACAGAAGGAACAGGAACTGCAGTCCCTATTCTACGAACTTGCCTTTAAAGATGCTGCAGCCTTTGTTTATGACGGACTGAGTAGATCTGAATCGCCCTTCAGCAGCCTCGATAGAAATGCCTTTTTTCATGAGATACTAATTATGAACTTCTGGATGATGCAGAAGGTTTTTTCGAAATATATAAAGGACCTTGCTGAAAAAATGCACATGCATTATTTTGGATCACTATCCGATATTGCGGAGAGAAAAGCTGCCTTGAAACCAAAATTGAAAACCTATAGCCTCTGTTGGGATGAGTATACCGGACACCACGACGAGTTTGGACTGAAGGTCGGAGAGATCCTTTTTGGAAAAGGAGCAGCATACCCGGAAAAGAATGTTTCGTTCTGGATAATTACCTATGCGGACGACAGTATAAAAAAATATAAGAAGGCGAGAAAGCAGTGCCTTGAAGCCGGTCTGCTTCATAAAGGAGAATGATCATGGAAAAGTTCATACTGAAACGGGATAAATCTTTGCTGGTCATTGTTGACATTCAGGAGCGCCTTGCCGTTGCCATGACTGAAAAGGAGAGGGTGGTAGTCAATACTCTTCACCTGATCGAGTCTGCCAGGCTGCTTGGCTTGCCGCTCCTGATAACCGAACAGTATCCGAAAGGGCTTGGACCGACTCTGCCCGAGGTCAGAAATGCAGTGCAGACGTATGCGCCGATCGAAAAGATCACCTTCAGTTGCTGCGGAGAGAAGTTCTTTATGGAAGCAGTACAGGAGACCGAAAAAAAGCAGATCATCCTTATCGGCATGGAAACGCATGTCTGTGTTTTACAGACCTGCATTGACCTTCTGCAGGCTGATTATGATGTTCATGTTGTTGCAGATGCTGTCTGCTCAAGAACAGATGCGAATTACAGGACTGCCCTGGAATATATGCGAGACGCAGGGGCAGTGATAACCTGCACAGAAACAGTCCTGTTTCAGCTGCTGGTGAAGGCAGGCACAGAGGAATTCAAGGCTATATCAAAGAGGATCAAGTAACGATTTCTTAGTGAAGTTGAAGACCCTATTGTAACCCGGCAAGGCCGGGATACAATAGGGTAACAGCCTGTAAATCATGCTACTGTATGAACGATCTCATCTATCTTACTGGCCAGGTCTTCAGCAGGAATCACCACTATCTTCTTTCCGGCTATGACCGTTTCAAACCGTTCTGCTGTCATGCTTGCCTCATAAGCCTCACCCAGTCTGCCGTAGATGCTCTGGATCTGTTTCTGCTTAAGCCCCTTGCTTGCCGTAAAGGTCTTGAAATTTATCTCCTGGCCGTTTTCAAACCAGGCTAAACCAAACATGCCCGGCGGCTTGCCGATGTACACATAGACTGTTTTTGCTGATGGCACGAATTCCATATGGTCATGAATCTTGCCGACAAAGGGTTCTAACGAAGATATATATTCGTTCAGTCTTGAGGCTGCCTGACTCGAAGGATCGAGCTGCGGCAGTTCCTTTTCCTTACCAAAAAGTTTTCCGAATAAGCCCACGGTAACCTCCTTTAACATTGCTGGTTTAAAAAAGAATCTAATCTACTGCTGACCTTATTGCGTTAATCCTTTCTGACAGTCTCCCCCTATGATAAGACCGATGAAATCGGCATACAAGCTGTTCTATCGTGATCGGCCCTTTTCCTGAGACAGGAAAGCAGCCAGCTTATCAATTTCGCCCTCTTCGAGTTCTTTAAGCCAGATAGTCATGTCCTTTCGCGAATGATCCTCGTGAAGCGTTATAACAAGGCGCTTCTTATCCGGGCGATCGATGCCGATAATATTGCGGTAACGAATAAGCTGCTTTGTGCGGGACTGATACACCTCTAAAAAATCTTTGTGCACAGATACTTGAGGCTGTCTGCTCTTGATCAGGGTCATAATGAACATGCCTGCGCCAAAGATCACCATGAATCCGACAGAACCGGAAAGAGCTTCGTTACGGGAAAAAGACTGAGCAATGAGAAGAACTCCCGCAAGAGCTAAGAGACCATACAGCAGAAGAAATAAATAGAGACGAGATTTCTTTATATATATCTTCGTGCCGATCATTCCCATTATCGTCCAGGCGAAACTTACAGTCTAAACCAGCTCTTTTTTTCCTTTATCGAGCCAAGAAGGTCTGAAACATCTCTGAGCAGGTCTGAGATTTCTTTTTGTTCACGTCTCAGTTCCCTGAACTCTTTTATATCTTTCAGTTCTGTTTCTTTTGCGGGTGGTTCCTTTAAAAGGGCCATCTCATTCTTTATTGAGCCAACTTCGCCCTTCAGGTCAGACACTGTTTTCTGAAGCACGGCTATTGCATCCGAGACCTTTCTTAGCGTAACTGAAACCGTTGCGAGGTCATCAGCCAAGTTGTCAATTTTTTCCGTAGGGAAGGGCTGCAGGTCAAATTGAGGTCTCTCTTCCCTGCGCAGCATATCTTCTCTTATCGGTTCCTCACGGAAAGGCTCAGTCAATAGCTGAGCGGACACGACCGGAGGAACCTCTTCTGTTAGCGGCGTCTCCGGGAGAATATCGGTCCACCGTGTCACGGATGCCGCCGGAGCAGCTTCTTCTATTACCGGTGCAGGAGGAACTGACTTCGTTTCCGTCACGGCAGTATGCCCGGAACCGCTCATCAGTTCAGGTTCATATACTGGTTCCAACAGCTCAGCCTCGGCAATTTCAATTGCATCGGCTTCATTATCAGGAACAATCTCCAGTTCTTCTTCGGCAATTTCAATTGCATCGACTTCGATTACCGGCCCTGTTGATGACACAGGTGCCGGTATTTCGAACTCTTCCAATTCGCGCTCGATTTTCCGCTTTATCGGTTCAGCAGCAGCCTCTGTCACAGGCATAGCCGGTGCAACTGCCTCTTTTTTCTGCTCAGCAGGCTGTATTTCAATTTTATGTTTCTTCGAAATATCCTTGAGTACGAGTTTTGTGATCCTCTTGAATGCCTCTTCGACACCCCCGCCGTTTATGGCAGTAGCCTCAAGGACTTCATAATTATTGTTCTGATTCAGATCCTGATTGAGTTCCTCGACCGAAAGAATGTTTTTGAGGTCCCGCTTGTTGTATTGCAGTATGATGGGTATGATGTCAGGATTAATATTGTTTGATATGAGATTTTCCCGCATATTCTCGAAGCTCTCGATATTCTGGTCCCTCATGTCCTTCTGCGAGTCCGCAACAAATACAACCGCATCTGCACCTTTTAGAACAACTTTTCTGGTCGCATTGTATCTGACCTGACCCGGGACAGTATAGAGCTGAAAACGAATCGAAAATTCCCGAATTTTGCCGAGTTCGATCGGAAGAAAATCAAAAAAAAGTGTGCGGTCCGACTCGGTCGAAAGGGAGAGCAGTTTCCCTTTCGTCTCAGGGTTAAGGACTGCGTGAAGGTGCTGGAGATTTGTAGTCTTGCCGCTTAATCCGGGGCCGTAATAAACAATCTTGAGGGTTATTTCCTTTGTTGCATAATTGAAAAGTGCCATTTTTATACTATAGCATAAACGCCATTTCTTGTCTGATTTTTTACTCTGTACATTGCGTCATCAGCGAGCTTTAACAGCTCCTCCTTTGATTTTGCACTTTCAGGGTATGAGGCCACGCCGAAGCTCGCAGTCATCTTGAAGGAATACCCGTCTCTCTTCAGAAAAACATTGTGTTCTATGGACCTTCTTATCCTTTCTGCTATTTGACTCGCATTTTTTGGCGCTGTCTGGGGAAGAACCATAACGAATTCATCTCCTCCATAGCGGGCAACGATATCAACGGTCCGCAGGCTTTTCAGGAGCAGCTGTCCCATCTCGACAAGGAGCTTGCTGCCGACAAGATGTCCGTAATTATCATTGATAAGCTTGAAGTGGTCGACATCCATAAATATGAGGGAAAGGGAGGTATGATGACGCGTAGCCCGCGAGATTTCAAGGTCAAGAGAACGGTTGAGATACCGCGTATTGAATAGTTTTGTAAGGTCATCCGTTATGGACATCTCAGTCATCTTCTGATAGAGCGCAGACCGTTCTATGGCTATGGCAGCATGATCAACAATGCGCAGCACAAGATCAAGGTCTTCCTTGGTAAAGGGATCGCTGGTGGTCTTGTTTACCACCTCCAGCACGCCGAGAATAACTCCCTTATTCATGATTGGAACGCACATGATGGATTTGGTTCGGAAGTCAGTTTCCTTGTCAATCCTGTTGCTGAAACGAGGGTCTTTTGAGACATCGGGAACAACGACCGGAATCTGTTCCTGAGCGACCCAGCCGGCAATACCTTCTCCCCGCTTGAGCCGTTCTTTCTTGATCTTTTTCCTGCCCTCTTTCTTTCCCGCAGTCTTCTCGAAGATGAGTTCACCCGTCTCTTCGTCAAGCAGAAGGATTGACCACGCCTCTGCCTTAATAAGGGGTTTAGCCTTTTTCATGATTGTGCCCAACACTTCATTGAGTTCAACGGCTGAAGTGAGTGTCTTGCTCACCTCTTCAAAAAAATCAAGTTCTTTCCGGGTGATTTCAAGTCTGTGTCTCAGCGTACGATTTTCTGTTATCAGTTCTTTTTCGTGCAGGATCTTTTTAAGCGCGAATGCAAATTCCTTTGCCGCGGGAGCGTATAGAGGGCAGACGAGTTCAGACTTGAGCCAGACAGAGATACCGGAAAAAGAAGGGTTGTCAGAGATAACAATCTTGGGAGTTTCCCTGAATTTCGCAAGGAACTCCCTGAAGGAAGGCTCCCTGCTTTGCGCCTTCTCCAAAATCAGCAGATCAGGACTGTCTTCGGCACGATACCGCATGGTACCTATCGAACGGAAACGAAAAAGGATTACCCCTCTGTCGAGAAGCAGTTCTTCAAGCTCTCTGGTAATGCCGACAGTGCCTATATAAAAGACCTTATTCATTTGCTCCACAGCACTTCTTATACTTCTTGCCGCTGCCACAGGGGCAGGGATCATTGCGTCCTACTTTCCTGCCTTTTGTAACGGTCTGCGAAGTGCTGCTTTCGCCGCGATTATAATTCAATGCCGATTTCTCATGTCGCGTCTTTATACGCTCCTCCTGGTTTCTCTGCACCTGAACCTTGAAGAGCCGCATAACAACATCTGTCGCAATCCTGCCGGAGAGTTCTCCGAACATGTCAAAGGCCTCTTTCTTGTATTCAACGAGCGGGTCCCGCTGCGCATATCCTCTCAGACCTATACCCTCCTTAAGATGATCCATGGCCAGGAGGTGGTCCTTCCACTGGGAGTCAACGACCTGAAGCAGTATCCATTTTTCCATGTACCGCATCATGTCGCTGCCGATTTCAGACTCTTTCCTGTCATAGAAACTTCTTGCCTCCGCGGACAGGCTGTCTCTCAAAGAGTCAATATCATCGGGAATCTCCTGCACCGAAAAATCAAGAAGCCCGTATACTGAATCCTTGAGTCCCTTGAGGTCCCAATCTTCTTTATGTTTGCCCTCAGGGCAGTGAATTGCGAGAATCTCGTCAATGTTCTCGTCAACCATGCCAAAGACCCTCTCCTTAACCTCAGCCTCCTGCAGGAGTTCCCGTCTGAACGTATAGATTTCGGTCCTCTGCTTGTTCATAACATCATCATATTCAAGCAGGTGCTTTCTGATGTCAAAGTTCTGGGACTCTACCCGCTTCTGGGCGTTCTCAATAGCCTTTGATACCATCGTGTTCTCGATCGGCATACTGTCATCCATACCGAGTTTACCCATGAGACCGGAGACCCGGTCAGAATAAAATATCCGCATGAGGTCATCTTCGAGCGACAGATAAAAGCGGGACGCGCCAGGGTCTCCCTGTCTGCCGGAACGGCCTCTGAGCTGATTGTCTATTCTTCTTGCCTCGTGCCTCTCCGTACCGAGAATAAAAAGGCCTCCGGCTTCAAGGACCTTCTTCTTGTCTTCTTCGCACATCTGCACAGCCTCAGCAAGCGCTGCGTTCCAATCTTCCTCTGTATGATCAGGCTTATCTTTCAGCATGTCCCTGGCTATTGTCGTTGGGTTTCCGCCAAGAACGATGTCAGTTCCTCTGCCGGCCATATTTGTCGCGATGGTCACAGCCTGGCTTCTGCCTGCATGGACAATAATCTCAGCTTCCTTGTCATGGTATTTTGCATTCAGCACAGAATGCCTGATGCCGCGTTTCTTTAGCAGGCTGCCTAACAGTTCTGACCTCTCGATCGATATTGTTCCTACAAGCACCGGTTGCCCTTTTTTGTTGCATTCCTCTATCTGGTTGATAACAGCATCAAACTTGCCTTTTTCGGTCTTGTAAATCATATCAGGGTGGTCTTTTCTGATCATGGGCCTGTTTGTGGGGATGACGGTCACATCAAGATTGTATATTTTGGCAAACTCCTCTGCTTCGGTCAAAGCAGTGCCTGTCATTCCGGAAAGTTTGTTGTACATTCTGAAAAAATTCTGAAAAGTGATAGTCGCAAGGGTCTGATTTTCGTTTTCGATCTTTACGCCTTCCTTTGCCTCAACTGCCTGATGGAGGCCGTCAGACCAGCGTCTGCCGGGCATGAGCCTTCCTGTGAACTCATCAACAATGATAACCTCGCCGTCGGTTACCACATAATCGACATCGCGCTTAAAGAGGTTGTGCCCCTTAAGGGCCTGCAGGATGTGATGGACCAGATCGATGTTCGCAGGGTCATAGAGATTGCCCGCACCAAGGAGTTTCTCTGCCTTGATGTTGCCTTCCTCGGTCAGAATTACGGTACGTGCCTTTTCATCAATCGTATAATCGATATCCTTTTGCAGCTTCGGAATGATCTTGTCAATCTTGTAGTATTTATCTGTCGATTCCTCTGAAGGTCCGGATATAATGAGCGGGGTTCTCGCCTCATCGATAAGGATGCTGTCGACTTCGTCGACGATTGCATAATTGAGCGGTCTTTGAACAAACTGGGCACTGTCGTATTTCATGTTATCTCTGAGGTAGTCAAAACCGAATTCATTATTCGTGCCATAGGTAATGTCTGCACCGTATGATTCCTGGCGCTGTTCATCAGTAAGCCCATGGACGATTATGCCGGTGCTCAGGCCCAGGAAGCTGTAAAGCGGGTTCATCCACTGTGCGTCCCTGCGTGCGAGATAGTCATTTACCGTGACGACATGGACGCCTTTTCCTCCCAGGCCGTTCAGGTACACGGGAAGAGTGGCAACAAGTGTCTTCCCCTCGCCGGTCTTCATCTCAGCGATTGCGCCCTCATGAAGAACGATGCCTCCGAGAAGCTGAACATCAAAATGCCGCATCTTCAGCACGCGCCTTGAAGCCTCTCTGCAGACAGCAAATGCTTCAGGCAGAAGCGCATCAAGGGTTTCTCCTTTGCTGATGCGGTCCCTGAACTCTACGGTCTTTGCCTGCAGCTGGCTGTCTGAAAGCGGCAGAATGCCCTGCTCCAGGGCATTAATTTTATCCACCATCGCAGAAAGTCTCTTAATCTCACGGTCATTCTTTGTTCCGATTATTTTTTTCAATATTCCAAGCATGAATAATATTAAATGAACAGGGCCAATATTTCAAGAAGAGAGTGCCACTAAGCGTTTGAAAATCAAGGAAATTTGATGAAAAGAGCGCTGGCGTGGTAAATTTTAGAATGAAGAAATTCGTTTTTATCTATACATATGGCTGTCAGATGAATGTGCATGATTCCGAGAAGATGCTCGGCACCCTTGCTCAGGAAGGGTACACCGCTGCAACAGTTCCTGAAAAGGCAGACCTGATTATTTTCAATACCTGCGCAATCCGTGAAAAGGCTGAACATAAATTCTATAGCCAGTTAGGCAGGATAAAACATCTGAAAAAGAGCAATCCATTATTAAAAATTGCGGTTGCCGGCTGCGTTGCCCAGGATTCCAGGCAAAAGGTCATGAAAAGGGCCCCTCATGTCGATTTTGTGCTGGGGCCTCAGAATCTGCATGTGGTCGGCAATCTGCAGACTTCAAAGAGAAACCTCTATGTAGATGAAAATCCTGATATTGCATATCAGGAATATGCAATGCACAGAGAAAGCGCTACACGGGCATGGGTCTCCATTATGTATGGCTGCAACAATTTTTGCAGCTACTGCATCGTCCCTTATACACGGGGAAGGGAGGTGTCCAGACCGAGTTCGAGTATTGTTGCTGAAATCAAGGGACTGAAAGAGAGAGGATACAGGGAGGTTACGCTGCTTGGCCAGAATGTAAATTCCTACCGGAGTGACATAGACTTTGTCGGACTTCTTCGTCAGATCGACCGTATAGGTTTAGAGCGGGTGCGTTTTGTGACATCGCATCCCAGGGATCTTTCGACTGCGCTGATAGATGCTTTGGTTGAATTGCCGACTCTTTGTAATAACCTGCACCTTCCTCTGCAATCCGGGGCTGATGCAATTCTGCAGGCCATGAACAGAAAATATACCTATGCAGAATATTGCGAAAAAATCGGTTTGATTCGCGGGAAGATCCCTTCAGTTACCCTGTCTACGGATATCATTATCGGCTTTCCGGGCGAATCCGAGAGTGACTTTGAACAGACAGTAAAGGCTATTAAAGAAATAGAGTTCGACGGCATGTTTGCTTTCAAGTATTCAAAAAGAAAGGGCACCAGGGCTTGTGAAATGGCTGACCAGGTGCCGGAGTCTGTTAAGGCTGAGAGGCTTAACAGACTTCTCATGATTCAGGAGGATATTGTTCTTAAGAGAAACAGAGCGCTTGTAGGATCTGTTCAGGAAATACTTATTGAAGGGGCTTCAGAAACAGACCCTTCAATGCTTATGGGAAGAACGAGATCTAATAAGATCGTTACACTTGACCACAATGGAGCTCCTGAAGGAGCTGTCTTAAACGTAATTATTGAGAAAGCCCGCCACCATTCGCTGCACGGGAAAGAACTCTCGTAGCTTCGGCATGCAGCATAGGAATAAAAAGGTTGCACTACTGACCCTTGGCTGCAGGGTAAACCAGTCTGAAAGTGCTGTTATCGAGGGGACACTCAGAAGGCATGGTGTCTCTATTGTTGGGCTTGAAGACAACCCCGATTATTGCATTATCAATACCTGCACGGTAACAGGGAAGAGCGATTCGGGTTCCCGGTATCTCATTCGCAGAGCAGCAAAGACAAATGCTCATGTCATTGTGACTGGTTGTTTCTCGCAGCTCAAACAGAGCGAAGTTAGCCGGCTTCAAGGCGTCTGCGAAGTTGTCCCGAACAGTGACAAAGAGAAGATAATATCTCGTGTACTTGGTTACGGTGTCAATCCTGTATATTCCCTGCAGGACCGTGCGCGACCATACCTCAAGGTGCAGGACGGGTGCAATTTCAGCTGTACATACTGTGCCGTGCCTATGGCGCGCGGCAGATCCAGGAGCCTCCCTATGGATGAGGTCGTAAAGAGGGCCTCTGATATTGTGGAGCAGGGCTATCACGAGATCGTTCTGACCGGAATCCATCTTGGCAGTTACGGCCAGGACCTTTTCCCAAAGACAAGCCTTGCCCGGCTTATCAGTAAAATTCTCTCCTCGACATCGCTTTTCAGAATCAGGCTTAGTTCGATCGAAATCAACGAAATTGACGATGAACTTATCGAATTATTGGGGGATCCCAGAATATGCAAACACCTCCATCTGCCTCTTCAGAGCGGCAGCGATCTGATCCTCAAACTCATGAACAGGAATTATACGGGAAAAACCTTTCGAAAGAAACTGTTGCACCTGTCTGGCATATCATCAGACATTGCATTTGGCACTGACGTAATCGTAGGCTTTCCCGCAGAAGAACACAGGGAATTCATGTTAACCCATGAAATGATAAAGGAACTTCCATTTGCTTATGTCCATACCTTTCCCTATTCGCCAAGAAGTGGTACATTGGCAGCTAACTTAAAGCCACAGATAGCAGGTAATATAATCTCTGATCGCGCTGAGGCCGTGAAAGGGCTCAGCAGCGCCAAGAAGTCGGCTTTCACATCTGCACAGGCAAATAAGATCCTTGATGTTATTGCAGAAGAAGAGAATGGTGATGGCGATACAACTGCTACAACGAGCAATTACCTTAAAATAGCCATTAAGAGCGGCAGACTCTGCAGGGGGAGTGTGGTATTTGTTAGGTCTGTAGCTGACAACAGTGATCGCCTCAGAGGAGTTATGATTAGTTAGTCGTAACGTATTGAATATACATACAAAATTCTCTGCCTAATTCATAGACAACATAGCAGAAGGCCTTATCCATACCGCTACAGCATCCTTTTTCACCATGATATTAACAATATATAAACAGAAACTGTTTATATAGAAAGTCCGATAAGATATATTATGTTAAATAAAACGTAATTATAAAATATTTAGGCACCCTGAGAACAGGCAGGTAAGATTGAAGAGTTCCTTGACGATGCGCCTCTTACGTACTTAAAGTTCTATATTAAAAGTAGGTTTTAGCTGTATCTTATTTGTTGATGTAATTCTTTATGTAGCGAGGCTAATATCCCGAATAATAACGATTACGTTTAGTTTAATAACCGCCTCAAAATGACCTTCCTTGACATTTGCACCTTTCCTGATTTATAAAAGACGCATGCGGGCGTAACTCAGTGGTAGAGTGTCAGCTTCCCAAGCTGAAGGTCGTGGGTTCGAATCCCATCGCCCGCTCCAGCGACCCACGTTGAGGTCTAAGCCGCGCTCTTAAATTGTTTTTTGGCGTAGAGTATTCTTTGGAGAACAGTGAAATGCGTAAGTCCGGCGAGCACCCATAATATCATTACCATATAACCACTAACAGCTCCGATAAACAGCAGGATTAATCGTTCCGGCCTTTCCATAAGACCGTGAGAGCAAGAAACGCCGAGTCCTTCTGCCCTGGCTCTGGCATAGCTGATGATGAGCGAACCAATAAGCGTACTAAGCGCAAGAAATACACCAGTCATATGTCCGACACTGCCCAGATTCCATGCAATTGCAAGAAGAATGACAGAATCGGAATATCGGTCAAGCACCGAATCAAGGAAAGCGCCGAATGACGAGCTCTCCCCCTTGCTTCGCGCAACGATACCGTCAAGCATATCAAGGAGCGCAGCGGGCAGAAGGCAGAACGCTCCCAGCGTCAGGCTTTGGGCCAGCACAAAACTTGAGACAACGGTAAGGGTAAAGCCTGTGATTGATATTACATTTGGACTAAGAGGGATTCTTTTGGCAAACGATTTCAGGGGTCTGTCCAGCGCATGACCGAATTTTTCGCTCAGCATGGCAGAAGATCAACTGCTCCGCTCCGCCCTGATGTACTCTTCGACCATTTGCCTTGCCATGTCATCCGAGAACTGTTTGGGCGGGTGCTTCATGAAATAGGCAGACGGCGATATGAGAGGCCCCTCAGCCTTTCTGTCTCTTCCAATACGGCAACACCTGATTGCATCAATAACTACACCGGAACTGTTTGGGGAATCCTCAACAGAAAGTCTCATTTCAAGGTGAAGCGGTATATTGCCAAACCCCCTTCCCTCGATTCTCAAGAAACAGACCTTGTTGTCATTCAGCCAGGGGATATAATCTGATGGCCCGATATGGATATCTTCATTGGAGAGCGGCGCCTGCATCTGAGACTGGACGGCTTCGGTTTTGGATATCTTTTTCATGGCAAGACGCTCCGGATTTAGCATATTCAGGAAGTCAGTATTGCCTCCGACATTCAACTGATAGGTATGATCAATGGTTACTCCGCGATCCTCGAAAAGTTTAGTAAGACTCCGATGGATAATAGTAGCTCCCACCTGACTTTTAATGTCATCACCTATAATCGGTATCCCTTTTTCTCTGAACCGGACTGCCCATGACTTCTGCGATGCGATAAATACCGGAATGCAATTTATGAAGCTGACGCCCGCCTTCAGACACGCCTCAGCATAAAAAGAAGAAGCTTTTTCAGAACCGACGGGCAGATAGTTAAGCAGGATCTCAGCGCCCGAACTTTTGAGAACTTTGACAACATCAACGCATTTTTTGTCAGCCGGCATGAATCTGTGATCTTCAGGGTATTTCTCCATGTGGCCGGCTATGCCATCAAGAATATTTCCCATACTGACGACAGGGTGCGATCTTTTGCTCATTTTCTGGAATAATTTCGTGCAATTAGGTTTTGCGAAGATTGCTTCATGAAGAGCCTTGCCGACCTTGCGCCTGTCGATATCAAACGCCGCAACGACTGTAATATCGCCCGGCATGTACCCGCCGAGATTATAATGCATCAAGCCCGAAGATGATGCATTCTTCTTATTTCTCCTGTAAAATTCGATACCCTGAACAAGCGAACTCGCGCAGTTACCTACGCCTGCTATCGCAATACGGATTTCATTCATGTTGAAGCGGGTTCCCCTTTAGAGCTTTTTTATCGTCAACGAAATTTATATATTAAAGATTCATCCGAAGTCAAGAAATAACGTTTGCCATTTTCTCCTTGCCATTATTATTTTTCATGCTCTATAATATTTTTTCTTATGAAAACAAAGATATCGGTCATTGGCGCGGGAAATGTCGGAGCAACAACAGCAGAGCTCATTGCAAGGGACGGTCTTGCCGATGTTGTCCTCTTTGATATTCACGAAGGCCTTGCTAAGGGCAAGGCTCTTGATATGACGGAGGCTTGTCCTGTCTGGGGTTCGCCGTCTATCGTAACGGGCACCAGCACTTTTGAAGAAACTGCCGGATCAGACATCATAGTCATCACCGCAGGCTTTCCGCGGAAACCCGGGATGACAAGAGATGATCTGCTTATTGCCAATGCAGACGTTATCAAGACGGTAACTGCGGGCACGGTCAAGTATTCGCCAGACAGTATTATCGTTGTTGTGACGAACCCTATGGATGTTATGGCATATGCAGCAATGAAGGTGTCCGGTTTTTGTCGTGAACGGGTCATCGGCATGGGCGGATTACTGGACTCAGCCCGGTTTCGGACATTTGTTGCCATGGAAGTCGGCGTATCTGCCGCTGACGTCGAGGCCCTTGTTTTGGGCGGGCACGGCGATCAGATGGTCCCATTGCCCCGCTTTACAACGGTAAAAGGCATACCTGTCCCGGAACTGATCGGAAAGGACACTATAGATCATTTAATCGAGAGAACCAGGACCGGGGGCGCAGAAATTGTCGGCCTTCTGAAAACCGGCAGTGCTTTTTATGCTCCGGCAGCATCTGCCGTCCAGATGGTGCGGTCAATACTGTTTGATGAAAAAAGAATTCTTCCCTGTTCAGCATACCTGCAGGGCGAATACGGATTTTCCGATGTCTTTGCAGGAGTTCCGGTCGTCCTTGGTCGACAGGGCATCGAAAAAATCGTTGGCTTATCATTGTTACCGGAGGAGATGGAAATGTTCGGCAGGTCAGCTGCTGCTGTCAGGGCAATGATTGATACGCTGAATTTCTCATAAGAGCTGTCGACATGCCGATGCCTGAATCCCGATAACAACACCCTGCTGTTTCAAGCAATGCTTTCACCACGACAGAATTATTCTGTCAGTTTATTGGAGGATCAGATGGAACAAAATGAAGAAATGGATCAGACGCTGGTACTTATTAAACCGGATGCCCTCAAAAACTCACTAACGGGCTATGTGCTTTCCCTGCTTTCGGAATTTCACACAGGTCTTCGCTTTGCAGGAGCAAAAATAGTATATGTGAGCAATTTGCTTGCTGAAGAGCACTATGCAGAACATCGCGGCAAAATATTTTTCCCTTCACTTCTGGAATATATAATGGGGCAGCTTCATTACCCTGATGAGCCATGGAAAAGGCGCGTTATCGCACTTGTCTATCAGGGCCATGACGCTGTTCAGAAAATAAGGGATATTTGTGGCCCGACCAATCCTCACGTTGCCCGGGAAAAAAAGCCAGGGTGCATCAGGGCGCTCGGCGCACTTGTGCCGCTTAAGGATGCGGAGGGAAATGTCATCGGAGAGCGTATGGACAATCTCATTCACGCGTCTGCCGTGCGGGAGGACGCAGAGCGTGAGATCAAGCTATGGTTTAATCCCTCGGATATCCCGCCTTTCATGCGTACGTATCCTGCTGAAGTGAATGAGTCATTTTACTATTACAGGGACGGCAGACTTTTCCTCAACCATGAACCGGGCAGTGTCTGTCTTCTCGCTCCCGGGGATATTGCGTGGAAGTCCGATCTTGATGCCCTCCGCTTACTGTCGCAGGGCTCATCGTCAACCACTTCTCTTGGATCCGTAGCTGCGAAATATCTCATGAATACAGAAAAAATATAAGCAAAATTCATCAGACAACCGCAGCGAATGTTGCGGTTGTCTGATGATGTGAAGCAGCGGAATGTTCGACAGTGCCTTTTTTAATCTCCTTTCATCCAACCTCAGTATTTTAGATTGCAAGCGTCATTCCGTAATTTCAGGTCTATCTATAACTCATTGCAAAAAAAGCATTAATTGACTTATTACAGAAATAGCTGTAAAATTAATCAAGATAATTGGGATCTAAAAAGGAGTCCTGAATGTTTGAGAAATTTACTGAACGCGGAAGAAAAGTAATAATTTTCGCCAAGGAAGAAGCCGAGAAAAGGCAGAATGATTATCTTGGAACTGAGCACCTTCTCCTGGCAATATTGAGAGAAGAAGACGGCTTGCCTGTCGCAATTCTTAAGAAAATGGGCTTGACCATAGAGGAACTGAGGATGGAGATTGAAAGGAATCTTCCTGCAGGCATGAATCTTCTCAGTTTTGGTGATATTCCCTTTACTCCCAGGGCGAAAAAAGTCCTTGAACTGGCCGTAGAGGAAGCCAGACTGCTTGGCCACAACTACATTGGGAGTGAACATCTCCTCCTCGGACTTATTCGCGAAGATGAGGGGATTGCAGGCAAAATTCTTCGCAACCTCGGTGCCAATCTTCTTGGAGCCCGTCAGCTTACCATCAATCTCTCGATGAAGTCCTATGTTCAGGCACGGGAGAAAAAAAGCACCACCCCTGCCCTTGATGAATTCGGCAGGGACCTAACCATGCTCGCAAAAGAAAACCGTCTGGACCCTGTCATCGGCAGGGAGGATGAGATTGAGCGGCTGCTCCAGGTCCTCGGCAGGAGGATCAAGAACAATCCGGTGGTCATAGGTGAACCGGGTGTCGGAAAGACGGCCATTGTCGAAGGGCTCTGCCAGCGCATCGTGTCTGGCGACATCCCGGAAACGCTTATCGGCAAAAGGATAATTTCGCTGGATCTTGGTGCGCTGATCGCCGGCACTAAATACCGGGGGCAGTTTGAGGAAAGACTTAAAATCGTTATGAAGGAGATTGTTCAGGCAGATAATATCATCCTTTTTATTGATGAACTCCATACCTTGATAGGAGCCGGTGCCGCAGAAGGCTCTATTGATGCTTCCAGCATGCTGAAACCTGCTCTATCCCGCGGTGAGATTCAGTGTATCGGCGCAACGACGCCTGATGAGTACAGAAAATACATTCAGAAGGACAGGGCTCTTGAGCGAAGATTCCAGCCCATACATATCCAGCCGCCTGATGTAAACACAACCGTTGATATTCTTGCAGGATTAAAATCTCGCTATGAATCTCATCATAAGGTGAAAATCGCTCCGGAGGCTTTGAGTGCATCTGCCAAGCTTTCTGACCGTTATATCCAGGAAAGGTTTCTGCCTGATAAGGCTATAGACGTGATTGATGAAACAGGGGCACGCATCAAATTGAAGCGTCTCACTCCGCCCTTTGAACTTAAGGATCTTGAATATAAACTTGCCAGGCTTTCAAAAGAAAAAAATTTGTATATCAAACTCCATGATTTGGAAAAGGCATCAGCTGTTAGAGTAGATGAAGACAAGCTTAAGAAGCTTTTTGAACAGATGCAGAATTCATGGAAAGAGCGCCTGAACAGAGAAATACCGGTGATGAATGAAGATGATGTTGCCTATACCATTGCGAAGATGACAGGCATTCCAATGGTCAGGATCGAAGAACAGGAATCAGAAAAACTTATCCGGATGGAAGACGAACTTCATCATCGCATTATTGCGCAGGAAGAAGCTATCAGGGCTGTATCACGGGCAATCCGCCGGTCAAGAGCCGGGCTGAAGAGCGTCAAGCGTCCTATCGGATCGTTTTTTTTCCTTGGTCCGACGGGCGTAGGAAAGACCGAACTTGCAAAGGCTCTGGCAGAATTCATGTTTAATGATGAAAGCGCACTCATAAAAATTGATATGTCTGAATACATGGAGCGTTTTAATGTTTCCAAATTAACGGGTGCACCTCCTGGGTATGTCGGATATGAAGAAGGAGGCATGCTGACGGAGAGGGTCAGAAAAAAACCCTATGCGGTTATCCTGTTTGATGAGATCGAAAAGGCTCATCCCGATGTTTTTAATATGTTGTTGCAGGTTCTTGACGAAGGCGTTCTGACTGACAATTTTGGAAGAAAGGTCGATTTCAGGAACACTCTGATTATTATGACCTCGAATCTTGGCGCACGAATAATCGAAAAGGCCACGCCACTTGGATTCCAGCGCCAGGAAACCGGTGAAATCTACGAAAACATCAAAGAAAATGTTCTGAGTGAACTGAAAAAAACCTTTAATCCGGAATTTTTGAACCGTGTTGATGAAATAGTGGTTTTCCATCCGTTAGAGAAGGAGCACCTCCTTTCTGTTATTGATCTGCTTGTAGCAGAATTGAACAGGGAACTAATCGAGCAGGAGCTTGTTGTCGAATTATCTCATGAAGTCAAGGAGTGGTTGCTTGATAAGCACTATAAGCCTGCTTATGGCGCTCGACCGATGAGAAGAGCTATTCAGAGGGAGATTGAGGATACACTCTCTGAGGAGATCCTTAAGGGTAATTTCAAGGGTGGTCATAAGATTAGGGTGTTACTTGAGACAGGAACTCCTGTCTTTGTTATTGCTGATGAGGCATCTGTCCTCTCCGGCGTCAATTAGGATAAACTGATGATTCAGATGAAGCGTCTTATCAGCGCATCAGTTTTGGTATTTTTTGCAGGACTTATAGTTCTTGTTGCCTCCTGCGCCGAGAAGAAAAGCGATTTGGCTGACGGAAATCTCTCGCCGAAACTTGATATCAGGGATGCCAGAACAGGACAGGCAATGGACCTCTCTCAGCTAAAGGGCAAGGTAGTTTTTGTTAATTTCTGGGCATCATGGTGCATGCCGTGCAAAGAGGAGATGCCTTCGATAGAAGCGTTATACAGGGAATTGCTGAAGAATGACGCATTCCTTATGGTCACTATTCTCTATAAGGATGATGCAAAGACTGCTGCCGATTATATGCATGCACACAACTATACGTTCCCGTTATTCATTGACAATGAGGGTATTTCGGCTAAGCGTTACGGAGTAACAGGTGTCCCTGAAACATACCTGATCGACAAAAAAGGAGCACTGAAAAAAAGGGTAATAGGTCCGGCTGACTGGAATTCATCTGAGGCAAAGGCTTTTATCAATACACTGCTTTCCGAATAATGGGAACCCCTCATCCGCCCGAGAAAGCCCTTCTTTTTTTGGCCCTTCTCTTTGCTGACAAAGAAGTAATAGGGTCATGCCTGCCGATAGTGCGAGAGCAGTTTGGTGACATCCTGATCGAAAGCCCGGAGTCGGCCTGGAGCCACTCGCACTATTACGATAGGGAGCTTGGAACTCCTGTAATGAGACGTTTCGTCTTTTTTAGCAGTCTTTTTGACGCTTCAACCCTGCCGGAAATCAAACTTGGGACAAACAGGTTGGAAGACGCTTTTTCTCTTAATGGAAGAAGAAGGATCAATATAGATCCTGGATATATCACGTCGTCAAAGGTGGTTCTTGCCTCAGCCAAGGACTATTCTCACAGACTCTATCTTGGCAGGGGCATATATGGTGAGGTTGCGCTATACTTTCAGGGAAACAGATTCAACCCAATGCCCTATACATATCAGGATTACAGAGAGCCAAAGGGACTGGCCATGTTTGAAACCGCGAGGAAGGAACTGAAAAAAATTATCGGAGGTGTCAGACAAGCACCAGGTTATCACGGTGTATTGCCTCGTCAGAATATTTGAACCCTAAAAGCTCTTCTATTTCACTCGTCTTTCTTCCCATGATTTTTTTCAGGTCAGTTGAAGAATAATTGATGAGACCCTTGGCAATCCTCTTACCCTTAACAGAAATACAATAGACCGAATCACCTACTTCAAAGGTGCCCTCGAAAGAGACAATGCCTGAGGGAAGAAGGCTTTTGCCACCATCCCTGACAGCACTGACGGCCCCTTCATCGAGGATAACGCTTCCTTTCGAGCGGCTGCTGTAGGCAATCCACCCTTTTCGCTGCGATATTCTGTCCTCTCGGGGTTTGAAGCAGGTTCCGTAATGTTGCCCCTTGACGGTCGGAATGAGTAATCCCGGTTTTTTCCCATTGATAATGTTCACTGCAATCCCATGCGACGTTGCCTTCTTGGCTGCAAGCACTTTTGAATACATCCCTCCGGTTCCTACACCGCTTCCCGCGTTTCCGGCTAACTGCTCTATGCTCGGCGTAATCTCTTCCACATAAGAGATAAATTCTGCATGTGGGTTGCTCCTCGGATCGTCCTCATAGAGGCCGTCAACATCGGAAAGAATAAAGAGGTGTTCTGCTTCTATCATGATCGAGACAAGTGAGGCCAAATTATCATTATCTCCAAACTTGATCTCATCTGTTGTGACTGTGTCATTTTCGTTGATAACAGGTATGATGCCGTAGGAGAGCAACGTCATGAGCGTATTTTTGGCGTTGATATATTTCTTTCTGTCGGCAAAGTCCTCTCGTGTCAGGAGCACCTGGGCAACCTTCTTTCCGTTGCCGGCAAAGGCCTTTTCATATGCCCACATCAGACTGCTCTGTCCAACAGCTGCCGCCGCCTGCTTGAATCTGATATCAGTCGGCTTTGTCTTCATGCCCAGTTTCTTCATGCCGGCTGCAACAGCTCCGGATGAAACAACCACCACATCGTTGCCTTCAGATGCAATAATGGATATATCGCCCGAGATGCGGTCAATCATAGTTGTGTCAAGTCCCTCATGGGACGATGCGATGATGTTGCTTCCTATTTTAACGACGATCCGTCTCAACTCGTTCCTGCTCCTTGATGAGGGCATCCCCGAGATACTTGAGCATTTCCCGGGTTCCTTTTCCCGTAATGGAAGAGATGGCAAAAAAATCTATATGATTAGTTTTGCAATATTTTTTGAGCACGTCAAGCCTCAGGGTGTCAGATACTGCATCAATTTTTGATGCAACAACAGCATGTTTCTTTAAACTGAGGGCGTCGCTGTAAAGGTGAAGCTCATGCCTGATCTTCAGATACTGCTCTACAGGATCTGCTTCAGCCATGTCAGAGACGTCAATAAGATGAAGGAATATCCTGGTCCGTTCAATATGGCGCAGGAACTGAAACCCAAGCCCTGCCCCCTTGTGAGCACCTTCTATGAGACCGGGTATATCAGCAACAACAAAACTTCTGTAGTTTCCAAACTTCACCACGCCGAGATTAGGAACAAGAGTGGTAAAAGGGTAGTCAGCGATTTTGGGCCGCGCTGACGAAATTGCAGATATGAGGGTTGATTTACCGGCGTTCGGAAGGCCGACCAGTCCGACATCAGCGAGAAGCTTCAGTTCTAAAATAAGATACTTCTCTTCACCTTCCTCGCCTGGTTGTGCAAAGCGCGGTACCTGCCGAGTAGCGGTTGCAAAATGCTGATTGCCCTGACCGCCTCTTCCTCCGCGCACGGCGAGGAACTCCTGCTCATCTATGGTAAGATCAGCGATAACCATGCTGGTTTCCTTGTCCCTGATTACAGTTCCCAAAGGTAAAGGAATGACGAGATCATCTCCATCCTTTCCGTGCATTCTCTGGCCCATGCCATGCTGACCTTTTATTGCAATGTATTCCCGCCGATATCTGAAATCCAGGAGTGTGTTCAGGTCCTTTGAAGCACGAAAAATGATGTGCCCCCCCCTGCCCCCGTCGCCTCCGTCAGGACCGCCCCGGGGGACGTATTTCTCTCTTCGAAAGCTGACGCAGCCGCGCCCTCCCCTTCCAGCCTGCACAAATATCTCCGCATAATCAACGAACTTCATCTGAAAATAAAAAAGGCAGATGTGAATCCGCCTTTTAACTCCTCCTGAAAAATGGACTTATTACTGGGCTACGGGATAAACACTTATCTTAAGCCTTATATTATCTTTTCTCTCAAACTGGACAACTCCGTCGATAAGCGAAAAAAGTGTATCATCAGAACCTTTCCCTACATTATTTCCCGGATGGAACTTGGTTCCTCTCTGTCTGACAAGAATATTTCCTGCCCTAACAATCTGACCACCAAACCTTTTTACCCCGAGTCTTTGTGACTGACTGTCACGCCCATTCCTTGAACTGCCAACTCCCTTTTTGTGTGCCATGCTATCCTCCGGCTACAATGTCCTGAATTTTTACGAGAGAATACGACTGACGGTGTCCTCTCAGCTTCTTGTGTCCCTTGCGGGGCTTTTTCTTGAAAATAATCACTTTCCTGGCCTTATCGTCTTTCAGAATCTCGGCCTTGACAGACGCGTTCTTTACATAAGGACTGCCGATCATGGTTGCACTATCCGTTGATACGAACAAAACCTTGTCAAAAGTGACGTTCATATCACCCGAAGTGGTAAGTTTCTGGACCTTTATGGTATCTCCAGGTGCTACTTTAAGCTGAAATCCTGCTGCATCAATAATCGCGTACATAGTTAATTCACCTCCGATCTGATATTAAAAACCATAAGTGCAGAAAAAGTCAATATTTTCATGACAACAACCGACAGAATGAGCGTTCTTTACAAGAGATATTCAGCGAGGTTTATTTTGTATTTATTGGGGTCCATGGTCTTACTGATCGATCGAAGAAATATTTCCTGTTCATTCTTTTCGGTCAGATCAACCGTTGTGCCCTTGATCCTGTTACCCTTGCTGTCAACAATAACCATGACGCGGGGACGCGCAGGAAAGATCTGATTACTCTCGCAGACCAATCCAAGCTCCTTCGTGTCGAGCATGACAAGGGTTCCAATAGGATAGATGCCGACCATATTAGTGAAGAATTTAAACAGAAGGGGATCGAGTTGGGTGCCAGCGCGCTCCATCATAATGCTGAGCGCCTTATCAGGTGACATAGGGGTTCGCGAATAGACCCGAGCTGAGGTCATCGCATCATACTGGTCAGAGAGACTGACGATACGGCTGTACAGTTCGAGTTCCAGGGGCTGGCGCACCTTCGGGTATCCCGTAAGGTCAAAGTTCATGTGATGTTCAAAAGCAACAATGGCAGATTTTATGGTGAGGTCGTCAAATTTCTTGAGTTTAAGTACTGCCTTGAGGCCCCATATAGGATGCTTTCTGATGATCTTCCACTCATCATCAGTGAAATTAGTAGGCTTATTGAGAACCTCGTTAGGAATTTCCATTTTACCTAAGTCATGGAACAATGCAACCATGCCAAGTTCCGTAAGCATTCGCCGATTGAGCCCAAGCCTCTGGCCAAGAGCTACAGAGAGAATGCTGACGTTTACCGAATGATGATACGTGTACTCATCATAATCCTTTATGGCAGTCATACCGAGAAGCATCTGCTCCTCCTCGAGGATCTGGTCTACCATGGATTCAACAACCCTCTTTGCCTTCTTTATATTTACTTTTTCCCCGGCTTTCATCTTGTTCATGACACCCTGAGTAAAAGAAACAGCATTGAAATATGTCTTCTTTACCATCTTCCTTACATCGTAAGAGTCCTCCTCAACAATTTTTTGCAGTCGTCCAACACTAATGGTCCTGACATCGGCCATTTTTTCTTCAAGAGTGGTGAAGGGCTCCTGAGAGAAGGACGCAGCGATGCAGGCCCTTATGAGGGCCTTAATATCTTCCGATTTGATCTGATTCTTAAAGATAACGCTTCCGAGTTCGCGCTTTTTGAATTCCCTTACCAGAAAGTCAAAGTTGAGCAGGTATTCAAGAGAATAGCGTATGCGATATTCATTGATATAGAAAAACTCTCCGCGCAGTTCAAGCGTAACAATCCTTTCCTGCTCAATGAAGGTGTTAAGCATGGCAACAATCCTGCTGATCGAAGAAACAAGGGCAATATTATTTGCATCATGTATTTGTGAAGTGCGCAGCACAACAGAGAGCTGGTTAATAAGCTCCTTCGCGTGCTTATGCAGCTCATGATCCTGTTTATTGTCCATGCTCAAGCCTCTTGATTGCAGTATAAGAGAACTCCCGGATCAGTTTGCTGTTCTCTCCCTTAAACTTCTGCAGCAGTGAGATGGCATCTGTATTCCCGAGAAGACCAAGACCATACGCTGCGCATGCACGGGCCTCATCATTTTTGGCACTTCCAAAGAAAAAAGATTTTTTCTTCAGGATATCGGAAAGAAACGCGAACACTTCCTTATCCCTCCAGTGAGAAATAACCTCAAAGTATTCTTTCTTCTCCTCAAAATCCTTATCCCTGAAGGTTTTGTCATTAATACGGTCCATGATAATACGTTTTGCCGCTTCAGACGCTACCGTTCCCAGCGCCCTGAGCGCCGCCGATCGCACCTGAATCTCCGGATCATCAAGGCATTCCCTCAGAGTCTGAAAGACACCGCCCCCGCCAAGTTCACCCAATGCCCTGATTACTTCTTTCCGCACCCTGATGTCGGAGTGCCGCACCGTTTTTAGCAGAAATTCCACAGCCCGTTTGTCAGAAATCTTTCTCAGTATATAAATGATATTTCTTACGACATACCAGCGGGAATCGCTCAGTCCTTTTGAAAGGGTCATGATATCCTTCGGGCCAATATAGATGAGCGCATCGATTACGACCTTCCGGGCATGGATACTTTTCAGTTCGCCCAGAATGTTCATTAAGGGCGCAACTGCATTTTTGTCAAGATGCAGGACAAGGTCCTCAATGATCTTATCCTCCAACTCCTGCCCGGCATCAAGGATCTCGCCGAGAAGCTTAATAATAGAATCGCTTCCAGCAAAGGATGTGATCTTTCTAAAATATTTTTTTATCTCCTCATCAACGTTCGCATCATTCAGGACATTCTGCAGACGCGACAGGATACTGGTGACCATAGGTATATCGCCCTGGGTCATAGAAAACTCAACCGCATTCATGAAATATACGGAGAGATCATCAAAATCGTTACGTGATTCAGCGAGATACATGAGCTCAAAGAGGATATCAACCAATTTTTTTGATTTGTCGTGCTTGTCCGTCTCCAGTTCCTGCATGAGTTGCTGCAGATCTTTGTCACTGAGCGGCACAATAGTCATGTCATGAAGCGCCTCATCCTCCTTGACGGCATCCTGATATGCCTTCAATATGTTGTCAGGATCATTGGTAACTTCCTCAATATGTCCGACAGCATCCACCTCGTAATTCTCGTCATCAGCGAGGATCACGTCGTCAGCAGTATGTTGGATATTCTGGAAATCCTTTTCCCACAGGAGTGTAACGATATCATCGTCCAGGACCTCACGATCAAAGTCCATTGCCGTGATTTTCAGGAACTCTTCCATTTCTTCAGTGGTCAGGCCTTTCTTGAAGATTAATTCTCTCAGTCCATCTTTAAAAAGAAAAAGCGCGAGATTGTCCTCTTTATCCGGATTGTAATAAACCTGTTCGTTCTCCCACATAATGTCATTCTGTCGTATCTTTAAAAGAAGGTCGTCACGGTAGTCAAAGTAATCTCTGAAACGACCGTACGTGTCTTCGAGGGTTTTGACATAAATAGGGTTGTTCGAAGGATACATTCGTATCATCTTTTTTGATTTGAGCAGCGCCTGAATAACATCTTTTGCTGCCTTTAGATCTTCGTTCATTTCCATGTTAAATACTTATCACACGCATACGTGGTTGTCAATGAGGGCTATACAAGTGTTATCCTGCGTTCCCGCGCAAAGGTCCTGATGACTACGGTTGCAAGATACAGCCGCTGGAGTTTAAGGTTCCTCAACCTTATGGCCTCAATATCGTTGGCCGGGAATTTTTCCGAACGCAGGAATTTCTGGGTTTTATCGATTTCGTGATAGAACTCCTTCAGGGCTTCAGGAGAAAAAGGCTTCAAGAAAAGAGGATTAACTGCAATATACCCATCTGCCACGTCCATCGTAAGCGCCTTGTTGCTCTTTCCCCTTACATTAGCCACGAGAAGACTCCCTCCTGAACATTATTCTTGACAGCAGTATCCCAACCTCGTAAAGAAGAAAGATGGGGACTGCCATAAGGGTCTGATTAAAGGCGTCCGGGGTTGGCGTAAGGACCGCTGCAATAATAAATGCAGCAAGTATCGCATATTTTCTGTTACGTGCAAGTACGGCAGGCGTGACAATGCCGAATCTCGTGAGAAAAATGATAATGAGAGGCAATTCGAATATTGCACCAAAGGCAAATATAAACTTCAGGCAGAAATCTATATAGCTGCCCACCGAGAGCATCGGCGTCATTTGCGCAGTTTTGTAACCGAGCAGAAAGGTCATGGCAAAAGGAAGGACGACAACAAAACAGAAAACTGCGCCGACCGTAAATAAAAGAATGGCAAAAAAAAGAAACGGCAGGAAATATTTCTTTTCTTTCGGCAGGAGTCCGGGTGAAATGAATTTCCAGAATTGAAGAAAAATGACAGGAAGAGACAGAATAAGGGCTGCCATGAAAGCGACCTTGAAATGCATCCAGAAGGCCTCTGCAGGGGCGAGAAAAACAAGCGGTGTAGACGGCTTTTCCGTAAACTGAACGTAGGGAGTTGTCAAAGTCAGTTTCATCTCTGCCTTTAGGGGGAGAGTAAGTGTCCCGAAGATCTCGGCTGAAAAATTGAAGGAGACAAGAAAAATGAGAAGAACCGAGACAAGCGAGATGAATATCCTCCTCCTGAGTTCGGTAAGGTGTTCTGTGAGAGGCATCTTATACTCTTCCAATTACCCCTTATCCTCTCTTTTCGTGACTTCAGAATCAGCAAAGATGTTATCTTCCTTCTGTTCTTCCTTCGGCAGGTTTTTGATAGTATCCGCATCAGGCAGCTTATAGTCCACATTAAGTTCGTTCTCAATCTGATTTTTTGCAATATAAACACCCCTCTTGATCTCAGCCATCCACTTGCCCAAGGTCCGGGCAAGTTCCGGCAGTTTATTGGGGCCAAAGACAAGAAGGGCAACGACAAAAATGATTATCAGTTCCTGGAATCCGATATCAAACATTATTCAGCCTCTGACTTCCTTACTCTTCTTCATAGATCTTCATAACCTTGTTTTTCCCTTTGACATTGGTAAAACTGACCGACAACAAGAGTCTGTACTCCGGCGACCTAGCCTTAAAATCAGCACCTATACCGACCGTTGTATAGATATAATCCGAGGTCTTGAGACGATAGCCTAAGCGTGCCTCTAATTGATCATATTCTTTGGAGAAATGCACCTTCCTCGCAAAAAACTCGGCAAGAATATCCAAATCGTGTGTGGCTGAAAACTCAATGCCTGAAGCAAAAAGTATCTCATCCTGAAGACTATCCTTGCCGGGCTGTTCATAAGAGATATTGAAGTTTCCGCGAAATGGCCCAAGTCTTTTGCTTAAAATTAAACCGATGCCTGTGCGGCCCCCGCTTGTAAGTCCCTCATGACCTACCGGGAGCGATGCAGCTGCGATATAGGCAAGTGAAGGGCCATATTTTCCTTCGTCATAAAAGCGGTGCTTGAACCCTATGGCTATATCCTCGACTCCATCAACTGATCCAAGATAGTCATAAACATAAGGGACCGTGAGCATAACTTCGAAATGATCAGTAAGACCATAGGCCCCCTTGAACTGAACTCTGTAAAAATCCCGCTCCCTTGATCGTTCAAGGGATAGTTCAATCGATGTCTTGCTTTTAGGAAGACTTTCAGAACTGAATGTTGAAAAGACACCGTAAGGGGAAACGGGTTGCAACCCCGAAATGTCAAAAGCGAAAATATCGCTGGAAAAGAGAAAAAAAGCAATAATAATAAGGATTTTTTTCACTGCTTGAAACATACCAGATAGCAGTATTTACTGTCAATGCGGCATTCTTATTCTCTTTTCGCCAGAGCGCTTCGTTGACAAAAAAAACGTACTGCCCATATAATTAAAAATTCTATTCAGGAGGTCAATCATGTCTGAAAATGTATTTGAGGCAACATCGGCAGCATGGGATAAAGATGTATTAGGCCACAACGGCATTGTTATGGTAGATTTTTGGGCAGTCTGGTGCGGTCCCTGCCGTATGATCGCCCCCACCGTTGAAGAACTTGCAAAGGAATATGCGGAAAAGATAAAGGTGATGAAGCTCAATACGGACGAAAATCCTGAAGTAGCAAGCAGATACAAGATCATGGGCATCCCAAGCATTATCTTCTTTAAAAATGGCCAGGAAGCAGACCGTATCGTCGGCGCTGTTCCAAAGCCCCAACTCAAGGCAAAGATTGATGCCCTGCTCGCCTGAGCTTGAGTGCCCCCACAATCAATCAGAGAATCTCTTATGAATAAAGGCTATTTCCTTTTACTCTTTATTGTGCTCGGCCTTGTCGCGACAGCATGCAGCAAAAAAGACAGCAAGTCTGCGGAAAGCCAGTCTGCGGTCGGGTCTTCAGCTGAACTCAGCACCGTTGCGCCTGATTTTACCCTTAAGGATCTGACCGGTAAAAATATTTCGCTTTCTGATTATAAGGGAAGAGTAATACTTCTTGAATTTTGGGCTACATGGTGTCCGCCGTGCAAGGCATCAGTTCCGATATTGGTTGAGCTCAAGAAAAAATATGAGCAGAGGGGTTTTATAGTGATAGGAGTGTCAATAGACACTGATTCAGATGCCTCAGATATAGTAAGGCAATTCTCAGCCTCGTATAACATTAACTATCCAGTTGTTATGGCGGATGAAATGATACAAAAAAAATATAATATCATCAGTGTACCGACCAGTTTCCTCATCGGTAAAGACGGCAAAATTGTCGATATCTATAAGGGCTATTCTGAAGAGCTCGATGGCAAACTGTCAGCTCAAATAGAGGCACTGCTGTAATGTTCGAGAACATCAGCGACAAACTAGACTCGATTTTCAAGAAACTCAAAGGAAGAGGCCTTATTAAAGAGGAGGACATAGATGCAGCCCTGAAGGAAGTAAGGCTTGCACTCCTCGAGGCTGACGTGAATTTCAAGGTAGTAAAAGACTTTGTCCAGAGGATCAAAGAAAAAGCTCTTGGCAAGGAAGTTCTTGAAAGCCTCACTCCCGGCCAGCAGGTCGTTAAAATCGTTCATGATGAGCTTTGCACCCTGCTGGGGAGTGCCAATGTAAAGATCATGCTTTCCCCGAATCCGCCTACAACTATTATGATGGTCGGTCTGCAGGGCTCCGGCAAGACCACATCCGCAGCAAAGCTTGCCAAGCATTTCAAGAGAGAAGGAAGGCGCCCTCTTCTTGCTGCATGTGACCTTCAGCGGCCTGCAGCTATCGATCAACTCCTGGCTCTTGGTGGGCAGATTGGAGTTCCGGTCTTTGCTTCACGCGATACCAGAGACCCAGTAGCTGTGTCCCTTGAGGCATTAAAGAAGGCTCGGACAGAAGCCTATGATATCCTTATTATTGACACTGCCGGACGGCTTCATGTTGATGAATCGCTCATGACCGAACTCAAGAATGTCAAAAATAGCCTTGAACCCAGAGAGACGCTTTTTGTGGCTGATGCCATGACCGGTCAGGATGCCGTGAACATAGCGAAACAGTTTAACGAGCAAATAGGCATAGATGGCATCGTCCTTACAAAAATGGATGGTGATGCTCGTGGTGGAGCAGCCCTATCTGTGCGGGAAATTACTCAAAAACCCATCAAGTTCATCGGCGTTGGCGAAAAAATCGATATGCTCGAACCCTTTCATCCTGACCGTATCGCCTCGCGCATCCTCGGCATGGGCGATGTTCTCAGCCTTATTGAACATGCCCAAAAGTCTTTTGATCAAAAAGAGGCTGAGACGCTCCAAAAGAGGATTCTCGAAGATTCCTTCACGTTTGACGACCTGCGGGAGCAACTTAAGAAGATTCGGAACATGGGTCCTCTGGAAAGCATTATGGGCATGATCCCGGGCATGAGCAAGGTAAAAAACATGCAGGTTGACGAACGAGAATTCGTGAAGATCGAAGCGATTATCGGTTCCATGGCAAAAAAAGAGCGTACAAACCATAACATTCTTAACGGAAGCAGGAGAAAACGCATAGCCATGGGAAGCGGGACCACTGTGGCTGATGTCAATAGGGTGGTCAAGCAGTATGTGGAACTGAAAAAAATGCTTAAAATGTTCAAGGGCAAGAAAAACATCAAGCTGCCTCGGTTCTTTTGCTTCTGATATCCTTTACTTTTATCAGTAATTTATATTAAAATTTTAGATTAAAACTGGAGGTGTTTTTTTTGGTTAAAATCAGACTTACAAGATTAGGCTCGCATAAGAAACCGTTTTATCGTATGCTCGTCACTGATTCTCGTACACGCAGAAACGGCCCTTTTATCGAAATTTTGGGCACGTATGATCCCCTGAAGGAACCGTCAGAGATCAAGATCGATGTTGCGAGAGCAAAGCACTGGATTGAAAAGGGAGCTCAGCCGACGGATATTGCAAAAAAGCTTATAGAGAAAGCCGGCGCGTAATTAACTATCGTCGGTTATCGGTAGACGATGATGCCGGAATTGATTAAAACAAGGTAAAGGCTCTGCCGGGGTTGCATCCATGAAATTATCGGGTAAGGAGATTCTGCCTTAAAGCATATTGCTGTAGCACGTATCATAAAGGAACGGGGGATTAAAGGAGAAGTGAAGGCCTTCCCCCTTTCAAAAGCAGCCCAATCACTTCCCCCTCTGACTGAAGCGTATATTGTCATGCCTGCGGGAACCGTCCAGAAGATAACAATTCATTCCATCAGGACTGACCGGGAGTTTCTCATCGTCTCATTTCAAGGCATATCCGACCGGCAGGAGGCATCGAAGCTCAGAAATGCCATGATCGAGGTAGATGTATCGATGCTGCCGGATTTGCAAAAAAATGAGTATTATTATCATCAGATAATAGGTCTTTCCGCAGTAACGACTGAGGGAAAGACAATAGGAAGGGTTACGGAGATCATGGAAATGCCTGGAAATGAACTGTATGTTGTTCAGGGAACGGACAAGGAATATCTGATCCCCGCAGTAAAAGCGATCATTGCAGATATAAATCTGGACACAGGGGTAATGACCATAACACCAATCGATGGTCTCCTGGACTGACCTGCCGTAACCGATACACGCAGAACTGTGACCGTATTCCATGCATAAGCGCTTCAGCATCATAACGATTTTCCCTGAGATGGTAAACGCCTATATGGGATGCAGTATCCTGAAGCGTGCTATTGAAAGGCAGCTTATCAGTGTTGCTGTACACAATCTGCGCGATTACAGCGTTGACAAACACCACACAGTTGATGATTATTCATATGGCGGCGGTCCCGGTATGGTAATGAAGCCTGATACGTTCTTCAGGGTTATAGAGGCGCAGTGGCCGAAAAAGGATAATATTAGGGTTATCATGCTTTCCCCCCGCGGCAGAGTTTTCTCTCAAAGTGTTGCCCGAGAACTTGCAGACGAATCAAAAGAGCTGGTCTTTCTCTGCGGCAGATACGAAGCAATTGACGAAAGGGTTAGTGAGCATCTTGCTGATGATGAAATTTCTATCGGTGATTACGTTTTGACTGGCGGAGAACTGCCTGCTTTAGTTATAATAGATGCCGTTTCACGGCTCTTGCCTGATGTGCTTGGCGATAGCCAGTCGGCTGAAGCTGAATCGTTCAGCCATGGGTTACTTGATTATCCGCACTACACACGGCCTGAACAGTTCAGGGAAATGAGTGTGCCCAAGGTGCTGCTTTCAGGTAACCATGAGGCGATACGGAAATGGAGAATAAAGCAGTCGTTAAAGGCCACAATACAAAAAAGGCCGGATCTGCTGGAATCATACAGTCTCTCGGTTGAAGAGAAATTACTTTTGGAACAGATAAAGGAGGAAGCATCATGAACATCATTAATGCAATTGAGGAAGGGTTCAAGAGAGATCTTGGAGTCTTTAATGTCGGAGATACCGTCAAGGTCTACGTAAAAGTGGTCGAGGGAGACAAGGAAAGAATACAGCCTTTCCAGGGTCTTGTCATCGGGAAAAAGGGTTGCGGAACCCGCGAGTCCTTCACGGTCAGAAAGATCTCCTTTGGCGTCGGCGTAGAAAGGATCTTCCCTGTCTGCTCTCCGACCGTTGATAGAGTAGAGATCATCAAACAGGGAAAAGTGAAGAGAGCAAAGCTGTATTACATCAGAGAGAAGAAGGGCAAGGCCGCAAAGATCAAAGAGAAAGATTTCGCAGCAAAGTAGATCTCCATGGATATTTACCGGCATGACGATTCCTTCAGAGATGAAGGTTTCGCCGTCATCGCCGGTATAGACGAAGCAGGTCGGGGGCCCCTGGCGGGCCCCGTTGTAGCAGCCGCAGTTATTCTCCACCCGCATATCAGAATTCAAGGCCTCCGTGATTCAAAAAAAGTCCCTGAAAAAGAACGGACCCGCTTGTTTTGGGAAGTTCTGGTATCTGCCGCTGCCGTTGGCGTCGGCATTGTTGATAACCGGGAAATAGACAGAACAAATATTCTCAGGGCAACGAAATCAGCAATGAGACAGGCAGTTATGGATCTTGTCTGCTCGCCTGACGCTCTGCTCGTTGATGCGGTAACGATCCCTGGCATAACATTCAGGCAGTTTCCGATCATCAAGGCTGACGCGAAGAGCGCCTCTGTAGCAGCCGCATCCATCATTGCAAAATATGTCAGAGACAGTCTGATGCTTCACTATGATAACCTTTACCCTGATTACCATTTCAAGAAGCACAAGGGGTATTGCACGAAGGACCACATGAAGATGATCGCACTTCTGGGGCCCTGTCCGATCCACAGAAAATCATTCAGGCAGGTCGTGACAACAGGCCTCCCTTTTGCGTTGTCATAATATCTTTTTATAGCATATAATTGTTGCATGGCTTTAATTACTGACAGGGAACGCATCGACGAAGCCCTTGAACTGCTCTGGGTCCTTGATGAGGACAAGCACAGCGGCATGAACCATTTCAAGTTAAGCTCTGACGATACCGATACTGATACCCTGATCGAAACCCTGCTTCATCATGGACTCGCAGTTGTTGCCGGCACTGATATCACCCTTACCGGCAAGGGACAGAAAGAGGCGCGCGGTCTTATACGGAGACAGCGTCTTGCCGAGCGCCTTTTTACCGATGTATTCGAAATGCCTGACGACACGGTCGTGAGCGATGCCTGCAAGATGGAGCATATCCTGAGTGAGGAGTTGACGGAAAGCGTCTGCACCTTTCTTGGTCATCCGCCAACCTGCCCTCACGGCAAGCCTATTCCACGGGGTGAGTGCTGCAGAAAATTCAAGGTTGAGGTGACGCCTGTGGTGACGCGTCTCTCCGAATTCGAAGTGGGCGCCAGGGGAAGGATTACCTTCATCGTGCCTTCAGACCCCTCAAGGATCAGCAAGTTGAACTCTCTTGGCATAGCTGCCGGCAGCGTGATCAAACTGCTCCAGAAGACGCCTTCTTTTGTCCTGAGCATTGATGAAACTACTGTTGCCCTGGATCCGGAGATCGCCAAAGAGATTTACCTCAGAAAGGCCATAGCCTGATCCTTCGGATCAATTTCCCCTGCGTGCATAGACTATGATTTCACTGGAGCAGAGACTGGCGCGGGCTCTTATTGCCCAGGACGAAGAACTCTGGTCACTGGTTCGCGATCCACATCCCCATGTCATCATGGATGTGACTCTCAACAGAAGCCTGAATGAGGAAATGGCTGTTGTTCTGGCAAAAACAAGAAGCACGCCTGCAGAGGCCTTGGGCTTTCTTGCCGGAGACATCCGGTTCAAGGACAGCTACAAGCTTAAGCTGGCACTCTGCAAGAATCCCAAAACGCCTCAAAGGGTCAGTTTTTCAGTTCTGAAGTTTCTCCGTATTTTTGATCTCGGCGACCTGACAAGGGACCAAAAAGTTCCGGTGACCTTGCGGCAGAAAATAGAACTGATGCTTATGGAGAAGATCCCGTCCCTGCCCTCTGGCATAAGCATCGCGCTCGCCAAACGGTCAAACAGCACTGTTGTCACGGCAATCATGAGCCGTGGAGACAGCAACGTTGTCAATGCATGCCTGGACAGCCCGGTCATTACTGAAACGCATCTTTGTGAGATCATCAATCGACACTCAGTGAAGCCGGTGGTAATTCATATGATATCCGGACATTCAAAATGGTCTCTGCGATATGCGGTAAAATACAGTTTGATAAGGAACTTTCACACTCCCATGATCCACGTAACGCAATTTATCCCCGACATGAAAACCAGTGATCTCAGGGAGCTCTATTACTCTGAGAGTCTCCCGAAGGCAACCCGCCCGTTTATATTTTTAGAATTGCGTCAACGCGGCGAAAACGTTGAAATGCCAAAAGAAGAGACCTATGAGATATCCGATGACGACGACCTGGACAACGGAAACGATGAGCTTTGACATGATATTGAAAAAAATCGGGTGTGAACTCAGCATGTCATGCCTGATGACTTTATCTTCTCCTGAGGATTCTGGTATCTTCTACCTATGCTTTTAAAACGATTGGTATTCATTAGTTTTGCCCTTCTGGTCGTTTTTTCCTCAGGGGTATGTGGCTATATGTTCCTTGAACACTGGCCTCTGCTTGATTCACTCTATATGACGGTCATTACCATTGCTTCCGTGGGATTTATGGAAGTGCACCCTCTCACCGGACAGGGCAGGATATTTACAATATTCCTCATACTTGGCGGCACAGGCGTCCTTGTGTATGGCGTCTCGACGATCATCGCCTTTATCGTTGAGGGAGAGCTTACGGATACACTGAGGAGGAGAAAGATGCAGAAAAAAATAGCTGCCATGAAAGATCACTTTATCGTATGCGGCGTCGGGCAGACTGGTAAGCACGTCCTCGAAGAGATGGTCAGAACGCAAAAGGATGTTGTCGCCATAGACAGGGACCCCGTAACGATCAGGATGCTTGACGAGCAGGGCATATGTTATGTGCAGGGTGACGCAACCCACAATTCAGTGCTTCAGATGGCCGGCATTGAGAATGCCCGTGGGATCGTGTCTGCACTTCAGTCGGATGCAGAAAACCTTCTTGTTGTCTTTACGACGAAAAGGCTTAATCCTGGCATCAGGGTGATATCCAAGGCAGTTGAGGAGGAGTCTGAGCAGAAGATACGGATGGCAGGGGCTGACAGCGTGGTAATGCCGAACTTTATCGGCGGCCTCAGGATGGCATCAGAACTGATCAGGCCATCAGTCGTATCATTCCTCGACCTCATGCTTCGGTCACAGGAGAAGACCATCAGGGTAGATGAACTTGTAATCGATGACCTCTCCCCTTATAAAGACAAGACTCTGCAGGCAACAGGGATATTATCCAAAAAGGATGTAACCGTTGTGGCGCTCAGCAGGCAGTCAGAGAACTCCTATGAATTTAATCCTCCTGACAAGGCTGTTTTAAAGCCTGGTGATGTCGTCATCCTCATGGGCGATATAAATGTCATTAACGGTATTAAGGGTGTAGCTGGCTAATTGGGCACCACTTCTGAGACGGCAAGTTATGCGGTCTATGACTATCGTTCTTCATAACAAGGGAATTTTATCCCACTTCTTTCTCACTCCTGATATCATACATATCTTTCAGTGAATCCCCTAACAGATTAAAACTGATCGTAGTGAGCGCGATCATGATGCCGGGGAAAAAGACCATCCAGGGTGCCGAGTTGATAAAGACCCTGCTTGTGCTGATCATTGATCCCCAGGTAGCAGTGGGCGGTTGAGCGCCAAGGCCAAGAAAACTGAGCCCTGCTTCAGTCAGGATATATCCTCCTGCTTTCAACCCGGCCATAACAAGGGCAAGCGGAATACACTGAGGCAGAAGATGAACGAGGACTACTCGCGCGTGGCTGCAGCCCAATGCCCGGGCAGCTTCGATGAATGCCGACTCCTTTAAAGATAAAACGTGCCCCCTGATCAGCCTCGCAAAGGAGGCCCAGCCTACGGCAGAAAGCGCGATCATAACCGTATAAATCCCCTCCCCCAAAACAAGGGATATTCCTATGGCGAGCAGAAATGCCGGGAAAGAGAGGATAAGGTCTACCACTGCCATCAGAGTAGTGTCAGTCTTTCCGCCTGCATATCCTGAAATAAGACCGATTGCCATACCGATCGTCATGCTCATAAGTGCTGCAAGCACGGAAACACCGACTGAGATCTTTCCCCCATACAGTATCCTCGCAAGAATATCCCTGCCCTTGTTGTCCGTGCCGAGGATATGCCTTGGCGACGGAGGCTCTTTGAGGCTGTCAAGGTCTATCGCATTTGGGTCATAGGGTACAAGAAGAAAAGAAAAAATAGAGAGAAAAAAAATCAGGACAAGAATGGCCGCTGATATCTTACCGATCAGTCCCATGCACCCTCACTCTCGGATCTGCATAATGGTAGATGATGTCAACAATAAGATTCATCAGCACAAAGGCAATTGTTCCGATCAAAAGAGATCCCATAATAACAGGATAGTCCCGTTTAACAATGCCTTCCATGGCATACCGCCCTATTCCGTCCCACCCAAAGATAGTCTCAGTAAGGACTGCCCCGTTCAGATAGCTCCCAAACTCAAGCCCGATAACGGTGATGATCGGTATCAAGGCATTTTTCATGATATGGATTGAGTTAATGGCAGTTTCTGTCATGCCTTTAGCCCTCGCTGTTCTGACATACTGCATATCCATGGTATCAAGGACCGTGATACGGGTAATCCTGATGAGTGTGGCCAGCGCCGGAAGCGAAAGGGTTATTGCAGGCATGACGAGGTATTGCAGACCGCCCGTTCCCGAAGGAGGCAGAATTTTCAGCCTGAGACTGAAGAAAAGCATAAGCAGCAGGCCGCTCCAGAATACCGGCATGCTGATTCCTGAAACAGAGAGCGTGGTGATGATTTTGTCAGCAGCCCTTCCCTTGTTTAATGCTGCAATAAAACCGAGCAACACTCCAATCGGCGTTGCTATAGTCATCGCTGCACAAGCAAGGAGAAAGGTATTGGGAAACTTTTGGCCGATGTCTTCAACCACCTTCCTGTTCGTATAATACGACCGTCCAAGCTCTCCCTGTAAAAGGAGCGTTACATATCCGGCATACTGCCTGAGGCTGCCTTTATCAGCGCCGATCTCCTTGCGTATCTTTTCAATAATCTCGGGGTTGGAGCGTTCACCCACAATGCTAAAGACCGGATCTCCCGGCAATGCCTTGGTCAGCGAGAAGGTTATGAACGTGATGCCCATAAGAAGCGGAATCATGAGGCATAACCTTCTGAAAATAAAGGACCTCAAAAAGAGACCTCCATTCCTTTATCTAAACTGTAAATAGGGTACATGCGATAATTCTTAAGCGTGGCCTGCCTGACGGTAATGTCTGTCTTATGCCAGAAAAAGACCCATGGCATGTCATCAACGATTGCTCTTTCAGCCAGGCTGTAATAATGATCGCGCTCTTTCCTGGTTGAACTTTTCTGCCCTGCCTCTATCAGGGCATCAACCGCCCTGTTTGTATAGCGTGTCCGGTTGCCGCTGGGGCCATGATTTGAGGAATGAAAAAGCGGAAAGAGAAAGTTCTCAGGATCGGGGTAATCAGCCCACCAACTGATCCAGAACATATCGGCCTCACCATTGTTGATAGCTGCCTTGTATGAACTCCATTCAAGCTGTTTTATCACAACCGAAAGACCAGCGGTACGAAGATAGTCTTGCAGAATCTCTGCTATATCTACGACCTCCGGATCAGCAGTAACATATAACTGTATTTTCCTTCCCTTCAAACCCGCTGCATCGACCATTTTTCTCGCGGCTGCAGGATCGTAGTCAGGCAAAACCGGCGCATCCCAGCTTCTCAGCATATCAGGGATGGGCCCATGAGCCAGCCTCCCCCTGTTTTCGTAGAACGTCTCAAGTATCCTCTTCCTGTCAAGAGCAAAGGAGACGGCCCTTCTTGCCCTGATGTCGTCGAAAGGCGGACGGGAGCAATTAAATCCAAGGTAATAGGTATTAATGCCCTCCATGGAAGAGACTAAGTTTTTACCCGTATTTTTTTCCATGATCCTGCGATATTCTGATGCCGGAACGGAGATGACATCGAGATTACCTAACTCGAATTCCGTTAATGCAGTCAGATCCTCGGGAATGATTCTGTACCGAAGACCCATAATCATTGCCATGCCCCCGAAATAGTTTTCATTTCTGTCGAGCAGGAGATGATTATTATGCTTCCACTGTGTCAGACGAAAGGGGCCGGAACCGACAGGATGAGAAGCAAAGTCTTCTCCCCATTTCCTGATCTCCTCCTTCGGCACCACATACGCTGCTGTCATGGTGAGGAGATTGAGAAAAGGAGAAAAGGGTTTTTCGAGGATTATCCGGATGGCATAAGGGCCTGAAAGTTTTATACCGCTCACCTCAGAACGCTCTCCTTCCATGAACGCCTTTGCGCCTGATATCTTATCCAGTATCCAGGTATTGGGAGATTTGCCGCCGGGATCGAGGACGCGCTCGAAGGAGTATTTGACATCGGACGAAGACAGTAACCGACCGTTCGAAAATCTTGCATCTCTTCTCAGATAAAACGTATATATTGTCCCGTCGGGACTGATATTCCATGATTCAGCAAGATCGGGGGTGACCTCAAGCTTTTCATCAAGCCTGACGAGACCATTGAATAGTTTAGCTGCAATCAATCCCCCGGTAACATCAACGATCATCGCCGGGTCAAGGGTCGTGGGGTTGTAATTAATCCTGTAATGAACATATCCGGCGATCCGGTCACTTGATGTACAGCCGATAAGACTTAATGAGCAGATAAAGGAAAGCGCCAGGCAAATGAGTCTGATCTCAGCTCTGTTGGCCAGTCCCAACGTTCTCTTCCTTTTCGTCCTCTATATGACGGAATATTTCAAAGACGGAGATGAAGGCTGCCATGATGAGTGGCCCCATTACAAAGCCGATCATGCCAAAGAGTTTTATGCCGCCCAGAACGCTGAATAAAATCAGTACCGTTGGCATTTTGGTGCGGGATCCGATGATCATCGGCCTCAGGATGTTGTCGACCATGCTGATCACAAAGACGCCGAAAAGAAGGAGCCCTATGCCCTTTGCATAGCTTCCGCTTAGCAGAAGAAAAACTGATCCGGGACCCCAGATTGAGAATGTGCCTAAGAGAGGAACAAAAGACATGACAGCCATGGCAACGCCCCACATAACGGGAGATTCCATGCCGATAACATAATAGGCAAACCCGCCAAGGATTCCCTGTATGAGCGCAACCGACGCGCCGCCATACACCGTTGAGACGATCATGTCCTTGACCTGCGTTGCCAGTCTGTCCTTATGCCTTTCGCTGAACGGCATAAAGTCCCGCGCCTTTGAGAGAAATCCCGGACCGTCCTTGAGAAAGAAGAATATCGTAAAAATCATAAAGAGGAAGTTTGCCAGGATTGCCAGCGCGTTTGTTATTTGAAGGGACATGTTTTGAAGAAGCGTTCCGCCGGCTTTTTTGATGCCCTCCAGGATAATTTTTTCTGAGGGAAGCTCTCCCGTGTATGAACTCATTTTCTGGTACAGCGGAGAGGAGCGCAGGCCTTTATAGATCTTCTGTATTGATTCAAGCCGGTCCTGGTCGATGCTGGACAAAAAAGCCTGCGTTTCATTAACAAGGAGCGAGGTGAGATACGAGATCGGACCGACAATTATGATAAGAATAAGAACTATGGTGATCAACGACGCAACTGGCTTAAATCTCACATATCTGCAGATAAAGGCATACACAGGGTAGAAAACGATAGCAAAAACCATTGCCCAGGCTATTGCAGTAAGAAAAGGGTTTATTATCTGGTATGCGAGATAGCCGAGCACGGCAATGATAAAAAGAAGCATTGGTGTGGAGAATCTATTTTGGTTCATGACACTCCTTCATAAAAGAACTAAACACAGCACGCGATAATTCATTGTCCGTTCTCTCGGGGTGCCACTGGACTCCGAGGAGAAAAACATAGCCGCCCAGATACAACCCTTCAACAATCCCATCGTCTGCATATGCAAAAGGGATGAGCCCCTTCCCAATGCCTTTCACTGCCTGGTGATGACTGCTGTTCACCTTAAAATTACCGCTTGCCAGAAAAGGATTCGGATACTGGGCAAGCGCATGCGTGCCCCTCCGGTGGTCGAGGGAACCCTTTTTCTGCGACTGAATATCCTGATACAGAGAACCTCCAAAAAAAATATTGATAACCTGCATACCATAACAGATGCCGAGGACAGGTTTACTTCTTCTGATCGCTTCCTTCAGCAGAAAGAGCTCAAAATCTGTCCTGTTCTGCTCCTCAAGGGTGATCTCGTATCTCTGATCTTCATTATACTGCAGGGGATTGACATCCTTGCCCCCGGGGATCAGAAAACCATCAAAATGATCCAGAAGGTCTTTTTTCCCTGTTCCGGGATAGACGAACTCAGCAATACCCCCCGCCATCTGAACACATTGAATATAACGATCTGATTCGTTAGGAAAATTATCTCTGCTGCCAGTGGTGACGGCGATAAGCGGTAGTGATCTCATAGTCCTATCGTCTCAGCATCTGGCCCGGCAACTGTCGTGTTGGCTCACCCTCCCAAACAGCGGGGGTCCCATTGACCAGGACATAAGGAATGCCTGCCGGCTTCAAAAAAGGATTCTCAAACGTTGCCCTGTCAGATATCGTATCAGGGTCAAAGACAACGATGTCGGCAGAGAAACCTTCTCTGAGCTGCCCTCTGCCTCTCAGGCCAAATATCTCAGCAGGAAGCATCGTCACCCTTCGGATGGCTTCGCTCAAAGGCATAAGCTTCTCATCCCTGACGTACTTTCCGAAAAATCTGGGGAATGTTCCAAACGTCCGCGGATGGGGTTTCCCAAGACGGGTAGGGCCCTCGAAGCAGCGGGCAGAACTGTCAGAACCTATTGCACAAAACGGGAGCGAAAGAAATTTTCCAAGGTTCTCCTCGCTCATCGAGAGGAATATGGCGCTGACCCGCAATTTTTCCTCACGAAGAATTGAAAAGAGAGTATCGATCTCGTCGCAGCCAAGTCGGTCGCTTATTTTCGCTATAGTCATTCCCTCCATCCATGCCCTGGAGGGAGAGACAACTGAAGAAATAATGACCCGCTGCCAGTATGTCCTGTCTTTAACCTGTTCAAGCAGTTCATGCCTCATCTTCAGGAGCATTTCTGCTGAGCGCAGCCTCTGCAGTTCTTCGTCATTACCACCTTCAAATGCCCATGAAGGCAGCAGGGAGTCGAGGTCCGTGCTTGAGGCTACATAGGGATAGCGGTCACAACTGATCTCCATACCCTCTTCTCTTGCTGCCCTGATTAAGTCGATGGCAGCGTCAGCCTTACGCCAGTTCTGCTCTCCTGCTGTCTTGATATGAGAAATATGTGCATTGATACCTGCTGAACGACTGATCGAGATGACCTCGTGAACAGACTCAAGAAGCGCGGTCCCTTCACTTCTCATATGGCTTGCATAGATCAGACCGTAGGGCCTTAATACCTCTGAGAGAGCAACAAGTTCATCAGTGTCGCTGTATATGCCGGGTGGATAGATGAGGCCGGTCGAAAGGCCTATACCTCCCTCACGGATTGAAATATCAAGGAGCTGCTTCATCTGGATAAGCTCAGTTGCCGAGGGCTTTCTCTTATCATATCCGACAATCGACCCCCTGATATTGCCATGACCGATCAACAAGGCAGTATTTAAGGCTAACCCTATTTTTTCAATAACTGAACAATAATCCCTTACCGAACTCCAGCGCTGGCGGATAGCAAGCTCTTTGAGGTCCTCCTCACGTCGCTCAGCTGCTTTATCATAAAGGGGAGCACCTGACATACCGCAGTTACCGTTTATCTCGGTGGTTACCCCCTGACATATCTTGCCTTCTGCGCGATTGTCCGCAATAAGAGTAAAGTCAGAATGGGAATGGCTGTCAATAAAACCGGGAGCCACAGCCATCCCCTTTGCCTGAATTATCGTTTCAGCTTCATTTTCGCTGAATGTCCCGATACCGACAATCCTGTCGTTCTTCACCGCAATATCAGAGATAACAGGCATACCGCCGTTGCCGTCAAAGATAAGTCCCTGCTTTATGATAAGGTCAATGTTGCTTTTCATGCAGGATAGACTCCGGGAAGAAAAGTTCAGGGCAGCGGATGCTCTCCACAAAAAAAGGCAACATAAACAGCGCCATCAGCCTTGCCCTGCTCAACATGCCTTGCCCCTCGCCTTTTTGTATAGTTTCCTCATAATGGCGTGCGAGAACGTCCTTCAGGATCGGAAAGCATTTCAGGGTAAGGCCCATGACATGAAAAAAATCGTTTATCGGTAGTCCAAATTTCTCGAATGGCCCGAGCAGATTTGTCATTGCCCTGACGATCTGGTCAGGCCTGGTCTTAGCCATAAGGAACTTCACGCCCCCGATCATCAGAAGGACTCTCAGCGTTCTCAGGGCGGCAAGGTGAAGACCTTCCGCTGTAAGTACCACCGGACCGGCATCGTAGATAATCCTGCCGGAATGATAAAAGGCATTGCTGACAAAGGTAAAGATCAAAAAAATGCTTATGGGAATCCAGCCTGTTTTAAGCGACCTGAAGGGCACCGTTATCAAACAAAAACTCAATACAGTCAGGAGACCTGCATAAAATGATAGATCAGGCATTAAAAAAAGAGCGATGATAAAAAGCAGGTATGAAACGATACGAAATTCAGCGGACAACGGTCCTGCCGCTCTGTGCTATGGACTGGCCTTCAGGGACAGCCGTCATATATTTATTGATCCCTGATGCTATGGATTTCGCGAGTTCTGACCGGTATCCGTCTTTTGAGAGAAGTTTCTCTTCAAGGGGGTTGCTTATAAATGATACCTCCACAAGAACAGAAGGCATATCAGCCCCGAACAGTACATAGAAAAGCGCCTGTTTTACGCCATGATCTACAATATGATTATAATTCCTGTTTAGCCCGTTTACCATGTTCTGCTGAACAATGTTTGCAAGTTTGAGTGACTCATCGCGTTTGTTGTCTCTCCTGAGGGAACTGAGCATGACGTCAAGCACGTCCTTCCCCTCATTCATTTTTTTCATCTTCTTCAGCGAAATTGCGTTTTCGCGCGCAGCGACCTTCATCGCTTCTTCGTCATTCGTCCAGTTCAGAAAATAAGTCTCAATTCCCCTGGCTTCCCTGCGGGGACTTGCATTGGCATGGATTGACAGAAAAAGGTCGGCATTTTTGCTGATCGCAGTGGTTGTCCTCTGCTCAAGCGGAATAAAGATATCCGTTTCTCTGGTGAGAAATATCTCAAGGTTCGGATCGTCCGCAAGGATCTTCTTCAATTTAAGCGCTATATCGAGAACAACATCTTTTTCATAGAGGTTCTTTGGACCGACTGCTCCCGGGTCATGCCCCCCGTGTCCGGGATCGAGTACAATCCTTTTTTTGACCGAGGCAGTCTGTTTTTCGCCGTAAATGTCTATGACCAGGCGATTGGGATCTTCCATGCTCAGGACCTTGAAATTCGTCATTTTACCAAGATCAAGGACAACGCGGACGGTGCTGTCATTGAACTGCCCTGCCCTGACAGTTCTGAGCATACCGTTGCCTACAGATATGCTCTTCCGGAGGTCCTTCTTCAGTTTGCTATGCTTAATATCAAAATAGAGTCTGTCAGGATTTGAGAGTCTGTTGCCGGCGTAATCCGGATTATCGGTTAGGCTGATTACAACACGCGTATAATCCGGATATGACCAGTAACGAATATCAGTAACATCAATCTTTCCACTGGCGGAAGAAGAGATGGGGAAAGAACAAAACGAGAGGAACAGAATAAAAATCACTACAGACAACGTCTTTCTTGCTCTGAATAATTTTGTATTATTCACCATAGCCGATTACGCGTCAGACCGCCTGTACTGCTTTAATCTCAGGAATCTCATTCCTGATGCTGGTTTCAACGAGACTCTTCATCGTGAGCGCTGACATGGGACAGGTTCCGCAAGCGCCCGTCAACTTGACGTACACAATATCATTCCTCACATCCAGAAGCTCAATATCTCCTCCTTCTGCTTTAAGACTGATTCTGACTTTATCTAAAACTCGTTCAATTCTTTCGCGCAGCATAAAACTCCTTATATGCATAGTATCGATAAAATGCTATTAAATATTCAAGTATTTTATCATCACAGAAGCGCTTTCCTCTCATATTATAAGAGGAAAGCGGCCTCATGATCTCGTATAGTTTACACCCTTTTCCTCGCCTTCGACTTTGAATATCCTGTCACCAGCTATGAGTTCCCTAAGTCGCTCAGGTTCTATCTGATTATAGAATATCGGCAGTATCATCTCCTTGTTGTCCCAATCACCAATAATATGGGTTTTAAGCGTGTCGTCCCGCTCAATAATTTTTGTGATCATTAAGGGTTTATAAAGTCTGATGAATGTATTGATATTTACCCTGTCAGGCTGTAGCCTCCGAAAATAATCAAGGCACCATTGCAGAAGTTCGTTGTCTTCATAAGGAAAACCGGTCAGAAAATCAACGGCAATACGAATCCCGCAGGATTGGGCATTGAATATGATCTTTTCCACATCTGTCCAGTAGAGCGGGCATTTCTTGAAAGAATCTATGGTAAGCGTAATAAGATTAACTCCCGTCTCCTTCATTAACCTGAAAAGCTTCTGATTATAGTTTGCCGGCTTCATGTATAGCGCCCACTGCATGCGGATATGCTCTTGCCGTAATGCGGTGCAGAACTCAATAGCGTGGTCCAGGTCTTCATTGAACTCTGGATCGCAGAGATGGAAATCGCTGTGCCCGTTCTCAATAAATCCCTTTATCTCCCGAATCACATTCTCCGGTCGTTTGAATACAACCCGAGAATGAGCCTCAATGCAGTAAACACAGGAAGAACTGCATCCCTTATGTGTCTCAAAGCCAGCTATTCCACCCGCATTGTAATACTGCTTATAGTCGACCGCAGTTGTTATTCTTGAACAGGGAGAGTAAGGCCGAAAAATCCCATTCCATACCTTCTTTGTATTTTCACCACAGCATAATGCCGCCAGAAGTTCATTGATTATGTCTTCAGCAGGTCCGGCAATGGCATAATCAGCTCCGAGGTATTCACGAATGCCTTCAGGGTTAACCATGACGCCTGCACCGCCGATGATAACCTTTAGACCGTGCCTGTCCTTCAGCTGGAGAACAATGTCACGAATAAAGTCCAGGTAAAATTCGTTGTCATGAAACAGAACGCTGTCGATATTCCTTACTGTGACTCCGGAAATATCAGGCATGAACTCAGAGATAACCTGATCGAGGAGAGCATCGGCGTTTTCATGAAATGTGAGGTCAAGAAGTCTGAACTCATGGCCTTTCTGAGCAAGGCTCGCCGCAACATATTCCAGGCCGATAGGGGGCACGGGCGGAAACAGAAAGCGGTTCGGATTAATCAGCAGTATTTTCATTCATTAATTATAACCTTAACGCAAAAAGATGCGATAAAAAAAGGCCTGCAGATCATTTCTGCAGGCCCGTATATCCTTGCCGATAAAGAGGATCAGGGATTTGCAAATGTTACAACAAGTGTATTTTTTATGCGGGCAATGTCATAGGTAATGCCAGAGGGGAGCAGCTCAATATAGATATTGACCAGATTCTGACCAGACGTCTTATCTTCCTCAATAAGAACTTCTCCTATATACGCTGACTTGAACTTAAATGCTTTTTCAGTGCTGTTAATCGCAGGTTTCACTTTCAATTTGAGCCACTCCCTGCCAAATTTCGATTCGATTTCATCTCCATAATCCAGATTACCATTGGGATTGGTGATGTTGATGACAAGCATGGCCTTACTCTTGGCCTCGATAATAGAAACCTTGCTTATATTATACTGCGACTTGTCAGACTTCTTTTCTTCTTTCCTGGCAAGTTCCATAACAGGTTTCTTTGGTTCATCTGCAGGCAGTTTCTCTATCTTTTTCTCAACAGGCTTTACCGGCGGAAGTTCCTTTTTAGCAATGTGCTGCTGGGGCTCAATCGGCTTCTTTCCAGTCTCCCTGTCAGCTGCTTTCGGAGACTCTTTCTTTGATGCTTCTTTTTTTGGCTCTTCTTTTTTTACCTCTGTTTTTAATGCAGTTTCTTTCTTTGATTCCGGTTTCTTTACTTCTTTTGCAGGTCTGACCTCCTGCTTTTTAGGTTCTGGTTTCGACAAATTCCTTTTCTCTGTGCGAACCTCTTTTTTCTGCTTCACTTTTTCAGGATCTTTCATTTTCTTCTCTGTTGCCGTCTTTAGCGCTGTTTCATCAGGCTTTTTGAATTCTTTCTTGTCGGCAGCAGCAGGTGCACGGGAAACTTCCCGTTTTATTTCCTGAGCGCTGACGGAAATTTTGCCTGCTGATCTGTCAGATGCCATGCGGGCAGAAATCTGAAAGGATTCAGCCCTGTCATACATGACCTCAGCAACGGCAATACCGTTGGTAAAATCCGGAGGGGCTATCTTTGAAGGGCTTAGAGAACCATTCCCTGAAGTGCCGAGCATAACATCAAAACCAGTAAGATTGAAATTTCTGGCAATATTATTAAACCTGTCGTACGCTTCGACTCTGATCCTGAACTTCTGTCCCGATACTGCCGTATCAGGAGTTACTACTATAAAGTGATCAGGTATTGCATTGGTCACAAAAATATCAGAAGTCCTGCCAGACTGCTCTCTGTTCAGTTCTCTGGCCACAATCTGGATTTCTTCAGCCTTCTCATAGGCAACCTTTACGAGAGCCTGTCCATTTTTGAATTCAGAAGGATTAATCGTCGATGGCTCGACTTTTGTAGTGCCTGTTGCAGACAGTCTGATTCCGCTTCCTGTTGAGGCATAGTTTGTGACCACATTATCATGCATATCGTATGCTGAAAGCAGCAGCTCAAAAGGTTCTCCTGCAACCGCTGCTTTCGGCGCCTGCAGCTTAAAGTAAGCAAGACTGGAAGGGTTTATCTGTATATTCTGGGTCTTTCCCCTGCTGCCGGAAGCGGTGTCCTGAAGCTCGATGACCAGATCGCCAACCTTCTCAGACACTAAGACTGCCGATGCGAGGCCGTTCTTGAAGTCAATTGCCTCGCCGCTATGCATCCTGACAGAAGATGTTCCCGTTGTCATCAATTTAATATTCTTGCCGATATCGTAGTCCTGAACCGTATTTTCAAAAATATCCTTTGCAACTACTTTGACATCAAAGCTTGTACCTGCAGTCACTGACACCGGCGACTGGAGCACAAAATGATCAAGCCGGTTTGGAACTACCATAAGCTCTCTCGTGATCACCGGCACAGAACCTCCGGCCTCTATGATCGACAGGGTTATTTTTTCTGCTTTTTTGTCATTGATAACAATACTGGCAAGACCGCCTGAAAATAAGGATGCACCCATTACCGAAGGCTGCGCAGTGGCTGAGCCGCTCACATCAACTCTAAACTCTTTGCCTGTTTCAGAAAAATTGGTTATAAGGTTCTTGCTTGCATCATAAGCAGATACTTTAACGACAAAGTTTTCGCCTGCCATTGCCTTGTCAGGCATCTGCAGAGTAAAGTGATCGAATTGGCCTGGCTTTATGACAACAGTCCCGGCAAAGACCAGGCTGCACAGACAGAGCATAAAGACAGACGCAATGAGAAGTACATAATACTTTTCTGATGCTTTTTTCCCTGGAACCATCCCTTATTCCTCTATGAATTTATTAAGGTATATAGAATCATATCTTGATGCTCTATGTCAAAGAAAAATAACAAAAAATCAAAATTTGAGCATTGATATGCCCTCACTCGTGATGCTCTTCTTTAGTTCCTCGTCCAGATCAGCATCTGTCATGAAAAATACTCCCCTCAAGGACTTGACAACAAAACCCGGAACAAGAAGACGATAGCGTGAGTTTTTTTGCGTGAGCGATGCGGCATTTTTCTGAGGTGAATTTGTGTAAGCAAGAGAAAGAAGGGATAAGATCTTCCTGATCATATCATTTTTCCCCTCATCGTGTTCAATATGAGCAATATCAAGGCCTAATTTCCGGATATATTTCATTTCCTGATCAGAAACGCCGGCAAATTCAACGATCTTCCTTTTGTACCCCATGTCTATAAGCAGGTCAGCGTGAACATTGAGCTGTACCGCCTTGCCCGCTGAAAGGTTGATTTTTTCGTCACGGGAAAAAGAATAGCCCATGAGTGTTAGCACATTCTCGATAAATACCTTTCCTGTGGTATTTCCCCGCATTTCAATAACCGATCCAGGATTTCTGTTTGCATAGTGCATGTCCTGTTCTGAGAGTTCGATGATCCGTACGTCGCGGTTCATAAACCATGAAATGATTTCCGGAGGCGTCTGATATTCGCTGCTGCCAAGGACGCTGACCAGCGAGATATCACTGTCCATCGGTTTGCCGTTCTTTCCATGCACAAGAAAGTCAGCGTGATACTCCGCCTGAGCCGCGCCCCCTGAAACCATCCTGCTGTTTTCCTGAAAAAGATACCCCGACTCCTGAAGCAGTAAGGGTACAAGACCCCGGAGGTCGGTTTTACCCCGGGGACTAACCACCCGGTATTCAGGCCATGAGACTTCAAGAAGGTTCTTCATGTCATCAGGGAAGATGCCCGTGTAGTCGATTACAAGTATTCGGTCATTATGGAGGTCCATGATCGGGAAAAGGCCCGTATCAAATGAAATGTCACTTTTTTCTCCCAGCGATAAATACTTAAACCCCTCTTTCTCGACTGAAACATCCTCGCCGAGCGCAGAAAAAAGTCTCTGGATATTCCCCAACAGCACAGTACTGTCAATTCTCAGAACCACGGGATTAGCAGCAAGGCGAGCTGGCAATCGCCTGCGCGCAATCAGCTGTTTCGGCTCACGAACTCCGCCAGTTTCTCTGACTGGCCCTGGGCTGACAGCAGTCTTTTTCAGATGTCTGACCGGCATTCTGACCATGGTCCCTTTTTTTAATAAACTTACGCTTTTTACAGAGGGGTTAAGTTCGATAAATTCCGTAAGAAACAGGACAACATCCTCGTCGCTGATGCTATATCCTGCGGTTTGGATCAGGTCATTAAGAGAAATGTTTTTTTGAGGTTTTAAAGCAAGCACCCTGTTGTCACGATTTTTTTCAGGTAATGCCAAGGCACTCTGCGCGAGTAACATCCCCATAAGCAGAACGATAATCGCAAAGGCCATTCGCGGCATCAAGCGAATTGCTTTTATCGTGATTCCCATGTAATCCTGAGGGGACCCGTATTTTGAAGCCCGTTAAGGGCCAGTCCCGAATAATGTTTTTGTCTGTCAACAGCAACGATCATCCTGACAAATACAACTGCATGGTCTCTGCCGCAAACATTCATTTTAGTTATGGTTTTCGTAGTTTTTTGAAGTCCTTCCAGTGGTTTAACAGGGGTAGCCCCGCCTTTCATGTCCAGTAACGATATCATGTTGTAGGGGAAAGCTGCAAATGCGTCAGGCACGCAATTTTCGCGACTGTTTACGGCAAGCACATAGAAATCAGTACGGCTCAAATCAGGCTCGCTGATAACGCCAGTAAGTTCAGCAGGGTTGTCAAGCCGGGAAACAGTTATCTCATAATCATTGACACGGGTGGACACCGGCAGCAAAGCGACGGACTTACCCGGGGTCCCGGGCAGGAAGTTGAATAAAACTGCTGCAACAATAGCTCCCAGCAGCAGCACCACGCCGCCCCCGAAAATATACCGAGGCCAAAAGTGCCGCTTCGAAGTGGCTGTTGCAGAAGATGACTCTTCAGGCAGGATTTCCTCAAGTGTAGCCTCGATCAGTTTACCCTCCTCCCTATCAGATGCAGGGACGGGAGCTTGAGCATCAGTCATTGATTTTTCGTTCAAAGGAGAAAGATCTTTTTCGTTTATCTCTATTGGCAGGCTCTGTTTTCCCCTGCCTTCCCCCACTTCCCCCACTTCCATCACTTCCTTATGCGCTTCCCGGTGAAAAAAAGTACCGTCAGGTATAACATGAGGATCGAGTTCCCTGATTTTGGCAATGAGCGCTGATGCCTTGTCCGACTCACCTCTGCTTTCATAAAGCTGTGCCAGCATATGCAGGAACTTCTTCTCTTCCATTACAAGGCCCATTTTTGACAGGATTTCGCTGATGCCGATATAGGCCTTTTCTGAAACCGGTGATATCTTCAGGATCTTCTTGTAAATCGCTATCTTCTTGTCTTTTTGCGCAAAGTGAAGCTTGTCACTCGCTTCAAAAAAATAGGCAACAGCCCTTTGTTTATCATTTTTTTTCAAATACAGATCACCGATATAATTCAGGTTTTCTGCAGTAAGAGGTTTTCTCTTTGCCAGCTCTATTTGCCTGTCAATATCGATCATTTTCCAGCTATTTCAAGAACTCGACATCTTTTTTAAGAGAGTTCAACCAGGCATCAAAGGACTGTCTCTGTTCAGACTGCTCAGCAGAAAACTTCTTCTCGATCTCTTTTCTGACTTCTTCGAAAGAACGATACGCAGGTCTGGAAGGTATCGGCTGAATGATCATGAGTTCATTATCGACCGAGATTATGTTGCTGATCTCACCCTGCTTAAGGCCCTCAAGCTTATTGCGCGCCCATTCAGGCAACCTGGACAGTGACATTTCCTTCATCGTAGCAATAGCAGAGTGCTTTTTTGCGATTGTTTCAAAGGGCCTTCCTTCGAGAGCCTCCCCATGCATTTCAACAGCAATAATCCCTTTTTCAAGTTCATCTGTCTTTCCGTATTTCAGACTGAGAACCCTGATGCGGTTTTCACGCCCGAGGATATATTGCTCTTTGTGTTTATCGTAGTATTCCCTGAAGTCTTTTTCCTTTACTGCCGGCGTGGAAAGCCTCTTCTTCACAAGACGTTCAACTGCAAGATATTTATCCAGATATGCGACCTCAGCGTCATTAAGCGCATACTGTTTTGCCAAAGACTCCTTCAACGATGATTCAGCAGAAAGCATATCCTCCCGAGCCTTACGGCCAAGAACCTCCTCTGCTATAAAGTCATCGACGATATTCCCCGTCTTCCAAAGGACATTCCTGGCCTGAATTTTATCAGCAACAATTCTTGCTGTCATGCTCTCACGCATTACTGCTGCGAGACTATACTTCTCCTTCCCGATCTTCAAGAAAGGTTTTTCATAGCTAAGAAACTGGGCTCTCAGAGTCGATATTTCTCCAGTCAGATCCGCATTTCTCGTAGTTTGCTGCTCGTTCAATCTTTTCAGCTCGGCCAATTCTGCCTGCATCTGCTGTTTTTGTGAATTCAACAGCTCAACTTCAGCCCGGTGCATTTCGCCGGTGTCTTTTACCGTCTTCATGGAAGCGAGAGCTGCTCCGGCTTCCATCAACTCCCTTTCCGTAGCACCCTTCTCTGTCATGAGACTTGAGATTTGAGACTGTTGATCCTTGATCCTCTTTTCCTGTTCGTCAAGTTTTGCAGCGAGGATTGTTCGCTCCCTCTCAAAAGCCACGCCATTGTCAAGTCGTGAGGACAGAGCTGCTATCTTTTCCTCATGTCCTGTCACTATCTTCTCCAACTTCTTCTTTTCGTCGAGCAGAACCCTATGGTCATCAGCCAGGTCCTCACTTTGTTTGCCCTTGATCTGTGCGTCGGCATATAGACGCTTTATTTCTTCGAGATGCAACGCCAAATCTTCCCTCTCTTTTCTTGCAGAGTCAAAAGTCTGCAGTTGCTTCTTCAGCTCATCTCGTTCTGAGGCGATTTTCTTTGTCTCAGCAGATACCCTCCCGCGCTCAACGATTAGAGTCTGTTCCATCTCACGCCTGGCAGTTTCCAAGGCTATCAGTTCCTTCTTAGCGGCTTCTTCGTTCTCTGTCTTCTGCCTGGAAAGATCAGCGCTCAGGGCTTTCTCTTTCTTTAACTCTTCTTCAAGGTTCTTCTTTTCTTCCCTGCTTAGTCTGATCTGTTCCTGTGCAGATTGGGTCGTCATGGCCAGTTCCTTTTCGCTATCCTTAAGCCTGTTCTGCAACTGGGCCAAAGTTTCTAAAGTCTTCACATTCTGATTTTCTTTTTCAGCAATCATGCGTTCAAGACGATTTTTCTCGTCTCCTGCAGTCACTTCCCGCTGTTTCAAGGCAGCCAGATCTCCTGCCTTTTCCTCCGCATCCCTGAGTCTCACCACCAGGTCGGCCTTCTCGGCTTTAAGCTTTCCGATTTCTTTTTCATTAAACGATGAGAGCTTGACCAGTTCTTCCTGCTGCTTCCGGCTATCCTCAAGCTTCGATAATGTATCTTTAGCCGTGATGGTCCGAGATTCAAGCTCTTGAACCTGCTTCTGCAATTCGTTCCGCTCTGTCTCGAATTTCCGGATCTCTGAATTCCTCACGCCCTGTTCTGCTGCAAGCCGCGCTTCAAGCTCCTGCCGCGAACGCCCCAGCATCTTAACCTCATTTATCAGTGATGCCTCTCTCTCGCCTACCTTACCAGACAGCTCTTCAACCAGTTTCTTCTCTCTGCCAAGCTCTTCCTGGAGAGTCTTCTTATCCTGATCTGCCGCTCTGCTCCGATCCGTCAGTTCCTGAATCTGCCGCGACGTTTCCTGTTTCGAGCCCTTGAGCGAACTCTCCAGAAGGGCTATCGCCTCCTGTGACTTCGCAAGCCTGGCCTGCTGATCCTTTAACTGAGACTCGGCAACTTGTCTCTCATCAGATATCCTCTTTAGGGCACGCTCCGCTTCACTCTGCTTCTTGTCAATATCCCTGAGTCTCACCTCCAGGTCGGCCTTCTCGGCTTTAAGCTTTCCGATTTCTTTTTCATTAAACGATGAGAGCTTGACCAGTTCTTCCTGCTTCTTCCGGCTATCCTCAAGCTTCGATAATGTATCTTTAGCCGTGATGGTCCGAGATTCAAGCTCTTGAACCTGCTTCTGCAATTCGTTCCGCTCTGTCTCGAATTTCCGGATCTCTGAATTCCTCTCCTGATCACGTGTCTCCAGAGTTCTGATCCTCGTCTGCAGCATCTCTTTTTCAGCCCGTACACTGGCGAGTTCTTCAACTCCCTGCTTAATCTTATCGTGATAGGTCAAGTCAGACGTCCTGAGCTTTGCCTCTTCGGACAGAAGCCGCTCGATGGCCTCATCCTTCTTTCGAAGTGCCGCCAGAAGCTCATCAGCCTTCTTTTTCTCGATGGCAACCTCTTCCTCAAGAAAGACCTTTTCGGCAGAGAGCTGGGCAAGCGACTGAGTGACGTTCTCCAAATTCCGCTGCTTAAGAGACTGAGAATCAGCAGCACTCTTCTTCATGCTCATAATGGTTTGCTGCGCATCTGTAAGGGCCTTGTCCCTCTCTTTCACTGCAGTACCAAGAGCAGTATTCTCGGCCTTAAGTTCCCTGATATAAAGATCCAGTTTCCCCCAATCCTGCTGGCTCTGCTGGATCTTGCCGGAGAGGTCACTGGTTATGACCGCATTTTTTTTCTCACTATTGGCAAGCTCACCCGAAAGATGCGCGACCTTCTCCTCGCTGACCGTAAGTTTCGCCTCAAGGGCTCGCTTTTCTTCAGACAATTTTGAAATTTCCCTGGCCCCTTTTTCCAGAGAGGCCTCCTTCTTTATAAGCTCATCCCTTGTTTTCCGGGCCTCGTCAAGCTGAGTTTCAAGGGCATTTTTGTCGTCGAGGGCTTTAGAAAGCCCCTTCTCTGTGAGCTGTCTCCTCCTTTCCACATCAGCAAGCTGTTTTTCAAGGTCAGTCTTTTCTAATTCGAGTATTCTTGTGCGGCTTTCCAGATCCGCTATTTGAGCGTTAGCGATAGTTGATGTTTTATCCCGAGCAGTTTCTGATTTCCTGACTGTGGGCTTATTATTAAGCACCTGCAGTTCCTTTTCTGCGAAAAGGGCGTAAGAACTTTCAGGATAGACCTCTCTCAATTTCCGGAAACTATCAGCAGCTTCCTCCCCTCTTCTGAGCTGCATGAGCGACTTGGCCCGCCAAAAAAGAACAGAATCAAGGGCTGAGCTGTCAGGATAACGCGTGAGGAAGAGATCAAATATTTCAAGCGCCTTCTCAGGGCTGGAGACAAGGTAATATTCATAGGCCTTTTCGAAGAGCTCAGCCTCCTGCATATCAGCATGGGAACTGCCGCCAGAGCAGATCAGCGCAATGAGGAGACAAATTATTGCTGCAGTATTTTTATAGACGATCTTTCCCATAATTTCTTCATCCAGAGGTTAAAAGCCTCTTCACGTTTTTCTTCGTATGCCTTAGCCTGCAGTTCAGTTTTTACCCTGTCCAAGGGAGTATATACCGCAGCGGTCCTCTTCGCAATCTTGAGGATATACACGCCGTCTTTAGTCCAGATCGGCTCGCTCACCTCACCTGTCTTCATCGAGAAGATCTTTTCATCAAGAACAGGGATAAGAGCGCCCTTCTCGAATTCTCCCAGTATGCCGCCAAGGTTCTTTACAGACTCGTCAGCGTACTTGTACACCTGCCGTTCAAAAGATTCTCCGTTTTTAATTTCGGAATAGACCTTCAGGGATCTGATCTTCAGATCAGTAATTTCGGTCAGACTCGGATTGCTGCTCAGTTTCATCACGATGGCCATGACAAGGACCTTTTCCGGGCTTTCCATAAAACGGACACGGTGCTTCTCATAATAGCGCACAAGATCACTGCTGCTCACAAGGACTTTTGCATTGACCTCTTTTTCGATGCACTTTAGCGATATTATGTTTTCCTTAACCAGGGTCCGGTAATCAGACATACTCATATTCTCCAGAGCGATTTTCTTTTCAAACTCATTTTGCTGTATACCCGCCTGCTCAAGAAAACTGGCGATGCTTTGACTGACCTCTTCTGCTGTTGCGTCATAGCCTTTGCGTTTTGCCTCCTGAAGTATGAGCCTCTCTTCCAGCAGGGTTTTCAGATATTGCTCGCTGACCGTTTCCCTGTCAGCTGTTTGATCAGTCCTTGCTACGAAGCTGCCATAATCAGTAAAGGTAATAACCTCGCCATTGACCACGGCAAGAGCTCTGTCAACAGTCAGACCAAAACACGTGCTGCTACAAAAAAAAAGGGCAAGAACTGGCAGCAATATTATGGAGCAATGCATCAGCCTAAACAACTGCCTGCGCCCCGCTCTCATTTCTTCACGCCTGCTGACAGTCCGAGACGCGCAAGAACTTTTTGCGCATCAGACCAGGTGAGCATCTTATCCCGAGGATTTCTGAGAAGATAAGCCGGATGAAATGTCGGCATAACGGGGATGCCCTTATAATCGAGAAAATGCCCGCGCGCCGCTGTGATCTTCAAGTCAGGAGAATTCATAAGGGACTGCAAGGCTATTCTGCCGAGTGTCATAATAACAGTCGGCCTGATAATCGCTATCTGCTTTTCGATGAAACCCCTGCAGGCAGCAACCTCCTCCTCTTCCGGATCACGGTTCACAGGCGGCCTGCATTTGATGATATTTGCAATATAGACATCATCGCGCTTCAACCCCATCTTTTCGATCAGGCGCGTCAAGAGCATACCTGCATCGCCGACAAAAGGGAGCCCCTGCAGATCTTCTTCCTTGCCGGGCGCCTCGCCGATGAACATAAGCCTTGCCCCGGCATTGCCAGATCCAAAAACAATACACTTCCTCTGTTTTGAGAGCTTGCACCTCTGGCAATCACCGATGTAATCCCTTAATCCCCTGAGTTGATCATCCTTATCGCCTGTTTGGTCGGCAGGAAGCACGCCCATAATAACTTCTGCGTCGCCCTGTTGCATATCCTCCGCAGGCGCTGCTTTCCCTGCCGGGCTCACCGTTATCGGGAGATCGCCGAATCCAAGGGCCTGGTAGAATCTGAGCAGGCTCTTTATCTCTTCAACGGCAACAGTCATAGCTTTAGCGCTCTCCCCATTTCAGCTTTGTGCGAAGGACATCAAAGTATCTTTTTCCCCCGGCAACGAGCAGACGTGCCTTGCAATCCGCCTTGACCACCTCGATAATATCATTAGTCTGCAGCGCACATCCCACCTGCCCGTCAAGGGTGAGGAAGACGTCTTCGCTTGATGACCTGAGTTTGATGGCGATCGAGACCTTGTCGGACAGCACAATCGGCCTGTTGGTAAGTGTGTGTGAACAGATGGGCGTCAGGACAATATTCTCTAACGTTGGATAAAGAATCGGTCCGCCGGCAGACAGGGAATAAGCAGTGGAACCGGTCGGCGTAGAGATGATCAGCCCGTCTGCCTTGTAGGTCGTCACATAGGACTGATCTATACTAACCTCAAGGTCTATGATCCTTGCAAGAGCTCCCTTGTTAATGACAACATCGTTTAATACGAGGACCTGCTCGATCACCTCCCCGCCTCTGCGCAGAGTGGTTCTCAGCATAAGACGCTCTTCCAGAACACATCTGCCTGAGAGCATCTCTTCTACAGCCGAGTAGATCTCCTCCTTATTAACCTCAGTCAGGAATCCGAGGCTGCCGAGATTGATGCCTAAAACAGGAATTCCGGCGCAGGCGACAAGACGGGTCACACCCAGCATGGTCCCGTCCCCTCCAAGCACGAGAACAACCTCAACAAAAGATGGGATCTCGTTCCTGTCATATCCCCTGATGTTCAATCGCGCTGCCGTGTCCTGATCAACAAAGACTTCACAGCCCCTCTGCCTGAGCCACGGCAGGAGTTCCCTCAGGATATCCTGAGGCTCTTTCCTGCTAAGCTTGCAAATTATGCCAATCTTTTTCATCAATACCCTCTATCTCTATCGCCCTCTCGTCCAGATCCTGGTGCGATATCCGCACAGTCACTGCATCCTTCGGCAACTCGTCTTCAGCATGCTCAGGCCATTCGACGACCGTGACCGAATCTTCTCCTATGCAATCCCATATCCCCGTACTTTCCAGGTCCCTGCTCCCCGCAATTCGGTACAGGTCCAGATGATAAAACCGTGGCGTGCTCCTGTATTCCGTAATGATCGTGAAGCTCGGACTGATAACATCGTCCTGATTTATGCCGAATGCACGGGCAATTCCCTTGGTCATGGTCGTCTTTCCCGCCCCAAGTTCTCCATACAGCTTGACCATCATGCCTGCCCTGAGTGATCTGCCGAGTTTATAGCCGATAGCCTCTGTTTCAGCCGGGCTTCTGCTGAGGAGCTTCACCGGTCATACCCTTGATGATATCGATCTTGCCGATAATACCGACAATCTTTCCAGCCTCAATTACCGGCACAAGATGCACAGCCTTTTCAAACATTACGGATGAAACATCCTGAATGCTCGCATCGGGAGAGACTGATAAAACCTCTTTTGTGCAGATCTCCCCCACGGTAGAAGCAGATATCCTCTTGATCTCCGCCTCGACGCTGTCCGGCCTGCCAAGAGGGATGATTGCATCAAAGATCCTCAGCACTGTCGGGATGTGAAGGCGCGCGTTCTTCCGTATAAGATCGTTCTCAGTAACTATGCCGATGAGACTCCCTTTCGCATCTACCACCGGAGCACCGCTGATCTTCTTTTCAATAAAAAGTCTTCCTAATTCGTCGACGCTCATATCCTCAGTTACTGTGATAACATCGCGGGTCATTACATCCATTGCTTTGAGCATAGTCCACCCTCTAATTTTTCAATAATTTTAACATGTTAGAGATTAATTGTGAAAGTAATTCTGAGGGTTGCAGATCGCGTGTCAGAGGATACCGATGAAACCAGCCTGTCTGCCTGTTGATCCCTTGGCAAAACGATAGGAAAAGAACTTTTCAGGGCTGCAGAATGTGCAGTCATCGGATATCCAAATATTGCCTTCAGGTACGCCCGCTGTTAACGCCTGGACCTGATTTGCAGCGGCAAGATCAAGACAAAACTTGTCACCTTTGCTCTTGAAATAGTCACTATTCCCTGTGGCCAGAGAGACTGCCCTGATCACTTCGCCGTCAACTTCATAGCAGCACTGCCTGATCGAAGGGCCGATAGCAACCTGGATATCGGCCGGATCGCTGAAGAACTTATCGTAAAATGTCAGTATGGTCTTTTTCAATATCGCCTCTGCTGTGCCGCGCCAGCCGGCATGAACAGCACCCACAACCTGTTTCTTCAGATCACAGAGCAGTACGGGCACACAGTCAGCCACCTGCACACCGATCAGAAGGCCCTTCTGCTTCGTTATGACGGCATCGGCTATTACCGGCTCAAGTGACGCTTCAATGACCACGACCTTGTCTGTATGCTTTTGGATTGGAAGATATATCTGATCCCTTGATGTCTTAAACAGCTCTGCAATGATTCCCAGGTCAGCTCCAGGATTTTTGCCGGTAAAACAGGCATTGGCAACTGTCTTCATATTGTCAGGGACGAGGATGTTACGCATGGAGAAAGAGGAATGCCCTCGGAATCGACTCAATGATGTCAGATGCTATGAGGGAGTGCATGCCCACTGTCAGAGCAGCCGTATCACCGGCCAGACCATGCAAAAAGACCGCGAGCCTGCATGCATCAAGAGGATGCATACCTTGACCCAGCAGGCCTGCAAGCATGCCGGTCAGGACATCGCCGGCCCCGGCCGTCGCCATGCCGGGGTTGCCGGTTGTATTGATGAATATCCTGCCTTCAGGATCTGCGACA
>JACRHC010000064.1 GCA_016217675.1 Nitrospirota bacterium
ACACGATGAGGAGCACGAAAAACTGGTAAAGACCTCTGTCTATCTTGAGGAGGAGGTGATCGAGGCCTTGGAAGAAGCTTCGCACGAGCTTGCAAAAGACACCGGCAAAAAATGGTCAAAAGGCGGGGTCATACGGCTTGCCTTAAGCGATTTCTTCACCAGGCGCGGAAAGATGTTATGAAGCTCCAGGGGTTTGTCGATCTTCATACTCACGGGATCGGAAAACACGATACGCGGGCAGACGATTACGAAGATATCCTGACCATGGCAAGGGCCCACTCAAAGGCAGGGACAATGGCCATCCTTCCTACTATCTATGCAGGCCATATCAATGAGATGAGGAAAAGCCTGCAGGCCGTGAGCAAGGCCATGGAGATGCAGGGAAAGACAGACGGCTCCGGATTCGGCGCACAAATATTGGGCGTGAACCTTGAAGGACCGTTTCTGAATCCTGTCCGGTGCGGTGCTATGGACAAGGACAGCTTCATTAAGCCGACACTTTCAGCATACAGGAAACTGATAGATGGTTACGAAAAGATCGTCAAGATCATTACTATTGCACCGGAACTGCCAGGAGCGCTCAAGGTGATCGAGAAATGCGCTGACATGGGGATCAAAGTTAATATGGGGCATTCTGACGCAACGTTACCACAGGCGCTCGACGCCAAGAAGGCAGGTGCAACCGGCATCACCCACATTTTCAATGCCATGCGGCCCTTCCACCACCGGGAGCCCGGCATTGTCGGCTTGGGCCTCACTGACAGCGACCTTTATATTGAGGTGATCGCTGACGGGGTTCACCTGCATCCCAAAACCCTTGAGCTGATCTTCAGATGCAAATCGCTCGATAAGATCATTATTGTCTCGGATTCCGTGAAAGGCAGTGCATCTGCTGAGGGGGTCATCTATAGCCATGGCATCCTTGCAGGCAGCGGCCTCACCATAGGCGGAGCAGCAAAGAAACTTCAACGCATCGGAATAACTGATGCAAATATTCTCAGGACATCAATAGACAATCCCCTGCGGTACATCAGCAGGGAAGGATCAAGACGCTGTTGCTGACTGTCTTTTCCTGAATATCTTGATGCCGGGGAAAGGCTGCTCAAATTTCTGTCTCACGCTTTCAGGCATGGTTTCAGGTTCTCCTATCACAAGGTAGCCTTTGTCATACAGGATGTCGCCAATCGCCCTGATCATCTCCTCCTGCATTTCCCTGTTCAGATAAATAAGAACATTTCTGCAGAGTATGAGATTATAACTTCCGAGATTGGCTCTATTATGAAGCAGCATGCTCATAATGTTGTCGCTCGAAAACCTTACCATTGATCTGATCTCATCTTTTATCTGATAGCGTTCGTGTTCATCGCTTATGCCGGACTGATGCGGAAGTTTTGAAAAGTATTGTTCAATATATCTCTTTTTTGTCTCGAAAAGTTCCTCGCCTGAATACTCTCCCTTTATCGCCTTTCCCACTGCATCGGGGTCAATGTCGGTCCCCTGTATATGAGAAACAAAAGAGAGGTTCTCCTGAGACTGAAATTCATGAACGATCATTGCAGCGGAATAGGGCTCCTCACCGTTTGCACAGCCCAAACTCCATGCCTTCAGAAAGCCGAACTCGGCTGCAAGCTCAGGCAATACTCTTGAAGAGAGCAGCTCAAAGACAACGGGGTTCCTGAAGAAATTGCTCACCTTGATCGTCAGCGTCCTGACCAGGGCCTGGAGTTCGTCAGGATTCGCCTTCAGAAAGGAGAGATATTTCTTATAGTCCCTGCTCTTCGTCTCCTGCAGCCTCAGCTCAAGCTTCCGTAATACCGTTGCCTGGCGGTAAAGTGAAAAATCAATGCCTCGCATTGCGTGAATATATTCGAGAAGCTCCTTCAAATAGGCGCTATTTTCGTTCTTCTTGAGGGCAGGCTCTTTCATTTCAAACCATTATACTATCTTTTGACTGTGTGATATAATGCGATCATGAAAATGTTGCTACGGTCATCACTTTTGGCTTCATTAGCATTGCTGTTTCTGCTGACAGCGCACAGGGAGGGGTTTGCGATGGTAAAGAACATCCATTGGTTAGGTCATGATACCTTTAAGATAACCGGTGAAAAAATCATATACACCGATCCATTCAAGGTAAAAAAAGCTGACATTGCCGACATTATCCTGATCACACACGAGCATCGCGATCATTGTTCGCCTGACGATGTAAAGATGATCCAGGGGCCGAACACCGTGATCGTTGCGCCTGCTGACTGCGCTGCAAAACTTAAGGGCAACATCAAGATCGTTAAGCCCGGAGATAAGATCGACATTTCAGGCATTAAAATAGAGGCCGTGCCTTCATACAACACAAATAAGCAGTTCCATACGAAAGACCGGGGATGGGTTGGCTATTTATTTACGGTATCAGGAGAACGCATATATCTCGCGGGCGACACTGACTACATTCCTGAGATGAAAACCTTCAGGGCTGACATTGCGCTGCTCCCTGTATCCGGGACCTATGTCATGACAGCTGATGAGGCTGTTCAGGCTGCGCTCGAAATCAAACCGAAGATTGCTATTCCGATGCATTACGGCTCTATCGTCGGCAGCGCGGACGATGCGAAGAAGTTTGCCGAAAAGCTGAAGGGCAGGATCACGGTAGAGATACTCCCTGAAGAATAGCCGGGGAACGCCAACGCTGTCTCTTTTCTCAGGACCCCATGCCAAATGCTATTCTCAGCCTGCTTAAGGGTGCCGATAACTTTACCTCCGGGCAGGAGATAAGCCGCCGCCTCGGCATATCTCCTGCCGCGGTCTGGAAAAAAATCCTTGCTCTCAGAAATAAAGGATACGTGATCGAAGCTATGCCTTCAAGGGGATACTGCCTCAAAAATGCTCCGGACCTTGCAGAGGACTACCTGCTCATGCAGATCAGGAGCGATTTCTGGAAAGATCTCATGGTACGTGACTCGGTTGAGTCGACCAATGATGTTGCCATGTCTCTTGCAGCGAAGGGTGGAATTTTTCCAGGAACCGTGATTGTTGCGGACCACCAGACAAGAGGCAAGGGCAGGCTCGGCAGAACCTGGGAGTCGCCCGCGGGCAAGAATATCTATTTAAGTCTCATAATCAGGCCCGAACTTGAGCCAAGAGATACGACTATGCTCACTATCCTGGCCGCAGTCGCGGGAGCCCTGGCATTGCAGCGGTCATGCAATATTGCCGTATCGATCAAGTGGCCGAATGACCTTGTCATATCCGATAAAAAGCTGGGTGGGATTTTAACCGAGGTGCGTGCTGACCCTGACAGGGTTGCAGTCGCTGTTATCGGCATCGGCATTAATGTGAACATGAACAGCAGAAATCTTCCTGAAGCAATAAGGGATACAGCGACATCTGTGAGGATAGTGACTGGAAAAAATCACCAAAGAAACGAGATAATCATTCAACTGTTAGGGGAGTTTGAAAAGTGGTTCAGTATTCTGAAAAAAGAGGGGAAAAAGCCGCTGCTTGACGCATGGAGAAATAACTCGTCCACGTTGGGCCGAAAAGTCAATGTCGTTATGCGGGATGTCACTTGGTCAGGTATTGCTGAAGATATTGATGATAGTGGTATGCTCATACTGAAAATGCGATCCGGAGAACGAAAAACAATCAGCACTGGAGATATTTCATTTATTCCTTAGATTTTTACATATATGTTTATATATCAGGAACGTTCAATATAAATTAAGTATTGTTATGCTTATTGCAACAGACATCGGCAACTCATCAATAACTATAGGTTATTTCCTTGACTCTGGCCTCGTTGTACAGCGGATTCCTACCCATCCTTTACAGGGAGCTGTTGAATACAGGCTGCTGCTGCTGTCCTACATGAAAGAAAAAAATATAGCAAAATCAGTATGTAACGGTATAATATCATCAGTGGTTCCAGGCCTCACCGAAGTCTTTAGAGAAGTCCTGAAAGAGCTCTCAGGAAAAGGAACAGCTGAAATTCTTGTTGTTGACAGCGCTATGTCGGGTATAGGGTTCAGGATACCGGAACCTGAAGAGCTCGGCACAGACAGGATAGTAAATGCAGTAGCAGCCTTTTCTCTTTTCAAAAGACCTGTTGCGGTGATAGATTTCGGCTCTGCAACCACGATCACCGTTACCGACAGGCAGGGCTATTATATCGGAGGCTCGATCTCGCCCGGCATAGGTCTAATGAATGAATCTCTTGGCGCAAGGACATCACAACTCAAGATGGTTGATCTCAAAGAGCCTGGATCAGCCCTTGGAAGGGACACGACAGGCTGCATACTGACAGGCCTGGTCATCGGCACAGCAGGTGCTGTTGAACGTATTATTGAAGAGATGGAAACTGAAACAGGGCTGATATTCGGCACTATACTGACGGGAGGACATAGCAGCCTGATCTCCAGGTTTATCAGGAGATCCTATATGCTCAGACCTGACCTGACGTTAGAGGGATTAAAGATAGTTTATGAAAAAAACAGACCTCAATGAACTGAGAAAGGATCCCTTGCTGGGCAGATGGATAGCTGTGCTCAGCGAGTCTGTACCCCCCTCTGAATATCGCCAGGACCTTTCTTCGGAGGGTGTTCATGAAAAGAGTTGTATACTCTGTGCCGGCAGGGAAAGTGAAACAGCCGGAGAGATCATGCTCGTGCGGAATGCCTCTTCAACAAACGTTTCACATAAATGGTGGACCAGAGTTATTCCGAACTTTAACCCAGTCTTCAAGGTAGAGGGAGAACTCGGCAGAAGAGGCGAGGGCATGTATGACAAGATGAACAGTATAGGTGCAAATGAGGTTATCATAGAATCGCCCCATCATAATGTTCAGCCCGAGGACATGGGCCTTGAACAGATGTCGCGTGTTATCCAGACCTACAGGGACCGCATTTCAGACCTTGAAAAAGATTCTCGTTTGAGATACACCCTTATCTATAAGAATCACGGGATCTCGGCAGGCAGTCATCTGGGACATCCTGTTTCCCATCTTGCCTCAACACCGGTAATCCCCAAGAGGGTCAAGGAAGAACTCGACGGAGCCAAGCAATATTTTGCCTATAAGGAGCGTTGCATCTTCTGTGATGTCATGCGTGAGGAACTGAGGGTCGGAAGCAGGGTCATTCTCGAAACGCGACACTTTGCAGCATTCTGCCCCTATGCATCTAAATTCCCCTTTGAGACATGGATACTGCCGAAGAGACATAACTGTGCGTTCCAGGACATTCGATCAGACGAGCTTGAAGATCTTGCCCTCATCCTCTCTTCTATGCTAAAAAAGTTGAGGACACTCTTTCCCGATCTTTCGTATAATTATTTCATACATTCTGCTCCCAACAGGGTTCCCCGAAAAGACCATTGGCACACCCTTGGGGAGGACTTTCACTGGCACCTTGAGATCATGCCGCGGTTCCTGAGAACCAGCGGATTTGAATGGGGATCGGGCTTCTATATTCTGCCCACATCGCCTGAAGACGCAGCAAAATACCTTAGGGAGGTTTAAGATGAAAATCAACACAATCCTTTTTGCAACAGACTTTTCGGAAGGTTCAAAGAATGCACTGCCTTATGCAGTGGATCTTGCAAAACGCTACGATGCAAAGCTCATCTTCATGCACGTCATATATGACGTTGCAAGGACAACAGGCTGGTATGTGCCCCATATCTCTGTTGAAGAAATGTACAAAGACCTTGAAAAAGGTGCAAAAACAGAGCTCGAAAAGACCTTTATAGAAGAGATGAGAGGGTTCAAGGGTATTGAACATATTGTTATGAAAGGTATTCCCTATGAGGAAATTACCAAGTTCGCTGAAACGGCCAAGATCGACCTTATTGTCCTGGCTACTCATGGCAGGACCGGCCTTGACAGGCTTCTTTTTGGCAGTACCGCAGAGCAGGTAGTTCGCTATGCACCATGTCCTGTTCTGTCAGTACGTCTGCCGAAACATCAGGAATGAGAGTCTATTTATCAGAAAATGCGTTCATAGATCTGTTACTAAGTTCAGCAGAGGTTTACAAAAAAGAGTGCCTGGGTTTTCTGCTCGGCTATAAGCTGAAGGACCGATTTGTCATAGAGCATGCATACAGCCTTCAGACAGCCGACAGAAAACCAAAAGGCGTTATGTCCCTTGACAGGAGCCACAAACAGATCCTTCCTATTCTCGAAAAACTGGAACGGCTCCAGATTGTCGGGGATTTTCATTCTCACACGCAGTTTGGACCTCAAAAGGGCTTGCCTCGTCCAAGCCAGGAAGACATTGACGGTATGAGTCCTGATCATGTGTACTTTATCATAGCGATCAACAACAACCGGAAGACCATGACATGGTCAGAAAACAGGGACGGAACAGTGTCCGGCACGGTTGGCAATTTCTTTTTTAAGATCGCGGCCTATTATCTCGCGGGTCCTTCTTCGCTCAGAAAGGTGAAAATCCACTGCCCCTTCCCTCCGAGTTTTTGAAGTGTAAGATTCCTTTTTTTTCTGAGAATATTCTTTATAAATGCCACTTTGAAAATTGCTGTATGAGGATTATACTACAGTAGACATATTCATCAGGAAAGAGAACCATTGACTATAAAAAGGTTTCTGCTCATCTCTATCATTATCCATGCAATGGTTTTTTCTGGCCTCTTTTTTTTGCCGGCACCCAGGGCAAAGAAAGCTCGGGATTTTTTCACCCAGCTTGTTACTCCTGAGCAGGCCAGGAAGCCTGAGATAATACCTCCTCCTGTCAAACCGATTCAAATTCCGCTCAAATCCAGGCCAATTCCGGCAGTTCCCAGGCCTCTGAGGCCGCTGCCTCCTGTTACTCAGGTTCCACCCAGAACGGCCCTCTCAGAGGACAAGCCTGTTGTTCCTGGACAAGGGAAGTCCGACGGCAAACCACTCCCTGAAGGTGCATCGCCAAGACCCGGGAAGAGCGAGGCCCGCGGTGAAGAGAGCTCAGAAGAGATCTCTTCAAAACCCGGATATCTGAAGGGCGGCAAGCAGTCCGGCAAACCAGATGCGACTATTAAGGAAAAACTTTTTGACAGGAGTGTTATAGGAGATACAGCTCTTAAGGGTGAAGGCGGTAAGAAGAAAAACGATACCCTTACCTTTGACTCGAAAGATTACCGGTACGCAGGGTATATGCGAAAGCTGAAGGAAAAGATCGAGAGCATTTGGGAGTACCCTCCTGAAGCGGGGAGAAAAGGGATCTATGGAGATCTCAAAATCAGTTTCACGATCAGGAAGGACGGGAAACTCGGGGCGGTGGAACTGGTAAGGACCTCGGGATATAAAATGCTTGATGATGCTGCTCTCAAGGCCCTCAGGGACGGCGAACCGTATTGGCCCATACCTGACGATTGGGGTATGGAATCTTATACGATCAACGGCCATTTCTTCTATACCATGTATGGGTACGGCATAAGATAGGCTCTCTTCCCTATAGGCAGTTGCCGAGCATTCCGAAAAGGTTTTATTTTTCTGCAGGTGTTTTCATGCCAACTCAAAAAGAAAGTCTCTGCAGGGTTCGATCCTTATACCGTCCCTGAGAAGTTTTTCCTTGCCCCGGTAAAGAAGCATCCTTGTAGCCTCGGGATAGTCCTGGCCAAAGGATTTAAGTGCCCTGAGGTCCTGGGGATGAACCGATGCCGAGTTCTTTACTTCGATTGCCCAGAAGGTCTTTTTCCCGTAAACGATAAAATCAACTTCTGAACCGGCCATAGTCCTCCAATACGAGAGTTGGCAGTCAGGCACGCGATAGTCAATCCATGCCCTCAGATGCTGGGCAATGAGCCCTTCCAGGGCAGCACCCTGCATCTCCTCAGGCTTATCAAGAGGACCGGCTGGCCGCAAGGCAGAGTAGATGCCGGGATCAAAGAGATAAAACTTAGGATGTGAGGCAGTCGCTCTCTTTGCTCTCTTCGCAAACACCGGCAGCCGGTATGCCAGGAGCAGGTCTTCAAGGATTGTGATATACCCCTCGACAACCTTTCTCTCGATCTCACACTCCCGCGCAACATTGCTTATGTTCAGCATGGCGCCGTGAGAAAAACTTACTGCTTCGAGAAACCGGGAAAAACTCCCGATGTTTCTCGTCAATCCTTCCATCTGCACTTCTTCCCGCAGATACAGGTCAACGTAAGCCTGAAGCGCTGATGCGGAATCATCACTGTTCATGATGACCGGGATCATGCCAAACTGAAGGGCCCGGGCAAGATCAAAATCTGCCATAAGTTCAGCTGCCATGAAAGGATGCATATGCCTCATATACGCACGGCCCGCGAGAAGATTTACCCCTGCTTTTCTGAGCTTTCTCGCACTTGATCCGGTCATGATGAACTGGATGCCCTTTTTCTCTTCGATCAGGCTGTGGATTACCTCAAGAAGCTGAGGCGCCTTCTGAATTTCGTCCACCACTACGGTCCTTACGCCCTTGCTGGCATGCACGAGTTCTTTGAGACGTTCAGGTTTTGCACTATAACTCCTGAACAGATCCGGCAGGAGCAGGTCAAGATAAAGAGCATCCGGATATGAGGCCCTGATGAAGGTTGATTTCCCGGTCCCCCTGGGACCGAGTAGAAAAAAGCTCTGTTTTTCCGGTTTAAGAAAGCGCCTTATTAGTTCCATTTATAGTCCATATTTGGAAGTGTTATTTCCAAATATATATCAGATATTGCAGAATGTCAAGGGAGGGTGTCGATTCTGTCAAGCCAAAATAGAAATGTCCTGTTTTTACCAAAACTCAATATGGCTTGGGCACCTATACCATCAACGGCCATTTCTTCCCGCTTGCCAGTGCCTGATGTCTGGCGGCTGTCCAGCCTACTGTTGGGTATCGGGAGTCCCTTCCCGGAAGGATTCCGGAGCCGGACTTGGTAACCTCACACCTTCATATTGAATTCATATTTATAAAATAAACTAAAACTACAATTATCATATTGCCGGGCTCCCTGGTATATTTCAAGATCTTGTTGGAGGACAGTGTATGCACAGAAGTATTATTTTTCTTATGATCTGTTTTTCCCTCTTCCCATCCTTAGCATCTGCATCCGAATATGACATATTTTCAAAAGACCTGATCAAACCATATGGTCTGTTCAAAAAATCCCTTGGGCTGACCAGCAAAAAAGAAGATATCGATAAGGCAAAGGATACTGTGAAGCAGTTTATTGGCTCATGGGAGGGATTTGGTGAGAAGTATTCGAAGGACGTGCCTAAGCCTTTTTTATCGATTGCAGACTTCTCTTCAAGGATCCTCAAACCTTCGATCATAGGCAAGGAGGCATTGTCGTCGCTTGAAGCCGGTGATGTGACAAAGGCACATGCGGTTTTGGAAGAGGTGAGATATCTGCTTTGGGACATGAGGGTCAGGGCTGGCATTGTCTCTCTTAACGATAAAATTAATGACTTTCATGAAGCAATGGAGATCGTATTAGAAAAAATCAGCGCTGCAAAGGATCCCCGTGACGTTAAAGCTGTTTATGAACGCTATGGCGCATGGCTCTCCATCAAGTGGGAAGAGATTCTTCTGGCAAATGACTTTGGAACTGAGGGAAAAACGTATACAGAGGCATTGAAGGAAGGCCGTACTTCCATCCAGAAACTGAACGATGCCCTGAAGGCAGGAGATAAGGATACTTCCCTGAAACTCTCCGCCGGCATGAAGAACAGCTACAAGAAACTCTTTTTTATGCCGATTTGAGATAAGAGCTTCCTTCGATCTATACCGCAGCATACCGCGTTCCAGGAGCCCTGCAAACCCGCAGGGCTCTTGATTTTACGTTCTTTTTCCCGTTTGACTTATCGCGGGTAAATCCATAATACTATATGACTTCTACGGCAACCGCTCGGAAGTTATCTCAATTGTCTAATACCGTTAGGGAGAACCTTGGAAACAGAAACATTACAGCGGCTTCTCATCTCTGCGCTGCCTATTCTTATTGCGATCACCTTCCACGAGGTGGCACACGGGTACGTTGCGTTCAGGCTCGGCGATCCGACCGCAAAGCTGCTTGGCAGACTGACGCTGAACCCTCTTGCGCATATAGACCTTTTCGGTACGATCATCATGCCGATTATGCTCTTTGTTCTGACAGAAGGTCGTTTTGTGTTCGGGTACGCAAAACCCGTACCGATCAATCCTGCGAACTTCAAAAACCCGAGAAAAGGTATGGCCTTATCGGCTATTGCAGGGCCAGTCACCAATATTGCCCTTGCTCTGGCAAGCGTAACCCTTCTCAAGCTTGTGATCGCGCCCCTGGCCGGCCTTTCTCCTGACACGGTGAAAGAGACCTTGATGAAACCTCTGCTCATGATTTTTTCCGCAAGCGTAGTAATGAATGTGGTTCTTGCTTCGTTTAACTTGATCCCGATTCCTCCGCTTGATGGGGGAAGAGTTCTGACTGGGCTGCTCCCGTCAAAACAGGCTGTATCGTTCAGTAAGATCGAGCCCTTCGGCTTTATCATAGTTCTCGTGCTGATCTATACCGGCATAGCAAACCTTTTTATCATGCCGTTCATCACGTTTTTCCTGAAAATATTCGGAATGCTGTAGAAATGAACATGCCGTCGACAATATAAAAGAGCGAAGGAGATAAGCTATGAGCATTGAAGTGAAAAACATGAAACTCCATGCCTGGATCGCCGAAATAAAGACAATCTGCCAACCAGATGCTATTTATATATGTGACGGGTCCAGGCAGGAATATGACAGCATGATGCAGAAGCTGATCGACAGCGGCAGCGCTACGCCTCTGAAGAAACGCAAAAACAGCTTTCTCTTCAGGTCTGACCCCAGCGATGTAGCACGCGTTGAAGATCGCACCTACATCTCGACAACCTCTCAGGATGAGGCGGGGCCCACGAACAACTGGGTGGCTCCGGCTGAACTTAAAGGGATCATGAAGGACCTCTATAAGGGCTGTATGAAAGGCCGGACCATGTATGTAATCCCGTTCTCTATGGGCCCCATCGGTTCGCCGATGGCCAAAATTGGCATTGAAATTAGTGACAGCCCCTATGTTGTGGTCAACATGCACCTCATGACCAGGGTGAGTTCAAAGGTCCTGGAACTCCTTGGCACTGATGGTGATTTCATCCCCTGTCTCCATTCGATCGGCGCGCCGCTGGAGCCGGGGCAGAAAGATGTGCAATGGCCCTGCGCCCCTATCGAGCAGAAATATATCAGCCACTTCCCTGAAGAAAATCTGATCTGGTCTTATGGTTCCGGGTACGGCGGCAATGCACTGTTAGGCAAGAAATGCCTTGCTCTTCGTATCGCTTCAGCCATGGCAAAAAGAGAGGGGTGGCTTGCCGAACATATGCTGATCCTTCGGCTGACCAGTCCTGAGGGCAAGCAGTATCATATTGCGGCAGCTTTCCCTTCGGCCTGCGGCAAGACCAACCTGGCCATGATGCTGCCCTCGCTTAAGGGCTGGAAATGTGAATGCATAGGCGATGACATTGCCTGGCTGAAGATCGCGCCTGATGGCAGACTGCATGCCATTAATCCTGAAAGCGGGTTCTTCGGCGTTGCACCGGGAACATCCTATGCCACAAACCCGATGGCGATGGATACGGTCAGAGAAAATGTTATCTTTACGAACTGTGCGCTTACCGATGACGGCGATGTCTGGTGGGAGGGCATGGAGGCGGAGCTACCCTCGCATCTCATTGACTGGAAGGGTCATGACTGGACGCCTGAAAGCAAGGCTGACGCTGCACATGCAAACGCGCGTTTCACTGCGCATGCGTCACAATGCCCGGTCATCTGCAAGGACTGGGAAAATCCGGCAGGTGTGCCGATCGATATCTTCATATTCGGCGGCCGCCGCACCAGTGTAGTTCCGCTTGTGTACGAGGCCTTCTCCTGGGAGCATGGTGTCTTCCTTGGAGCCACTGCCGCCTCAGAAACAACGGCTGCGAATATCGGAGCAGTGGGCAATCTGAGAAGGGATCCCTTTGCGATGAAGCCCTTCTGCGGTTATAACATGGGAGACTATTTTCAGCATTGGTTCAACATGGGTGAGAAACTCGGAAGCAAGGCGCCTAAGATATTTTATGTGAACTGGTTCAGGAAGAGCCAGGACGGCAAGTTCCTCTGGCCCGGGTTCAGTGACAACAGCAGAGTTCTTAAATGGATTTGTGAGCGCGTTGACGGCAAGATCGGCGCAGAGAACTCCGCCATTGGACTTCTGCCGAATGAAGGAGACCTTGATCTTTCAGGCCTCACCCTGCAGTCCGAAAGCATAAAGGAACTGATGAGCGTCAACGTCGACGAGTGGAAAGCTGAACTGCCTGATATCGAAGCCCACTTCGCCACCTTTGACAAACGTCTTCCGGCCAAGCTGAAAGACCAGCTTGAGGAACTCAGAAAGCGTCTTGGATAACCCGGCCCTAGCCTAACGTCCCAGCTATTCTGGTGATCTGGAGGGAGACTTGAAGAAAAATCTGGTCAATGTGCTGGGCGTTGTGTATGTCCATACAAAAACCAGTGACGGCGGCGATCTTTATCTCACCCGTTTTGCAGAGAAACGCTCCAAACATTTTGAGATAGAGAACTGGTACGAGACCAACTGGTTCAATAAGCACAAATTGCGACTTATGGGTACCAGCTCTGTGTATAAAGTGCCCACAAAAGAGGTTGATGGCCTGATCCTTGACCTGGTGGTCAAGAACTGTCGCGTCGGTGAAGATGTACCTCTCGATACCCATACCCTGCAGGAGTTCTGCGATGCTGAGTTCAACAGCCCCTGGGAAGAATTTGCACTGGTTATGGAGTTGATGGATAATTTGTACGGGCCGCAGGAGATGAGGATCAATACCCAGCTTCCCATGGCCATATACGTACCGCCGGAAGTGATGCAGGCGTGGCAGAGCGGCAGATCTGGGGCCAGGATCAACCGGATTCGGGCAAAACATCCGGGCATTGATCTTGATATCCTGAAGCAGTATAAGCTGATCTATGAATGGATAACGGGACTGAATATCAAAGAGATATTCGCGTACATCGATATTAACACTGACGAGATGATCAGGCATCTTAAGATTCTGGATGCCGCAGCGCATAAGGACCTCAACAAAAAGGGCTATCTGGTAGCTGATATGAAACCTGAGCATGTGATCATCAGCGAGGCAGAAGTCGAAAACATTAAGGAAATTGGCCTCAGCGAGAAGAAGAACCCTGAAAAAGACCAGGTGGATTATCTCTATCAGCTGATCAATGACGGCAACTATTCCATAATTGATTATGAACTGCTCCTTCGTACGCCGGAACATGAGGAGGCAGTCAAAAATTCAAGAAGATATTCATACCTCGATGATCAGAGGCACCGTTTTGAACCGGCTTCATTGCCCGCCCATCTCTCCTCTGCCGAGATTTTCGGGGTCCCCTACTTGTACGGCCATGCGGAAAGCACGGGCGGGCGACTCTGGGTTGTTGGACGGAATCCGCACCTGTTCGACTATTTCCTCCCTGAACGGTGGAGGAAAACACCCTCGATCAAACTATCGGAAGTCAAGGAAGTCTTTTATACCATAACAAAAGATAACATCCATCTTGTGTGGGAAACCTCCCGGGTGGGCGAAATGCCAATTGGTGATGAAGAGGGGTCGCGCGATCCCAAAGTCCGGCAATACGGCATAAACAGCCCATTTGAAGAATTTGCCATTGCCCATACCCTGAACCGTCTCGGGATCCCCACAGTCTATGTAAGGGCTATTTATATGACCGGAAGCAAAAAGATAGAGGCCTCGACCGATGTGAGGAAATATGAATCTCATAAAGACTTCCTCGACCCGGAAGGAAAACCTGTGCTCCAGGAAAACCATAATTATATCACCATTCGCGGATATTACAACGGCCCTGATCAGTGGGTCGCTGAAAATCGTGACGCCCTTTATACGCCTGTGGACCTCTCCAAGGCAAGCGAAAAAGGGATCATCAATGAATCTCAGTGCCGTATGAACCTGGATACGGTAAAAGCAGAATTACAGGTGCACGGCTATGACGGTTCATCACTGAAACCCAATGACCTTCTTCTGGCTGTGGATGACAATGGGGAAATCATGAAAAACAGGTCTGGGGAACCGCAGGTCATTATCTGCAACTTCGAGCTGATATGGAAAATTCCACGATGACTGTATCTTTGCTGTCCTGGCGTATGAGCATGATCGTGAAAGGCAAGTTGAAGCTTCAACTGCGACAGCAAAGCAGTGAGCCCCGCCGTCTCAGTTGAATTCGTTCATGTCCTCAGTTGCCACAGCTATTATCATTTTTGAGATAATGAGCCAAGGGATGCAAAACAATCGGATTTGCAAAGAAAAAAAGATATAAGCATAAGAGGCCTTGTTTTTTTCTGGTTGACTGTACTATAATCGTACCCTTATATTATATATTTCTGAAACACCCATAGGTTTACTATTGCCTTTTTTAGGCATTTTGGTTTTTTCGGCATTGCCGACGTAGCTCAGTTGGTAGAGCAGTTGATTTGTAATCATCAGGTCGGGGGTTCGAATCCCTTCGTCGGCTCCATA
>JACRHC010000067.1 GCA_016217675.1 Nitrospirota bacterium
CTGCAATAAATCCTCATAAAATCAGGAAAAAAGCTGGCAAAGAACGCGGTACTTTGTTAAAATTAACACCGATTTTTAGGAGGTGTTATGGAACTGAAGGGGCAGGTTGTAATGATAACCGGAGGCGCTCGCGGCATAGGCAAGGCTATTGCCGAAGCGTTTGCAGCAAAGGGGGCGGACCTTGTAATTGCCGACATTTCCCTCGAGACTGCAGACGAGACGGCAAAGGAACTCTCTCAAAAAGGGGTCAGGGCAAAGGCAGCGAAGCTGGATGTCTCGAAAGCGGCTGAAGTTGCAGGAGTATTTGACGAAACAGTAAAGGATTTCGGCAGGGTGGATATCCTCGTCAATAATGCCGGAATCACCAGAGATGGCCTCTTGTTGAGAATGAAGGAAGAGGATTGGGATCTGGTTCTCGGCATCAACCTCAAGGGTGTGTTTCTCTGCACAAAAGAGGCGGTAAAAGTTATGGTGAAGCAGCGCTATGGCAGGATCATCAATATTGCATCTGTCGTGGCTTTCATGGGCAATCCGGGGCAGGCTAACTATAGCGCATCAAAGGCAGGGATCATCGGTCTGACAAAGACCACGGCACGTGAATATGCTAACAGGGGTATTACCGCTAATGCCGTTGCGCCGGGATTCATCTCGACTGCCATGACCGATGCCCTGAGTGAAAATATCAGGCAGGAAATGTTAAAATCTATCCCAATCGGGAAGTTCGGTTCAGTTGATGATGTTGCCAGTGCTGTTGCTTTTTTTGCTGCGCCGGAAAACGGTTATATTACCGGTCAGGTGATCCACGTCAATGGCGGCATGTACATGTAGCTCTTATTTCTCAGACACAAAATAGAAAATTATTAATGGAGGTAGAAGAATGGTAGAGGAGAAAGTAAAAGAGATCATTGCGAAGCAGCTTGGTGTGAATGCGGCTGAGATCACCACTGAGTCTTCCTTTGTCGAGGACCTGGGCGCTGATTCGCTCGACACCGTTGAGCTGGTTATGGCGTTTGAAGAGGCCTTCAATGTCGAGATTCCCGACGAGGATGCAGAGAAGATCCAGAAGGTCAAGGATGCCATAGGCTACATAACAAAAAAACAGGGTTAATGAACAAGAGACGTGTAGTTGTAACCGGGCTTGGCCTTGTTACCCCTCTCGGCATTGGTGTTGAAAAGAGCTGGGAGGGTCTCATGCAGGGAAGATCAGGTGTCCGGAGAATAACCCATTTTGATGCATCGACCTTTCCCACCCAGATAGCGGGCGAGGTCGATGGCTTCAATCCCGAAGACTATATCGAAGTCAAAGAGATCAAGAAGATGGACAGGTTTATCCAGTTCGGGATCGCTGCGGCCACGATGGCAATGGAGGATTCGGGCCTGAAAATCGATGAGACGAATGCGCCGAATGTTGGAGTGTATGTTGGTGCAGGCATGGGCGGCCTTCCGGCGATTGAGCATTATCACAAGATCCTGCTTGAAAAAGGGCCGCGAAAGATAACACCCTTTTTCATCCCGATGCTTATTATCAACCTTGCCGCCGGTCAGATATCGATCAAATTTGGCGCTAAAGGACCTAATGCCGCCCCGGCGACTGCCTGCGCGACTGGCAGTCATGCCATTGGTGATGCCTTCAAGATCATTCAGCGCGGCGACGCTGATGCCATGATAGCTGGCGGCACCGAATCAGTCATCACTGCCATGGGTATCGGTGGCTTCAATGCCATGAAGGCTCTTTCTACGCGCAATGATGAACCTCAGAAGGCAAGCAGACCCTTTGACCGCGACCGGGACGGCTTTATCATGGGCGAGGGCGCCGGTATTGTTATCCTTGAGGAACTCGGCCACGCGATAAAACGTAATGCAAAAGTCTATGCCGAACTGGTCGGTTACGGACTGACCGGCGACGCATATCATATAACGTCTCCTGCACCGGGCGGTGAGGGTGCGGTGCGGTGCATGACCATGGCTCTTAAGGATGCTGCTATAGCGCCTTCAGAGGTTGACTATATCAATGCTCATGGAACCTCAACAAAGCATGGTGATGAACTCGAAACGCATGCAGTGAAAGGTGTATTCGGGGAGCACGCGTACAGACTTGCGGTGAGTTCAACAAAATCGATGACTGGTCATCTGCTTGGCGCTGCAGGCGGAGTCGAGGCTGTGGTCAGCGTGCTCAGTATTCATAACAGCATGCTGCCGCCGACCATAAATCTTGATCATCCTGATGAGGGCTGCGATCTTGATTATGTGGCTCATAAGGCAAGGTCTGCATCAGTGCGCTATGCGCTATCCAATTCCTTTGGCTTTGGCGGTACCAATGCGTGCCTGCTCTTTAAAAAGTTCGAGAATTGAGCAGGCAGGGAAAAAAAATCCCCCTTGAAGAGGTAGAAAAAAAACTTCGTTACTCTTTTGGCAGAAAAGAACTTCTCCTTGAAGCACTCACCCACAAGTCCTATTATCACGAAAATAGAGAAAAAACTGATGTTCATAATGAACGTCTTGAGTTTTTGGGCGACTCGGTCATCGGCCTTGTTATTGTGGAATTTCTCTTTCTTCATGAGCAGTCCTGCAGTGAAGCAGTCCTGGCGAAGATCAAATCGTATATTGTGAGTGAGCCGGTATTTGCCGGGATTGCTCAGGAACTTTCCCTCGGCGAATCTCTTTTATTAGGGAAGGGAGAAAAATCAACAGGCGGCACAACCAAGAAGTCAATTCTTGCCAATACCCTTGAGGCCGTTATCGGTGCAGTCTATCTTGACGGGGGATTTGAGACGGTTAAGGGCATAATTCAGAGCCTGTTCAGGGAACGACTCATGCATGCCATAGAAAGCGGAGATTTCTTTGATTACAAAACAGAACTTCAGGAGAAAAGCCAGCTGCTGTTTGGGAAACTGCCTGAGTATCAGGTTATCGGACAACAGGGCGATGAGCACGAGAGGATATTTACGGTCGCCGTGTCTCTGAATGGGAAGCGGCTTGGCATTGCGTCAGGCCGCAGAAAGAAAGAGGCAGAGACGCATGCTGCAAAAAAAGCCCTTAACCTATTATCAGAATCAGCGGAAATTGATACAGTCGATATGGATCCCGAGGTCTTTTCCCCGTAGCAGGGCTATCAGTGCCTGAAGGTCGTCTATCTTCTTGGCCTTGACTCTTACCTGGTCTTTCTGTATCTCTGCCTGGACTTTCATCTTTGTATCCTTGATGATCCTGACGATCTCCTTTGACTTCTCGATCGGAATACCCTGCTGGAGGGTCACCACCTGGCGCACACTGTTGCCGGATGCCTGCTCGATTTTGCCATATTCGAGGGCCTTCAGGGATATGCCGCGTTTGACCAGTTTTGTCTGAAGGATATCGACAACTGTTTTCAGCTTAAGCTCGTCGTCAGAGATAAGGGTAATTTCATGCTTCTCTTTATTCAGCTCTATCGAGCTTTTGCTGCCCTTGAAGTCAAATCTCTGCGATATTTCCTTTGTGGCCTGCTGCTCGGCGTTCAGCACCTCCTGCAGGTCAATCTTGCTCGCAATGTCAAAAGAATGTTCATCTGCCATCTGTTTCTCCTTTCGAACTCATATTCATTTTGCCTCATTTTTCTGTTCCTGCACTCTTTTTGGTTCAGGCCTGCAGACCGGACAGAAATATTCCCCCAGGTCCAGGGGGCAGATATGCCCTCATTCAGGGCAACAGATGCACTCGTCCAGGGTATTATCGCATACCGGGCATGTTTCCATAAGCTGAATTATACTCTTTCAAAATCGTCTTCTTCAATAAAAACAGGTCGCCCGTGATATAATATCTCGCGAACAGGGGGAAATTATTGATGGTAAAAAACGATCGCTGGATCATAGAGACAGCAAAGAAAGGCATGATAGAACCCTTTGAGGATAATCAGGTGAGAAAGGGCGTCATATCCTTCGGCGTGAGCGCTTATGGCTATGACATCAGAATTGCCGATGACTTCAAGGTGCCAAGGCCCCAGGCCGGCAAGGTGATTGACCCCAAGAATTTCGATGAAAACAACTTTGAACATTTCACGGGTGATATATGCGAAATCCCTGCCAACTCATACGTCATCTGCCGCTCGCTCGAATATCTGAGGATACCACGTGATGTGCTCGTGATCTGCTTTGGCAAGTCTACCTATGCCCGGAGCGGTGTTGTCGTAAATATCACGCCCCTTGAGCCGGAGTGGGAAGGCTTTATAACCATCTCTGTGTCCAATACGTCGCCCTTTCCGGTAAGACTCTATGCGAACGAAGGACTTGCACAACTGGTATTTCTGGGCGCAGACGAAGTCTGTATGACATCGTATGCCGACAAAAAGGGTAAGTACCAGGCCCAGAAAGACATTGTGCTGCCAAAGGTATAATGAAAGAAAAACTCATTCTGGCGCTTGATGTCGCCGAATACTCATATGCCGTTGAGCTGGTCGATAAGTTTTCTGCGTATATAGAGATCTTCAAGGTAGGGCTTGAACTGCATACTGCTGCCGGATCAAAGATTGTCGAAGCGATTCATAAGAGGGGCAAAAAGGTGTTTCTTGACCTCAAATTCCATGATATACCCAATACGGTCGCAAAGGCAGGCATTGCTGCAGCGCGGTCCGGAGTTTTCATGTTCAATGTCCATGCATCAGGAGGGCTTGACATGATGCAGAAATGCAGGGACGAGGTGGTAAATGTCTGTCTGGCAGAGAATATTGCCAGGCCAAGGATCATTGCAGTAACCGTTCTGACCAGCATGTCTCAGGATGTTCTGAAACATGAGATCGGCATCCAGCACAGTCTGAATACTCATGTAAGACATCTGGCAGGTCTGTCGCTTAAAGCAGGTCTTGACGGAGTAGTCGCCTCTGCGCAGGAAGCGGCGCTGATCAGAAGTCATTGCGGCAGGGGATTCCTTATTGTGACGCCGGGAATCAGGCCTTCCTGGGCAGCTGCAGATGATCAGCGCAGGATGATGACACCGAAAAAGGCGCTTCAGGCAGGGGCTGACTACCTTGTCATGGGCAGGGCCATTCTGAATCATGCTGATCCTGGGCAGGCGATCAAACTCATACAGGAAGAGATGGCCAGGGCGTAGCGCCATCTCTGCTTATCGATGCCGTCACCACAAGGTCCCTCCACTTTTCGTTGTCAGCCGATTTTCAGAGAGCTGTCATTTCAAGACCCTTTTGAAGCATATAAAAAGCTTCGCTCTGAAAACAGCCTGCTCTTTGAGAGCCTGAAGGGGCCGGAGCAGATATCACGGTATGCATTTATAGGCATCGAGCCCTATTTGATCTTCAAGGTAAAAGACGGCCTCGTCGAAGTCAACGTGCGGGGCAGGAAAACGGTCTCATTCAAAAAGCCTCTGCAGTGTTTACGGGAGTTGGTCAACGCGGTCAGCCAGGAGCCGATTGACGGCCTTCCCCCGTTTCAGGGGGGAGCAGCCGGTATGCTCAGCTATGATTTTGTGCGCTATTTCGAACACCTCCCCTCAAAGGCTGAAGATGATCTCTTTATCCCTGATGCTCACTTCTTCATGTTCGACCGCATTATTTCATTTGACCTAAAGACAGAACAGTGCTGGATCATCGTCTGTCCGGGTGCGCGCGAAACAGTTCCCGGATTTTCCGAGAGCTCCAAACATCAGGAAGAATTCCATGAAGACGCGCAGCAGCAAATTGAGAGAATAGCTGTGCTGCTTGATAGGGGCTCGGAAGCGGCGCCGCGAGATTCCGGAGGGAAGATCGTTTCCGTATGTGCAGAGACGGATATGGCGCAGTATATGGCTATGGTGCGGAGGGCCAAGGAATATATAGCTGCAGGTGATATATTCCAGGCAAATCTTTCTCTCAGGCTGTCTGCAGATATCGGGGACGCTGACCCTCTGGTCGTGTATGAAATCCTGCGGGACGTCAATCCCTCTCCTTTTGCCGCATATCTTGATTTTGGTGACTATCAGATCGTCAGTTCATCGCCTGAGAGACTTGTTCGCGTAAAGAGCAGGGCTGTAGATACACGCCCTATTGCCGGGACGCGGCCAAGAGGTAAGGATCTTCAAGGAGATGATGAGATGAAGACAGAGTTGTTGCTGAATGAAAAAGAGCGGGCAGAGCATATCATGCTCATTGATCTTGAACGCAATGATATGGGCAAGGTCTGTGACTATGGCAGTGTACATGTCGATGAACTGATGATCACTGAGCAGTACTCTCATGTTATCCATATCGTGTCGAATATCAGGGGGGCGCTTGCAGTGGGAAAGGACTGTTTTGATGTGATCAGGGCAACGTTTCCTGGCGGCACGATAACCGGAGTTCCCAAGGTGCGCTGTATGGAGATCATAGATGAACTGGAGCAGAGAAGGAGAGGGCCCTATACAGGTTCGATCGGCTATATCGGCTTTAACGGGGATATGGATCTCAATATTATAATAAGGACGTTTCTGGTAAAGGAGGGAAAGGCATATGTCCAGGCTGGTGCCGGCATCGTGGCCGATTCTGACCCCGAACGCGAATATTATGAGAGTCTCAAAAAAGCAGAGGCCCTGATCAATACACTCAAAAAACTGTAGGCTGTCGGCATTACTTTCAAAAGGTTACCGACTTGGGTAAAATACCGGAGAGCCGGCAGCGAAACGGATAATACATAAGTAGCTGCTGTCTATTGCCCGGAATTGAATATAAGGAGGGATAGCATGAGCGTTTTGCTTAAATTATTGATCAGTCTCTTTATTACATTGGCAGTTTCCGGATGTGCCGGACAGGGAAGCCCCTATGGCGCTGTCGGCCCCGCCCCTGATGATTATCGGCCTTCCGGAGCAATTGGACCTGCGCCGGTCTATCACGATGGGCCTGCTCCGGGTGCTGTGGGTCCGGCACCGGGGCAGCACTACCGATGAGCCTGACCCATTTCATTGTTGCGCAGAATAAAGGATTCCGATATTTGTCATTTGCTATCGGTTGTCTGCTGCTGCTGACCGCACCCTGTATTGCTGAAGATTTGGCCGGAACGACAACGGTGCAGGGTCTCGGATATCCACCCATAAAGGCTGAAAGTGCTGCCCAAGCCCATCTCATGGCGAGACGGGCAGCAGTCATCGATGCGTACCGGAATTCCCTCCGGGGCAATGCCAAACAGAGTCAGGGTCATGATATCCGTTACGAGGAGCTTTCTGGTTTTGTCAGCGGCATGACTATTCTGAAGGAAGAGTACCTCAGAGATGGAGGAATACGTATTACGGCCGGTGTTCCTCATAGCGCTGTGCCATCCGCTGCCCCGGAAGCAGGGAGCTCGGCAGTCCGGCGTGGCCCGCAGGTCGTGACTCTTGATGAATGGTATTCAATTATTAATAATCTGGTCAGGTTTGATAACAATAAACAGGGAGGCAGATATGAAAAGAACCATTAAATGGTTTGCACTGGGCAGTTTGCATATTCTCATGGCCTTGCTGATTGCCGAAATCGCGGTTCCGGTATCAGAGGCCCAGGTAGGTCCGCAGCAGCGGTTGATGGCCAGGCGTGCCGCCAAGGCTGATGCCTTGAGGAATCTCGGTGAGATGATTTACGGCGTTCAGATTAATTCCAAAACCAAGGTGAGGGATTTTATTACCGAGTCCGATACTATTCGGGCAAAACTTGCTACCGTGATCCAGGGAGCGCGCGAAGTGGACTATGTCGAGAGGCCTGACGGCACTGCCGAGGTCACTATTGAAATAACCCTCGGCCGCGTTGAAGATATTCTGGGCCGCCGGCTCCTCTATGATCAGCAGGTTTTCACTGCGGTCGGTTATGGTGCCCCTTCCGGGCCGGGAACAGCGCCTGCCTATTCACCGTCACCTCCCCGCATGAATGCTGTCATAAGGGCTAAGGGAAATGGGGTTGAACCGAACGATCCTTCCATGTCCCCGCCGGAGAAGGCGCTTATGGGCAAGCGCGCTGCAAAACTTGATGCCTTGAGGAATCTCCTTGAGGAGGTCTATGGTGTGACGATAAGGTCAAAGACAACGGTCAGGGATTTTATAACCCAGAGCGATGATATGAAGGCCAGGGTCAGTGCTTTTGTGCGCGGGGCGAGGGTGGTTTCCGAGCGGTCCCTTGGCGATGGCAGCTATGAGGTGGAAGTCGAGTTAGAGCTTGAGCCGCTCATGGGAATATTTCCTGACCGGTAACGTATATCTTTTCGGATAGAGGAGGCGTTTTATGAAAATGAGAATTCTTGCAGGTCTCGTGCTTGTGGCTGCTCTGACAGGCTGCCAGACAACTGAGGTGAGGGAAGGAGGGATGATCGGCGAGGTTGGTCCGGCCGATGCCCCTGGGCGGACAGGGGAATGGGCTCCGGTCAGGATAACGGCAAAGGGCGGCGGTGCGCCTCCCCCAAACGCTGTCAATCAGGCCCAGGCGAGGCTAATGGCAGAACGTGCTGCAAAAGTTGATGCGATGAGGAACCTGCTGGAACAGGCCTATGGTGTGACCATCAGGTCCCATACGACTGTCAGGGACTTTATCACCCAGAATGATACGATAAAGGCGCGGGTCGATGCGTTCATCAAGGGTGCCAGGGTCATTGATACAAAGTATCTCAGTGACGGCAGCGTCGAGATTGAGATGGAGATAACACTCGGATATGAGTTCAGGAGAATGTTCCCATGAACCGCGGCATCAGCAGAAGGCTGGGCATCCTTATGGGCATACTGGCACTTTCAGTATGGGCCATGGTATCAGCCGCTATGGCCGGGGAGACGATCACTGCCGACGGTTTTGCTGCTATTACCGGTGGCAATACGGTCATTGCCAGGGACAAGGCTATTGATGACGCTCTGAGAAAGGCGGTCGAACAGGCGGTCGGCACCATGGTCTCTTCTGATTCGATGACCGAAAATTATAAGGTGATTCATGACAAGATCCTGGCGCGTACATCGGGCTATGTCGAAAAATATAAAATCATTTCTGAAAGGCCGGAAGGCGATCTCTATCGCGTCAGGGTGCAGGCCGAGATAGGCAGGGCTGATCTGACAAGCGACCTGAACGCACTCGGACTGCTGCATGTTATGGTTGAAAAGCCCAAGGTAATGGTGATTATCGATGAAAAGGTGGGCGGTTTATACGGAACGACCGCAACGGAGAGTGTCGGTCAGGCTGAATCGACGATCATCGAAAAACTGCTTAATGCAGGCTTCAATGTGGTCGATGCTGATACGGTCAGGGCTAATATCACACGGGACAAGGCCTTGCGGATTCTTGAGGGCGACAACAAGGCTGCTGCAGCAGAAGGCCTGAAATATGGGGCACAGGTTGTTATTACCGGTAAGGCCTTTTCGAAGAATGCCGGAGGCAAGTTGTATGGGACCAATATGCAGTCACTTCAGGCAACGCTTCAGGCCAGGGTCGTCAGGACTGATACCGGCAAGGTCATAGCGTCCAAGAGTGCCCAGGGAGTCCAGGTGCATATTGATGAAATGCAGGGCGGCGCTCTTGCGATTAAAGAAGCGAGCGAGAAACTTACGGACGAACTTATCGACCTGATCGTCAAGCAGTGGAGTGGAGAGGTCTATGGCCGCTCCCAGGAGATCACGGTTATGATAAATGGTCTGGTCTCCTACCGGCATCTTGCTGCGGTCAAGAAGATCCTTGAAAAAGAGACCCAGGGCGTAAAGGCGGTGCACCAGCGGAGCTTTACCGGAGGGGTTGCCGAACTGGCCCTTGATTATGGCGGCAAGTCATCCAATATCGCTGATGAGCTGGCAGCAAGAAAGTTTACCGGTTTCAGACTCGAGCCGACAAATGTCACACCCCACAGGATAGATGTAAAGGCGGTTTTGGAGAAGTAATATTCAGGCAATAGACCTGTAACTGCTGTCCAAAGGAAGGGGTATTTAATGAACAGAAAGAGCCGCGTTCACAGGCAAGCTCAAAGTCATGCCCTGATACTTCCCTGTCTGCTGGTTGTTCTCTGCCTTTCAGCAGCAGGTGCCTGGGCACAGGGCTCCCCTGCCGGCAAGCCTTCGCAGAGCCTCTGGGGGATTCCTGGAGATACTATATCACCATCGCCGGGCGTCAAGAGTGATACCCCGCAATTTGAATCACCTGCCGGATTAGTTGCTGTCACACTTCAGCAGTACAAGGAGAAGTGTCTGCCGCTGCCCGACAACTTCTCAGAAGCCTCTTCGGGGAGTGCCTACAGGGAGGGCACGTACGCAGAGGCTGCCGGAATTGTTAAGTCTGCCCCGAATCCTTGCGAAGCGTCGGTGGAATTAAAACTTTTCCTTGAAGGCCAAAAAGGGGAATGGACTATTGGCAGCTTCGCAACTGAAGGAAAAGATATGGGGCTGCGTATCATTGTGAGTGCCATATTCCAGAAATATATATTGGGAATGGCGGTAAATCCCACGCTCACCATCGGTATAAAGCTGAGCTCACTTGTCGATGAGGAATTAAAGAAAAGAAGCGCTGCAGCACCCATTAAGGCTGCGCATGAGCTTTTTAAAAAAACAAAGGGAATGAGCAAAGCAGGAGTTGACCAGACAGAGGCCGATATAAGGACGAAAGTATCCGCACATGAAAAGGCCCTGGAACGTCTGACCGTTAAATATGGCCAGAAACTCGAAGAGTACAGACCCCCTCAGCCCTACGACAGGCTCAATCCGAGCACGGCGTGGCAGACTTTTTTTGATAAAGAGTCTGAATTTGCCCGTCAGGAGGCTGCAGAGCGGGCAGATATCCTCTACGAGATTGCATCGCTTGAGATTCAGAGGGGAGTGCTCAATCAGTACAGAAGACCTCTCCTTGAAAAATCCTGTGATGAGATGATGGCTTCCCTTGGCAGGGACTGCGCTCAGGCGAAGAAGACTGACAATGTTCAAAAGCCGCCGGAACC
>JACRHC010000066.1 GCA_016217675.1 Nitrospirota bacterium
AAGGGGGCCGAAAGGGACTCTATGTACATGATCAATGAGCAAGTGAGAATGTCCAAGTGAGAACGATAAATGTTGTCGGGAGAAAATATCCCTCAAATTTGGGGAAAGTGCTCATTTGAAAATGTTCGTGCAACAGACTCCTATGTGCTATAATTTTCCGGGTAACAGCCAGTGCGTATTCGCTGCCAGATGGGGCTTTATATCCTGTAAAGTAATTTTGAACTGATATGCCGTATCAAATGATTTTTTCATAAGTCCTGCCTCCGTGATATCGTCGGCCTGGGAAGCAGGGGCTATAGAAACAACGCCTCAAAGTCCCTTGGCGTTATGATCCTGATGCCCTGATAACTCTTCATTTCCAGAAGATCGTCATCCCCTGTCACCAGATATTCAGCCTTCGCAGCCAGCGCACAGGCAAGGATGTTATCGTCATCAGCGTCCCGGCAGACGCCTTTGATCTTTAGGGTATGCTCAATGATCTGAACGACTGCTTCAGTGACAGGTTCCATTGCTGAGGCCATTTCGCCATCTGCAAGACGGAATTTCTTTGAGAGGATGCGCCGAAGTTCTTTCATGATGAACGGACATGAGATAAGAGCGAATTCTCCGGTGCGCGCCCTGCGCAGGAGTTTCGAGCAGATCCCTTCAGTGATGAGTGCAGCAATCAGAACATTCGTATCAAATACAGCTATCATGAAAATGCTTTGTATACATCATCTTCACTTACTATGCCGAGCTTCTTTGCCTTTGGACCAAGGTTTTTCTGAATCGCCTTGAGTTTCATTTCCCATAAAAAAAGGCTGAGGGATTCCTTTACGATATCACTTTTATTGCGGCCTGTTTTTTTTGAAAAATTGTCCAGTTCCGCGGACATGTTTTCAGGAAGACTGACGGATAATACCGTTCTCATAATGCACCTCCTGTATTACAATACACTACAATAGTACTATTTGCAATCCTCAATGCCTCAAAAGTGGCTCAACCCCTGACTATCAAGGTTTTTGCAAGTATTTTCAAGCACTGGCACAGTCCCGTTAAATAGCGCTTCAAGGCTAATCCCGACATTTCGGGACGATTCCCGTTGGGACCGCCAAATTCGCTGCGACATCTGCAGTATCCTCCTGCTTCATCTCCCGACCATTACCTGAACGCTACCCATACCAAATCTCGTTGCAGCTGGCATTCCGGCATGAAAATATCACCATACGTCTAACAGCATCGGAAAAGCAATGACAAATACAATATCTTTTTATAAACTATACAGGATGTTACAAACAGGGATGCAACAGTAATGGAGATAGAGCAGGGAAAGAAAGCGGAGGTCACTCCGCTGGACACGCCGGATATCAGGTTTCTCCTGGATGCCATCAAGGAGATGAATATATCCAGGAGAAATGTGGGCCTCTATCCGCGCAACCATCCTCAGACAAAGGAATCTGCAGCGAGGGCGCTGCGCTTCCTGCAGAAGCTTTTTGAGACACGTGGCGACGTCACTCTTGGCATAGCCAAGGACGAGGTCATGATCGAAGATGCCGTGCTCGACAAGAAGAGCACGGTACTCAGGGAATTCGCCCTCAGTCTCCATAGCAGGGGGATTACTTCCATTACCCTGGAAGCAGGGCTCACAAACGAAGATCTGTTTACCTTTAACGAATTGACGACTGCGCGGGATTCTATTGTGGGTATAGCGCTGGTTGAGTTTGCGGAAAAAAGAGGACTGGGGCATATACGACTCTCACCCCTTGACCTCTCAAAGATACGTTTTGTTCAAGGTATTCTCCGAAAGGATGATGCCGGCGATACATTCTGGAACGACTATATCGCCTCCCTGATGGACGACACCCTCACCGGGGAAGACATGGATGCTATCATCTCCAGCGTTACACCGAAGGAAATGGCTGAGTTCATCAACAGGAACATGATGGAGAACAGCTCTGATGAGGCTATCGATGCGGTGGTAACCTCCTACATGGGCAAGAAGATAAGCGAGGAGCGGCGGCCTGTCCTTTTCGGAAAATTCCTTGGCCTGGTCGAATACCTTGCGTCTGAATTAAGACAGCGTTTCCTTCGCAGGGCACTTGCCTTCCCGTTTCTGGATATGAATGACGTGTCCAAACTGCTCAGGGATATAGCCTTTGATGATATGCAGAAAGTCATGAGCATATGCGAAGAACAGTCCGCGCTTCTGCCGGAACGGGTGAAGAACCTTATCCATAGACTGATGTCATCAACCGCTGATGTTTTTTCCCAGGTGCATGGGGGGGCGATTGTCTATGCAGATGACATAGAGGTCGATGAATCGGCAGCCTTGCAATTCAGGAAGGATCAGGGCAGAAAACCGCTCGATGAAGCCTATCGTCAGGAGCTGAAAACCATGATGGAAGGGCAGCTGGCTCAAAAGAGCGGGATGATAGCCCAGATTGAAGCTGCCTGCGCAGGCGAGGCCGTTGACAGGTCTGCCTCCCAAATCGTCTTCGAGCTTCTCGGACGGGAGTCCAACAGCCCTGAGGAATACCGGCAGCTTCTTACCAATATGGGAAGTCTCGTAAACGACTTCGCAGAGACCGGAAGATTTTCCGAGATAGCGGAGATCTATAACAGGATCAGCGCCCAGTCGCTCTCGGGTCCGTTCAGGGAAGATGCTTCGCAGATGCTGAAGGGGTTCTTCGGCTCCGGAACATTTCTCAGCAGACTGCTTGATGCATTCAGTCTCTGGGGAAGGCATAACAGGGATGGGGTCCTTGCCCTGGCGGTCCTTTTGAAGACTCAGATAATCCCGCCTCTGCTCGACGCAGTCGCTGACGAGGTGGATGCAGCATCAGTCAAATTTTTTCTCGATCTTCTCTGCCGGATCGGAGAGGACGTTGTCCCTGAGGCCGCAAAGAGACTCGATGACAAAAGACTGCCTGTTGTCATCAACATGATCTATCTGATCAGGGAATGCGGCGGGACCAGTTATGTCAAGAGAATGCGGCAGTTCATGAAGCACCCCGACGAAAAAGTGGCGGTGGAGGCGTTGAAAACTCTCCTGCATTTCAAAACGCCGGACTCCATCTCCTATATACGTTTTTACCTGCAGGGCAAGGATCAGGAAATGAGAGAACAGGCAACCCGGCTTGCCGCTGCATACAGGGTTAAGGAAGCCGTGCCCATCATGATCGGGATCCTCGAGGAAAAGGATATGTTCGGGACAAAGTCCACGTACAAACTTTCCCTGATACAGGCACTCGGAGAGATCGGCGATGCCGGAGCGATCCGGGCCTTTCAGAAGATCTATCTTTCCCATGCATTTTTGAGCAGGGCCGAACTGGAAAAACTGAAGATCGAGATCTTCAAGAGCCTTCACAATTATGACTTTGCTGACATCAAGCCCCTGCTGGAACTGGGCATGAAATCAGATATACGGGACATCAAAATGATAAGCGAAAAACTTCTGAGGACACGCGGAGGCAGAGTTGACTGAGGGAAAGATATCAGATTTCACTGCCAGTGTTATGGCCGCGCTCTCGAACTATGCACTCTATTCAGGAAAACATCCGATCGTTGATGAGTTCTCGGAGCGGGCATTCAGCCTGGTGAAGGACCTCTATGCCGGCGATACCATCAGCCTGGCGCTGATTGGCGACAGCCTGGTGTTTAACGACAGGCCAGTTTCCGAAAAGGGCATGCACATCGACAACTTCATTATGCGGCTCAGAAGAAAAGGTGTCGAGAAGATCGAGATCAGGAAGGGTGTGACCCTTGAAGAATTCAAGAGATTCATCGCAGGGATGATTACCAGGGACACCTCTTTTGCGAGCACCCATATATCCGTGGGCATTGTTGAAGTGACGACGACAGAAGACAAATACAGCATCAAGGCTGTCCTTGAGGAAAATATCGAAAAAGTCAAAGAGGTCTTTGATAAGATCTCCTCCAGGGATGCGAAGTTGGACGTCCGGAGTCTTGAGGCTACCGTAACGAGTCTTATGGCGCTCCTGAAGAGGGATCCGAATGTCCTCACCATCCTGAGTCCGGTAAGGAAGCATGATGAATATCCTTATGTCCATGCCATTAATGTTGCGATCCTTACTCTTTTTCAGGCAGAGGCAATGAGCGTGAGCGACGGTCTTATCTCTGACATAGGGCTTGCCGGACTCCTTCACGATGTGGGCAAGCTGTTCGTGCCGAAAGAGGTGATCGACAAGCAGACCGAACTGGATCAGCATGAATGGAATCTGATGAGGCTGCATCCCCTGCATGGAGCGATGTATCTCTCCTCGTTGCCTGACATTCCCAAGTTAGCCATGATCGCAGCCTATGAGCACCATATCAAGTTCGACAGGAGCGGGTACCCTGACATACATCGGGATAACAGGAGCCAGCACCCGGTAAGCCAGATGGTCGCCGTAGCCGACTTTTTTGAGGTCATGAGGACAGAACGGCCTTATCGGAGATCGGCGGAGTCCGGCGCTATTGTCAATTTTCTGCACCAGCGTGCAGGTGAGGATTTTAATCCCGTAATAGTGGATCAGTTTGCAGCTTCATTTGCTGCTGTTAATGCCATCTGAGGACTGCTTCAGCCGATCATCGAACAGGAAATAAGTTTATCAATCCGTCCTGAGGTTCAGACCTTGATATGCAGCATCGGCAGGCCCAGCCTCTGCCGCTTATTTTCTCCTTGTAACAGCTCGGTTGTGCGTTTGGGAATGTCGCCGCGCTCACCTTCATGCCGTGCCTGCTGTTTTGTCGGCAGACTTGTTGCGTGAAATACGGTATATTTTCCGTATCTTCCGGACAGTTCATCAATGGCGCTGTATACCCGGCTCATCTTCTCTATCTTTGTCTGATCGTCAAAAAGCGTGTAATGGATGTCTGTTTCAGGCATCAGACCGGCAAGTACAACCCCTGTCTGACGATAGAGGCGCCTGAGGCGATAGACCTGCTGAAAACCGTCTCTTAATGGCTCAAAGAGGTCAGCAGGATATGCTGAGGGTCTGCTCAGTTTTAGCTCGATCCCGGTGTCCCTGAAGTCTTGTGTCCTGAGAAAGACAAGGAGGCGTGTTGCTGCGAGGTTGTAACGGCGGGCCTTTATGCAGGCATTTTCGAGGTTCTTTGAAAGTTGTCCAAAGATGAAGGTTTCATCATGAGAGGGAGGGGTGAAGGTCTTTGTCTTGCTTATCGACTGGTAGCTGCTTTTGGATTCTGTACTGACCGGATAAACGCTCCTGCCGTTCAGCTCATGCCAGATCTCGTGACAGGGCTTTGAAAGATGCTTTTTTATGAACACCTCATCCCTCTTTGCAAAATCGAGTGCTGTAACAATACCGAATTTTCCGAGAAAGGCCGCGGTATTCGGCCCGATGCCCCAGACCTTTTCTGCGGGGAGCCTGCCCAGATACAAGTGTATATCCCTGCCCGGTATGATGGTCAGGCCATGGGGTTTATTATGTTTTGATCCAATCTTTGCCAGGACCTTTGAGAGGCTTACGCCGACAGAGACGGTGATCCCCAGCTCCCTTTCGACCGTCTCCTGCATCTTTTGAGCGATCGACCCATATGAGCCGTGGAAATTTCTCCTGAGCCCTGTCAGGTCAACAAAGGCCTCGTCTATGGAATACTCCTCAACATCAGGAGAGAAGCGCCTGAGTATCTCGAACATCCTGACCGAGAAGAGACTGTAGGTCTCATAATCTGAAGGCAGGATGACTGCATCAGGGCAGATCTTTTTGACGTCAGAGAGTCGTGTGCCCCTCTGCACGCCCTTTGCCTTTGCCTCATAGCTGGCAGCAGCAACAATGCCCCGTTCCTTGCCGGTGATGACAGGCCTGCCTTTAAGTTCAGGATGGATCGCCTGCTCACAGGACGCGAAGAAGGCATCTGCATCAAGATGAATGATCGCCTGAGGCCAGGAACGTATGGTTAAGGGCTGGGAATGCATGTGATCACGAAATATGGCATTACCGGTATTTCCTAACTACTGCGGTTACGACGCCCGCGATCTTGAGTTCTTTTTTTGGCCTGATAGGTTTGTACAGTGGATTGGCTGGGACCAGGGCGACGCTTTCCCCTCTCTTCTTTAAATATTTCATGGTCCATTCACCGTCAACCTCTGCAATGACAATGTCCCCGCTCTTGGGTTCCTGTCCTTTATCAATGATCACCATATCACCGGGGAGTATCCCTGCCCCGGACATGGAATCTCCGGAGACCTTGAGCATAAAGGATGCCGAAGGGTTCTGTATGAGCAGGTCATCAAGGGAGAGGGTGTCTACGAGCTCTTCTTCTGCAGGGCTTGGAAACCCTGCCTCCACAGTGCCGAGTATCCGTAATGGCAGGGCGATGGAACCCGGGATGAGCCTGCCTTTTTCATCTTTTGAAAGGACATTGTTCTGCTGGAGTCTGCTGACAAGCTTATGTACGGCGTTCTTGGAGCGCAGCCCTATGAGCTCTCCGATCTCAGCAAAACTCGGCATTCTGCCCTTCTGGTGATAAAAATGGGCAATGCTTTTAGTCCTCAAAAGGATCTTATCTGTTTGTATCTGCTTTGCCATAACCCATTATAGAGTGAACGATCGTTCACTGTCAAGGCTCTTTCTCTTATGCTATCCTGATGCAGGGATAGACATCTCACAATGATCAACGAAAAAGCGATAAAAGCCTATGTATTGAAGGAATTCAGGGAGATTCTCAACGTCGAGATCAGGAAGCTCGGCTCAGGGGTTCAGGGCTCGGGCTTTCTTGTCGAGATGCAGACAAAAGAAGGTTTCAGATCCTATGTGGTAAAGTCGCTTCTTGCCGAGGGCTTTGGCCATGACTATCCCTCTGACAGGGCTGCGGTCTTTCTCCAGGACCTCGATGAATACGCCAACCTGCCGAACCATGTGAAGGCCATTGACGTGCTTGCAGAGATGGGAGACGGGACTGTGAGGTCGATCGGCGGCGGAAAAGAATATTATCTCATGATGGAGAAGGTCGAAGGCAGGGATTATTTCCAGGATCTGACCGATTTTGCAGGTAAAGAGCACCTTGAGGATAGGGACATTGCAAAGATCAGGGCAATGGCATCCTATCTTGGCAGGATACATGCGGTGAAGAAGGGATCAAAAACCCTGTACTGGCGGAAGCTGCGTGATACGGTCGGCCATGGCGAATGTCTCATGGGCGTCTTTGATATTTACCCTGATGGAACCCTGCCTTATGAAGAGATGGCAGCTATTGTCAAAAAGTCAGTTGACTGGACGTATAAGCTGAAGCCGCGATATAAAAGACTCTCTCAGATACATGGAGACTTTCATCCGGGCAATATATGGTTTAAGGAGGCAAGCGGCACGGGGCACGAGGCAATAGGCAAAAGGCCTGAATTTATACTGCTTGACCGGAGCCGCGGCCCCTGGGGAGAGCCTGCTGATGACGTTACTGCCTTGGCGATCAATTACATTTTTTTCTCGATCAGAAGGCATGGTGACGTGAGGGGCGCATATCTCGAAGGTTTCAGGCTGTTTGTTGATGAATATATCCGATCTTCAGGTGATGCGGAGATCCTTGAGGTGACCGCTCCCTTTTTTGCCTTCCGCTGCGCAGTTGTCGCAAACCCTGTCTTCTACCCTGACCTGAGCGCAGAGGCGAGGACAAAGATCTTTAATTTCGCGAGGGCTGTTCTTTCAGCAGACAGGTTCGATGTGGAGAAGGTGAATGAATACCTGGCAGGTTAATATCTCTTCTGGCCTGGCATCCTGATGTAATTCTCCCAGACAGCGAAGAGTTCAGCTGTTGCCTTAAGGTCCCCTGCGCAGTACCGTGCGATATCCATATGTTTTCCTGCCTTGAAAAGGTCTTTCACCTCATATCCTGTTACCCCCTCTGCCTTTGGGCTTTTAATGTCAAAGGCCCTGCACCACATATCAAGGCTGAACTTTCTGCGCGACGCACCAAAAAAGGTGAGCTGGTCAAAAAGGTCTATGTGTGCGTCGCCATACCGGTTTGGCATCAAATCGCGGAGCGGTTTTATCCTATGCACTGCTGAGCGGACCATGATGAAGGGACAGTCAAAGCCTCTGCCGTTAAAGGTGACGAACTGGTTATAGCCCTTTATGGTCTCCCAGAACCTCTGGATTATCTCCTGTTCTGTGCCGTTTTTATAGGTTATGCCTTCTTCTTCAAAGGGCAGAAGGGGAGCAGCATTGTTCTGAAAGAAGACGGACCCGCTGCATTTGTCAGGGTCATACATACCGATGGCAACGATCTCTGCAGTGAGGGGATAGAACGAGAGGCTCTCTTTTACGTCTTTTTTGTCTTCCTCTGTTTCGGCCCACTTGAGCAGGTAATCCTGCACTGCAGGCTCCAGAGAGTCAAAATCCTTTCCGGCTGTTTCTATGTCAAATATAATCCGTGCCATTTCGATTCCGTAATGCGTGATGTGTGATGCGTAATGAGTTCAAAAAGACGCAGTTGTAAGCCACTCATTACCCATCACCCTTTACTCATTACTGTCAGTTGCGTTACGGTGCCTTAGGCAGTTCCCTGAATACGTTCCAGGTCTTGAGTATGTCCACGGCCCGCTGAAGCTGGATATCGTCTTTCTCATCAACCTCGACCGGAGCGGTTTCTTTCTCTTCTCCCTTTGGATCTGCCTGCTCATTCTTCAAATGGCGTTCAAGGTCTTTTTCCCTGAACACGGGATGTTCTTTGGTTCCGTTCTTTGCCTCGAGCTTGACGATAATATCCGGCGTAATGCCTGTCCCCTGGATAGACTTGCCCTTGGGTGTGTAGTATTTTGCTGTTGTCAGCCTCAGGCCAGAGCCGTCGCTGAGCGGTATTACTGTCTGGACAGAACCCTTGCCAAAGGTCACTGTGCCGATGGTCACTGCCCTGTTCCAGTCCTTGAGCGCACCTGCAACGATCTCGGATGCGCTTGCGCTTCCCTGGTTTATGAGCACTACCATGGGGAGCTTGAAGTGTCCGTCATTGTTCGTAAAGAACTCTGATTTTTCACCGCTTCTTGTTTTTGTGTACACAACGAGCTTGCCTTTTTCGAGGAACTGACTTGCCACGTCAATAGAGCTGTTGAGCAGCCCGCCGGGATCGTTCCTCAGATCAAGGACAAGCGACGATATCTTTTCTTCGTTCAGTTTCTTCAGCGCAGCGGCAAGGTCATTAGAGGTCTGTTCCTGAAACTGATTGATCTTTATGTACCCGATGCCGCCTTCAAGGACCTTTGACTTTACGCTCTTGACCTTGATGATCTCGCGTGTCAGGGTGAAGTCCTTCAGATCTTTCCAGCCCTCTCTCATGATGCTGATGACGACGGTCGTCTTGGGCGTACCCCTCATTTTAGAGACCGCATCCTGCAGGGTCATGTCGCGGGTGGTGACGTTGTTGATCTTGACGATCTTATCCCCTGCCTTGATGCCAGCCCTGAACGCGGGTGTGTCCTCAATGGGAGAAATGACCGTCAACATGCTCTCCTTCATCCCGATCTGGATACCGATGCCGCCGAATTCGCCCTTTGTTTCAACCTGCATATCCTTGTACCCCTCTGCGGTCATGAAGCTCGAGTGCGGGTCAAGAGAGTTGAGCATTCCTCTGATCGCTCCATACACAAGGTCCTTTGATTTTACGTCTTCCACATAATGTTTCTTTACCATGGAAAGGACCTCGGTAAAGGTCTTGAGCTCCTCATACCCCTCGCCTTCAGCGCTTACTGCAGTGACTGACAATCTGCCAAGGACTATGCCTGTGGTTGCTACTGCCAGGACGAGGAAAAAAACAAGAAATGTCTGCTTCTTTATCTTAAACATGCTGATACGACCTCCTGAGTTATCTCTTCTTCTTTTTCAGCCATTGGGCCGGGTCAAGTGGTTTGCCTTTGTATCTGATCTCAAAGTATATTCCCTGAGCATTGAGGACGCCTGATGTCCCGACCTTCCCTATCATCTGCTTCTCTTTTATTATATCTCCAACCTTTGAAAAAATCTCGGCAAGGTTGCCATAGAGCGTGTGGTACCCGCTGCCGTGGTTGATGATAACGAGCTGGCCGAACCCCTTGAACCACTCGGCAAAGATTACCTTGCCCTCATACACTGCCCGTGCATCTCCGGATGAGTCTGTCTGGATATGAATGCCGTTTCTGAAGACCGGTGTATCAAACTGCGGGTCTTTGTGTGAGCCGTAGGGGATTGCTATTTTCCCGTCTGCAGGCCAGAGGAGTTTACCCTTGAGCTGGGCGAAGCCCTTGCCTTCATAATCGTCTGTTTTTGTTGACTCCTTGATGATCTCGAGCATTCTGCGCGAGGCCTCTTTCAGCTCTGAGATCATCTTCTGCCGCGTTGTCTTCTCTGTTCTGACAGACTGCAGTATTGTCTCTTTTTCTTTTTTCTTTTCAGCAAGCTCTGCTTCTTTTGATTTGACCTTGTTCTGCCGTGTCTCGAATTCCAGCCTGAGGCCCTCGAGTTTTTTTTGCTCTGCATCCAGTTTCTGGAGGTTTTCACGGTATGTTTTAAGGATCTTATGCTCATAGAGGGTTGCGTGTTCAAGATATTTCCATGTCCTCATGAGCTGCGCCATATCTTCGGCGCTCAGCACCTGCGTCAGGACATCTCCTCCATAGCCGAGGCGGTTCATGGAGCGGAGCTTTCTTCTGATCCAGTTCTTCTGCCGCTCAAGGCTGCGTTTTATCTTTTCCATTTCAATGGCAATGCTGGTGATAGTGACCTCTGTCTGCCGCAGGTTTGACCGGTATTTTCTGAGGTCTGTTTCTGCGATGTTCAGCCTCTTATTTACCTCGTCAAGCTCGTTCAGCACCGAGGCCTCGCGCTCCTGGGCTGCGCTCAGCTTCCTTTTCTCTTCGTCGATCTTTTCCTGGATTTTTTTGTATTCCAGTTCAGTTGATGCACCGAGGGATATCGAGGGACAGGCGAGGGCAAGGATAAGGACAACGGCAAAGAACATCAGTATTTGAGTCTTCCCAGCGCGATCGCTGCCCCGAAAATGCCGAGGAACATGCCGATCAGGGGAAGGAGAAGAAATACATGGGAAGGAAAGAGCACGGTCTTGAAAAGCGGCACAGAGTTGATCAGCTTTAGGAACAGAAAATGATGAAGAACAAATACGGCAGCAAGGCTTGTGAACCCTGCTGTTGTGCCGATAGCAGCACCTTCGATGATGAAGGGAGCCCGGATAAAACCCTTTGTTGCTCCGAGGAGCTTGAATGTCTCGATCTCATCAGTCCTGCGATAGAAGAGGATCTTTACGGTGCTGTAGCAAACAAATACAATGCCGGTGCAGAGGATGAGGGCAAGGACAAGGCCGGTTATCTTGACACCTGCCTTGATGTTCTGCAGGATATCGAGGAACTTTTCACCGTAATCGACCTCTGAGACACCCTTGATCCTTTTCGTCTCCTCGGCTAACTGTTTGACTGATTCAGAGCCCATGGCATCCCTCTTCAGCTTCACTTCGAGGGAGTCAGGCAGGGGATTATCCTCAAGCCCTTCAAGAACATACTGGGAATTTTTGAGCGTGCTTTTCAACTCCCTGAACGCTTCTTCCCTGGCAATGAACTTTACTGAGGAGACAGCCCTTTTGGCCCTGACTGCACTGATCACCTGCTCGATCTTCTCCTGGCCGAGATTGTTGTCGAGGTACACGACCAGGGAAAACTTCTCAGGCAGGTTCCGCGTTGCGATTTCGATATTATAAAAGACAAAGAAACTGATGCTGATGATGAAAAGTCCGGCAAAGATCGTGAGCATGGAGAGCAGGTTGATCCACTTATCCTTTTTCAGGCTCTGCATTGCAAGCCTGAACGCATAGGATGTCGGCATCAGCATACCTCCCGGCTTACCAGCGAACCGGCCTCAAGCCGGAGTACCCGTTTGCCCGAGTTCATATAGAGTTCCCGGTTGTGCGTTGCGATCAGGATGGTCGTGCCCTTGGCATGAATGTCCTTAAACGTTTTCAGCACGTCTTCGGCGGTCTCAGGGTCGAGGTTGCCGGTCGGTTCATCAGCTAACAGGACAGTCGGCTCAGCGACAATTGCACGGGCGATCACGATCCTCTGCTGCTCTCCTCCCGAGAGTCTCCTCGGATAACTGTCAGCCTTATGCCGGAGATTGACGGTTTTGAGCGCCTCATATACCCGCGCTTTGATCTCCCGTTCACCAATGCCGCGGATCCTGAGCGCAAGCGAAATGTTCTCGTAAATATTTCTGTTATCGAGAAGCCTGAAATCCTGAAACACAACGCCGATATTACGTCGCACAAAGGGGATGCTCGACTCCTTCAGTGTGCCGGTGTTCCATCCTGCGATCGTGATATCGCCCTGGTCAGGCAGTTCTGCAAGATAGATGAGCTTGAGCATGGTTGTTTTGCCTGAACCGCTTGGCCCTGTCAGAAATACCATCTCTCCCTTTTCGATCGAGCAGGTCACATCCCGTAAGGCTGTCTGAAGCTCATACTCCTTGGTGACGTTTTCAAAATGTATCATAGGATCCGGCTGTTCCATACTATCTGTCTTCTTCCTTCATGAGGTAGTCGAGGAGGATATCATCGAGGCTTTTCGTTATCTGTTTTTTGTCAGGTTCCGGCTCAGCAGGTTTTTCTTCTTCAGGCGGCGCCGGTTTTTCCTGGACAGGCTCAGGCAGCACAGGAGGAAGAGAAGGCACAGGGGGAGCAGGAACAACTGCTTCTGCTGCCGGCTCAGGTGCAGAAGGAGCCACATCCTGGGTGTGCTTGCCGGCAATCAATTCTTTGATCATTGCCTTGTGCTGCTCTTTCATCAGTTCCCTTACTTTTTCTTTGTATTCAGGGGCTGACGCAATATTTGCGTAGTTCACTTTTTTTCTTGAAAGTATGGTCCCCTTGTTATAAAGCAGGGTTATGATATGCGGGTTCTTGAGGCCGCTGTCTTCGGTCTGAACGTGATAAACTGTTCCCTTGTAGGATATGTTAGTGTTATAGCCGACGAGCATATTTACTATTATAATAAAAACAGGGATTTCGAGCACATTATTTAATAGCAGGGTAAAACATAAGGGGAAAACAGGCATCTTATGCCGATCTTTCCGCTGACATTTCCAGGCAGAAAAGCAGCCCCTGAAATTGTTCTCAGCGATACCTCATTCCGCTGATTGCAAAACAGGAAAATATTACAGTATCCTTATTCCATGCGAATAGCCTCTTCTTCCACCATTATTATCCTGATCCTCATGCTGCTGACACCTGCCTGCAAGCAGAAAGTGAAAGGGTCTGAAACAGAGGCTGATCTTAAGGCCGAAAACGGTCAACCTGCATATGGCGATGCGCTGGTTGAAGGCGTTATCGGCGAACCTTCGAATCTTATCCCGATGCTTGCCAGCGACAGCGCCTCGCACAATGTCGCAAACCACATTTTCAACGGGCTGGTCAAGTACGACACTGATTTGAGTGTTATCGGTGACCTTGCAGAATCATGGGATATTTCAAAAGACGGACTGGTGATCACGTTTCATCTGAGAAAGGGCGTCAAATGGACGGATGGAGTGGAATTCACTGCAGATGATGTGATGTTCGGGTACAAAACGATCATTGATGAGAAGACCCCCTCTGCGTACAAAGAGGATTTTCTTCAGGTGAAGAAGGCAGAGGTGCTCGATAAATACACCTTCAGGGTCACGTATGAAAAGCCGTTTGCGCCTGCGCTCACCAGCTGGACGAGCCTGGTGATCCTGCCGAAGCATCTGCTTGAAGGCAAGGACATCACCAAGAGTGACCTGGTCAGAAGTCCTGTGGGGCTCGGGCCTTATAAACTTGCCAAGTGGGTATCAGGCCAGGAACTGGTCCTTGAATCGAACAAGGACTATTTTGAAGGACGGCCGTATATTGACCGGTACATCTATAAGGTTATACCTGACCCTGCTACCATGTTCCTGGTGCTCAAGACCGGAGATGTAGATATGATGGGACTGACACCGATCCAGTATACCAAACAGACTGACAATACTTTTTTCAAAAACAATTTCCGCAAATACCGGTATCCTGCATTCAGTTATACGCACCTTGCATTCAACCAGAAGCATCCCTGGTTCAGCGACAAAAGGGTGAGACAGGCCATGTCCTATGCCATAGACAAAAACGAGATCGTTGATGTAGTCCTCTTCGGCCTCGGCAGTCCGGCAACAGGACCCTATGTGCCGAACACCTGGCCGTATAACCCGAATGTGAAGAGATACGAGTACAATCCTGAAAAGGCAAAAGAACTCCTGAAAGAGGCTGGCTGGCAGGACAGAGACGGAGACGGTATCCTCGACAAGGACAGCAAACCTTTCAGCTTCACGATCCTGACGAATGCAGGCAACAGCCTGCGCAAGAATACGGCAACGATTATCCAGTCCCGCCTTGAGAAGATAGGCGTAAAGGTCGAAATCAGGACGGTTGAATGGTCAACCTTTGTGAACCAGTTCATAGACAAGAAACGGTTCGAGGCCGTGCTGCTCGGCTGGTCGATCGGTCTTGACGCTGACCAATATGATATCTGGCATTCTTCCAAAACAAAGGAGAAGGAGCTGAACTTCATCAGCTACAACAATCCTGAGGTTGATCAGCTGCTCGAAAAGGGGAGAAGGACATTTGCTATAGAGGAGAGGAAAAAGGCCTACTTCAGGATCCAGGAGATCCTTGCCGATGAGGTGCCGTACATCTTTCTCTATGTCCCTGATGCTACGCCTATCGTGCATGCCAGGATAAAGAACATCAAACCGACTGCCATAGGCATAAGCTATAATATGCCGAAATGGTATGTGCCGAAGCCCCTGCAGCGGCATACCATGGGGCAATAATGTTCAAGTATCTTGCAAAACGTTTTCTTGAGATGATACCGACCCTGTTCGGCATTACCCTCATCTCGTTCTTCATCATCCATCTTGCTCCGGGCAAGCCGACTGATGCGCTTTCCGAAATGAACCCGAAGATGACACCTGAGGCAAGGGAACGGCTCGAAAAACTTTACAATCTCGACAAGCCTGTGATTGTCCAATACGGCATGTGGCTCAAGAGGATCGTTCGACTCGATTTCGGAGAGTCCTTTTCGATGGACAGACGGCCGGTGATGCAGAAGATCTGGGATACCAAACAGCCTCTGCTTGAGCGGAGGCTGTTCATAACCTTCATGCTGAACCTGATCGCCATGATCATCATCCTCATGATCGCCATTCCTGTCGGCATTTCGTCTGCTACACATCAGAATACGCTCTATGACAAGATCACGACTACAACGGTATTTCTCGGTTTTGCGATGCCTTCTTTCTGGCTCGCTCTTCTTTTGATGATGCTCTTTGGCGTGTACCTTGACTGGCTGCCTATCTCTGGCCTCAAATCCATGAGCTATGATTCGCTCTCTGTCGGAGGCAAGATTCTGGACAGGCTGAAGCACCTTGTTCTGCCTATGTTCGTAGCAGCCTTTGGCGGGCTCGCTGCAGACTCGCGATACATGCGCAGCAGCATGCTTGAGGTGGTCAGACAGGACTATGTGACCGTGGCAAGGGCTAAAGGCCTGCCTGAGAAGACGGTCATCTACCGCCATGCCTTCAGGAACGCGCTGCTTCCGCTTATCACCCTTGCCGGTCTTTCGGTCCCCGGTCTTATCGGCGGGAGTGTTATCTTCGAAAATATCTTCGGCATCCCCGGCATGGGCCAGCTATTTTTCAACGGCGTTATGACAAGGGACTATTCCCTGATCATGGCGATCCTTACGATCGGTGCCTTTCTGACGCTTATAGGGAACCTGCTTGCGGATATCGGGTATATGTTCGCTGATCCAAGGATAAGGACAGGACGATGAAGACAGATTCCCTCGGCAGCCTCTTCCTGAAAAGGTTCAAACAGAACAGGCTTGCAGTTGCAGGCGCTATAATTGTGCTCTGTCTTGTCGTGGCAGCGGTTTTTGCTCCGCTCGTCGCGCCGTATAAACCGAATGATATTGACCGGAAGCATATTCTGATGCCGCCGGATATTCATCATCCTCTTGGAACTGATGATCTCGGCAGGGATGTGTTGAGCAGGATGATATGGGGTGCGCGCATCTCCCTTGCGGTGGGGTTTGTGGCAGTGGGTATTGCCTCAGTGATCGGCATTATCTTCGGCGCGATTGCCGGGTACTATGGTGGATGGACAGAGCGGATTATTATGCGCTTCATAGACATCATGCTTACGATCCCGACCTTTTTTCTTATCCTTGCAGTTATTGCCTTCATAGAGCCGAGCATCTGGAACATTATGATCGTGATCGGGCTGACCGGATGGATGGGCGTTGCCCGCCTTGTGCGTGCGGAGTTTCTTTCGGTAAAGGAACGGGATTATGTTGTTGCTGCCCGTGCCCTTGGCGCAAGCGACTTCCGCATCATCTTCAGGCATATCATGATCAACAGCATGGCGCCGGTGCTGGTATCAGCAGTGTTAGGCATTGCAGGCGCAGTGCTTGTGGAATCAGCGCTCAGTTTTTTAGGTATCGGTGTTCAGCCGCCAACGCCGAGCTGGGGTAACATCCTCACCCTCGGCAAGGACAATATCGAGATCGCCTGGTGGCTCTCGGTTTTCCCCGGCCTTGCCATCCTTATCACCGTGGTAGGGTACAACCTCCTTGGTGAAGGCATCAGGGACTCGATCGATCCGCGACTTTGGGAGAGCGAGAGGAAATAGATAATGCCGCTTTCGCTGAATGAAATAAAAGACCGGGCGCTTGCTTTTCCCCGCGAGTGGGAAGGTGAGAAGGTGGAGCGGGCAGAATCTCAGACTCCTGGAATGACTAAACTACCTAACCGATTCCGATTTCCCTGTTATGAGATCAACGCTTAGTCCGCTGTTTGATCTCTCAAAAAATTTATCAATGTCGTCAATTGCTTCATAAGATAGGTATCTCACTTCCTTATCCATGCCCAGTCGCTTAAAGACTGGCCTTCTTACCTGTTCAAAAACACGGCTCTTCTTAGCTAAGGGTGCCACAATAAAAAGAGGGTAATTGCTATTTGGCGCTACGATCTTTAGATCAGCGAATCTGAGCAAGCCCGAATATATAGCTGTAGAATGCTCTATTTCAAACGCAGCATCAATACGAAATTCTTCCTTCCAGACCACATCAATATTTTCAACATACTTTGCCGGTGTATCAATGCCTGCGGTGAATGCGGACTCGAATTCGTTGAAATCATAGGCCTTCTGTATCTTATGCTGGTCGCCTCGCGGAACCCAAACTTTTGCGCCCGTCTTTAAACCCAAATGCATAAGCTTCCATTGCATCCTGACATGGTCAGATAGTTCACTTCCTTTGAGGATCTCTTCAACATCTTCGGCCTGTAAGTCCATGACGGCATCTTCTTTTATCTGTAATAGCTCCTCTGTTTGTCTGACTTCATATTGCTGCCCCTGCTTGATACGTAGAAGTATTGAATAGAGGTCATCATATTGACTATAGAACTCCTCAAGCCTGTTCGAAGATATACTTGTAAAACCGCGAGGCAAGTAGTTTTCCTGATAACCAAACAATCTGTTAAATTTCTTAAAGGGTAACTCGATATCCAGTGGATTCGCTATAAAGTAGATCAGGCTCCAAACAGCAGCATTATCCCCCGCTATCCCCTGCCAAAGTTCTCTTGATAAATCAGGGCTGATGATCGTGGCAAAAAGTTTTCCCAGTAATTTTATTGTGCCGCCCTCAACGATGAGAATATCGTCACCTGGCTTCATTCCCTCAAAGCGCGCACGATTTGCATCCGAATCCCTTGACCCCCATATGGTAATAGGTTTGTCACCAAAAAAAGTCCTTATCTTGCTCTGGAGATTGCGATCAACATAGGGCACAATACGATTTTGAGGAACTTTGTTCTTTACAGTGTCTTGATAATGAACCATTTGCTCATGGTTGCCAGGTGCCATATACGCGATGAAAATATTTCTCATATCAACACGCAGCAAATTGCCGTAGCTTAAAGTTCATTATATTTCCTCGCTGTACTTCTGGTTTTCTCTGCCGGATATTTTTTCTCGTTGACCGCAATCTTCTTCATCATGATGTTCCTGATGTTCAACTTGTGTTTTCTGGCAAGCAAAAAGGCGAAGATGAAAACATCAGCCAGTTCCTCTTTTAGTTTTTCGACGTTAACGTCCTCGGCAGCTTTCCAGAGAAACAGTTCGTTGAGTTCTGCTGCCTCGATAGACAATGCCAGTGCCAAGTCCTTAGAGTTGTGAAATTGCTCCCAATTGCGCTCATCTCTGAACTTGATTAGCTGATCAGTTATTTCTTCTATTTCTGTTTTATCTTTTTTCATGCAACTTCTTCGCTTCCTTATATTCCTTCTTAAACGCCAACCCCGTATCCAGAAAAGGATCTATAACCTGAAAGGCTGCGTACATGTAGGCAAGGAGCTGAAGGCCAGAGAACTCTTTGCCGGGGATGCTTTTCAATGAGTATTTTTTGTCATGATTAGCCGGGTCGATCCCCTGCCTGCCCAACATCGCAATCTCAAAACCAACCTTCTGGATCTCAGGCAGTTCCTTGTCTTCAAAATACTGCAGTGCGCTGAGACAATACATGGTGATTGCTGCCTGGCCTGCGGGATCTTGTTGAATGTCTAAGGACGTCCCCTCACCCTTGCCCTCTCCCTCAAGGGGCGAGGGTTTGATAAACTCGATATCTACAACACTCTCGGCACTCGTTGCAGGCCCGCTCCGGTAATCATTCCCATCGATCAGACTGAAGTAATTTTCAATCCTGAGTTCTTTCGCCCATTTTAGAATCAGAAGGTGTGCATCAAGTGACTTATCATTTCTCAGATATTTTAAATATTCAGTGTGGAATTCTTTTGCAAGTTTCACTTGAGTTGACGTTGCCTTGAAGAGATGGGTCAGGTCAAAGCCGAACAAGTCCCTGAACTGAAAAGCATGGGTGAGGCTTAAAATTATATTGGCATTCCTGACCCTCACGGGTGCGTGTTCCAGGGCTTCTTTGCTGGTTGCCCCCTCAATATATTCTTTAAGCAAAGACAGAAGCGAAAGAAACTGAAAGGGTCGCAAGTTTGGATAGGTCTTATACAGAAAAGCTTCGATGAAAAGATCGACTGAACTGTTATAGATCTGACTGTTAATGCCGTTGAAAAGGAAGGTTATGTAGCCAGTGATGGCTTCGTCAGGCAGTCCTTCCCTGTTGAGTTTTTGAATGGTCGGTTCATTGTCCCTGATAAAAAGTGCCTGCTGCTCTTTGGTCGAGACGAAGAGAAAATTTGCGTTTCTTTTTCGGCACTGTGTGATCAGATCGAGGTGGACAAGTTCGTGCATCATCAAATGGGCCACTGCCAATCTGTCTTTCTTGAATTTGATAATGTGCTTGTCCCGTCCGTAGTTCTCGGCTATCTCGATTTTCGCCGGTGTCGGGATGCTGTCGTCCTGTATGACATCAATTACCTTTCCGGATTCAACAGCTAACTGCCGGGAATACTGATTGAACATTTCAGCTGGATCAATGCTTTCAACTGATCTTAACCCTGCCTGCTGTGCCAGTTCAAAGGCATTGCCGTAGACGGGATATCCTGGTTTGCATTTCTTCAGGGACTGGATTGCATAGTCGAATGCAACGAGATGATTGCCCTTCATCCCGCTTACCATGCCCAAACCATACAAGGTGTTCGGGTAAGCGCTGTTTATTGATAGGGCCTGCTCAAAATAGCGCTGTGCGTCATCCACTCTTCCTAACTGCATGAGATTGGCGCCTATATTATTCATTGCTATATGATCATCAGGCTTTACGACAAGGGCCTGCTCGTAATAGGACATCGCGGTGGTGATGTCATTTTTTGACCGGGCAAAGATATTGCCCATCATGGTCAAGGCGTGGGTGTTTTTCGGGTCCCAGCGCAGGGCGTCGATCAGACAGTTTATAGCTTCTTCCTGTCTGCCTTCGTCAGAGTATATCTGGCCTAATATTCTGTGATATTCCGAGACAGTAGGGTTCTTCTTGATAAGTTTTTCGAGGATTGGTTTTGCTTTATGGAACTTGCCAGTTTCGCAGTATTTGACAACAGTGTCAAAGTCGGACTTTTGGCTGGTAATTGCGGAGGTATCGATTTCTACGGTGATCAGGTCATCTTGGATCTCGACTTTCGGTTTGAACGGCCCGAAGGTATAGTAGTTGGCAATCTCCTCTTTCAGGAGGGAGAGGTCTTTCCCTGCTTCCTTTGCTTCCTTTGCTTCCTTTGCGGCAGGGAAAAGGTTGAAGAGAAAATCGTCAATTTTATGTATGATAATCATAAGTTATAGGCCTCTTGGGGCGATGCCGCAATTATACCACAGGCAATATTGAACTGAGAGTAAAAGCTTTGCTGGGGGGGCGGGAAATGAGCATAGATCAACTCGATTGGGGAGGGGACGCGATAAATATGGAGAAAAGCGGTGAAAGTGCGTGATATCATAAAGCTGATAGAAGCGGATGGTTGGTATAGGGTGGATACCAAGGGCAGTCATCGACAATACAAGCATGCGGAAAAACCCGGCAGGGTTACTATAGCCGGGCATGCTAACGACGATTTAGCACCGGGCACTCTGAATAGCATTATGAAACAGTCGAAGCTGAAGGAGGCAAAGTAAATGCATCGATTTCTTATTGTAATTGAAAAGGCAAAGGCTAACTATTCGGCATATTCGCCGGATTTGCCTGGCTGTATTGCAACCGGCGCGAGCCGCGAGGATGCTGAACGTAATATGCATGAGGCGATTGAAATGCATGTGCACGGCCTCATAGAAGATAATCTGCCCGTTCCGGAATCCACATCTTTTGCTGAATATGTAGCAGTCCACTGAATACGGAATATATTAATAGAATACACCGTAGTCTCTGCCACGGGAACCGTGCGTAGTCGCGACTTTTTTGCAGGATGACACGAGAAGCGGGTTGAAAGAGCGTGGGAAAATATAAAGGCCAACGGGGATGTTAAAATCCAACGTTGGCCATAATTTTCGGACGGTCAGTCTCGATTAGAGATCGTTTGCCTTCAGGAACAAAACTTCTGGCCAATATATGAAACGTACAACTGCCCATGATCGAGAATATTCTTAAAGAAGCTGCTGCGGCAACGCCTGATCCCGAGCGGGCGCTGAAGAACCTTTCTTCTTTTCTTGAGGAGAACCCTGAACGAGGCAATGAACTTCAGGAACATATCAGAAGCATCTCCCTTCTTTTCAGCCACAGTCAGTTCCTTGCAAACTACAGCAATACCCATCCCGAAGACCTTTTTGCCGCGATCAGCACGATTGAGAATGCTCCTGAACGGGAAGCTGTCGCTATTGCCCTGAAGCGGGAGTTTGATGCTATTAGTGAAGCCCCTCAGAGGACTACGCTGCCTCTTTACATGAACGTTGTCCGCAGGTTCAGGCTGAAAGAGATCCTGAAGATCACGCTCCGGGACATTCTGAAAAAGGCTGATCTTGTGGATATCATGTTCGAGATGAGCTGTCTTGCGGATGTGATCACCGAAGGTTCTCTCAATATCATCAGGCAGTATGTCAGCAGCATCTACGGATCCCCTGAAGACGAGAAATTCTCGGTGATCGCACTGGGGAAGCTCGGC
>JACRHC010000004.1 GCA_016217675.1 Nitrospirota bacterium
ATCAGCAATCAGGAGTCTGCCGGCAGGAAAGATAACGCCTTCAGCAGCTTCTCCGGCAGCTTCAACGTATTTGATATTACCAAAGCCGTGGCTCTGGAATATCGGGCCTTTGAATCCGAGCTGGCGGGCGTTTTTGATAACGATAGCCTGTGCAGGCTCGATGGACCAGTTGATGATTGCCTCTGCTCCTGCTGCCTTCACCTTGGTAACCTCTGCGGTGAGGTCTGTTGCCTTACTGTCATATGCCTCACTTGCAACCACCTGTACGCCATGCTCGGCAGCCAGCTTTTCGATCTGCTCCTTGCCAGCCTTGCCGAAGCCAGTGTTGGACGAAAGGACTCCTGCCTTGGCAATCTTCATGGACTTCATCTGCTCGAAGATCCTGATGACAGCATGTTTATCCATCTGCGGTGTTTTGAATACATACTTTGCGACCGGGTTTACGATCACTTCAGCTGCAGCGCAGGAAATAAGAATTGCCTTTGCCTCTTCAGCCACGCTCTTGATCTTCATGGTCTCGCCGCTTGTGGACGGTCCGATAATGGCCAGCACCTTGTCTTCTTCTATCAGCTGCTTTGCAAACGAAAGGGCCTTCTCCGGGCTTGCTCCTGAGTCCTTGATAATCAACTCGACCTTCATGCCCTTGATGCCGCCTTTTTTGTTGATATCCTCAACGAGCATCTCAAGCGTCTTCGCCTCAGGCGCGCCGAGGAATGATGCAGGGCCTGTTACTGCCAGGATTGCACCGATCTTGATGGTGTCCTTGGCCAGCGCAGGCGCTGCAAGGAGCATAAACGAGAACAACAATACTGCCAAAATCTTTACAGCTTTCATGTTTTGTGCCTCCCTTTTATTGAATGATTTCGATCAGATCGAATAGATCTCTTCACCTTTCATGATCCTGATGCCTGCCTTCTGCAGCGCATCGATCGCCTTTTCCAGTTCGTCGAAACGAAAAATGATAACCGCATTTCCTGCAGACTTCTGCACAAAGGCGTACATATATTCAACATTTATGCTGTTGGCCTTCATCACGTTCAGGATCTCTGCCAGACCGCCCGGCTTGTCCGCTACCTCAACGCCGATCACCTCGGTCTTGCCGACCGTGAAGCCTTTTTCCTTTAGTACCTGCTTTGCCTTTTCGGTGTCATTTACGATAAGACGCAGTATGCCGAAGTCCGTTGTGTCTGCCAGTGAAAGGGCGCGGATGTTGATCCCTGCCTCTGCAAGCACGGTTGCGACCTCTGCAAGTCTTCCTGACTTGTTTTCCAGAAATATGGATATCTGCTCGACTTTCATAATAACCTCCGGTTAATAAAGCTATCAGCTTTAAGCTTTCAGCAGTCAGCTAAAACATACTGTAATAATATCTTTTACTGGGAGCTGAAGGCTGATCGCTGATTGCCCATTTTACAATTTCCTGTTATCGATCACCCGTTTTGCCTTGCCTTCGGATCGCTGGATGGTCTTCGGCTCAACGAGTTTCACCTTGCAGGAGACGCCAAGAAGGTCCTTGATCTCCCGCTCGATCCTCTTGCCCAATTTTTCGAGCACCTTGATCTCGTCAGAGAAGATGTCCTCACTCACCTCCACCTGCACCTCCATGATATCAAGGGATGCCTGGCGGTCAACCATAATCTGGTAATGAGGCTCAACGCCCTCGATGGACATCAGCACATGTTCTATCTGCGAAGGGAAGACATTCACTCCCCTGATGATCAGCATATCATCGGTCCTGCCGGTTATACGCTGCATCCTGTGGAAGGTCCTGCCGCAGGAGCAGGGCTCTGTGATAAGACGAGAAAGGTCTTTTGTGCGGTAGCGGATCACCGGGAAGGCCTCCTTGGTAAGCGTCGTGAAGACCAGTTCGCCCAACTCACCATGCGGAACAGGCTCAAATGTTTCAGGGTTGATGATCTCGGGAATGAAATAGTCTTCGAAGACGTGCAGCCCGTGTTTTTCCTCAATGCATTCGGAAGCAACGCCCGGTCCCATGACCTCGCTCAATCCGAAGATGTCTATGGCCTTGATATTCAGGCGTGCCTCGATCTCCTGCCGCATATTCTCTGACCAGGGTTCTGCGCCGAAGAGGCCTACACGGAGTTTCAGGCTTTTGGGATCAACGTTCATCTCTTTCATGACATCAGCAAGGTTCAGGGCATACGAAGGTGTGCACAGGAGTACTGTTGAGCCGAAGTCCTGCATCAGCATGATCTGGCGCTTGGAGTTCCCTCCGGAGATCGGGATGACCGCGGCGCCGAGCCTTTCCGCGCCGTAATGCGCTCCGAGGCCTCCGGTGAACAGGCCATATCCATAGGCATTATGCACAACATCACCGGCATGTGCGCCGCCTGCCGAGAGCGTCCTTGCCATAAGTTCTGCCCAGGCATCAATATCATTTTTTGTATATCCGACAACCGTAGGCTTGCCTGTGGTGCCTGAGGATGCATGGATCCTGACTACCTTGTCAAAAGGAACGGCGAAAAGACCAAAGGGATAGTTCAGGCGCAGATCTTCTTTTGTGGTGAACGGCAGTTTTCTGAGGTCAGCAAGGCTCCTGATGTCCGTCGGTTTTACACCCGCCTGGTCCATCTTGTTGCGGTAGTAGGGGACTGCGGTATAAACCCGCTCAACAAGGTTCTTCAGCCGCTTGAGCTGAAGGGCCTCTAATGCCTCTCTGGGCAGTGTCTCGAACTCCTCGTTCCAGATCATAACTACTCCTTCCGCGGCTTCGTAAAAAGTCCGTATGCTGCGTTGAGCTTCAAAATGCGTCACTGCGACGTGCCTCCAGGCACGCCTCATTCCTCATCTCTTGCCCGCCTTGCCTCCGGCTCTTTTTACAAACCCGCCTTCTCTTATTACCTGATCAAGACTTATTACGTCTTTGTCAGCATTCCTTTTACGGTTTCTTTACCTTTCAGGAACGCCTCAATATTCACCTTCCTGATCTTCTCAGGTAGCCGCTTTTCGATCACCTGCATGAATGTCTGTTCGTCAAGAGGAAGGAATGCGGAAAGGGCGCCGACCAGGACCATATTGACTGCCCTTGTTTCGCCGATCGATTGAGCGATATCAAAGGCGTCGACAGGGAAGAGCGAAAGCCCCCTCTGACTGAGCTGAGCAAATACATCAGCAGGGTATGTGTCCATGCCGGTTGCAACCGGAGCAGGAAGGATCTTCTGCGTATTCACGATCACCTTGGTGTCCTTGTTCATATAGGGCAGGTAGCGCAAAGCCTCTAACATCTCGAATGAGACGACGAGGTCCGCACTTCCAGCCTCAATCAGAGGTGAGTAGACCTTCCTGCCGAAGCGGATATGCGATATGACCGATCCGCCTCGCTGGGCCATGCCATGCACCTCGCTCTGTTTTACGTCAAACCCTGCATTCATACAGGCGGAAGAGATGACCTCGCTGGCAAGGAGAATACCCTGTCCGCCGACGCCGCAGAGAAAAAGGTTCATGACCTTATCCATCAGTTTTACCCTTGCCCGGGCCTGCCACGACGATCGCCTTGAACTTGCAGAGCGGTGCACACTGGCCGCAGCCATCGCACATGACCATGTTGATATGGGAATGTCCCTTCTGCGTCTCTTTATAGCCTGACTGTTTTGCCTCTTCGGGAGTCAGCGGCACCCATTCGATCGCAGGACAGCCGATCCTGAGGCAGGACCTGCATCCGGTGCAGTTGGCTTCGATGACCGTGTGAATTTTTTTGTCCTTGCGTTTCTTCATCTCGGGAAGCAGTGCACACGGGGCCCTGGTGATGATGACAGATGGCTCGGGCCGTTCGATCTCCTGTTTCAGGACCTTGACGGCGTTCTCATGCTCATGCGGATCGAGTGTCACAACATGCTTGACGCCGATGGCCCTGCAGAGCGCCTCAATGTCGATGCCTGCACCCTTGTCGCCGCCGAGTGTCGTGCCTGTTGAAGGGTTCGGCTGGTGGCCGGTCATGCCGGTCGTTCTGTTATCAAGAATGATGACCGTAGAAAATCCCCGGTTATACACAACATCAATAAGACCGGTGATGCCTGAATGCATAAAGGTCGAATCGCCGATCACGGCGACGATCTTGCCCAGGCTGTCTTTGCCCAAGGCCTTCTCCATGCCAAATGCAGTGCCTATGCTTGCGCCCATACAGATACAGGAGTCCATGGACGAGAGCGGTTTCAGTGCAGCAAGGGTGTAACAGCCGATATCGCCGGCAACAAAAACCTTGAGTTTTGAGATCGCATGGAATATGCCCCTGTGCGGACAGCCCGCGCAGAGGTTCGGCGGTCTCATAGGGATAGGCACAGGTTCAAACAGGTCGCGTGCCGGTTCACAGGTGATCGACTGGCGCACCAGAGCGGAATTCAGCTCGCCCATGGCAGGGATGAGCTCTTTCCCTCTGCATTCGACGCCTAATGCCTTCACATGGGATTCGATGAAGGGGTCGAGTTCTTCCACAATGAACAGTTCATCCACTTCAGATGCAAAGTCCCTGATCATCCGGTCAGGGAAGGGGTACGCCATGCCGAGCTTCAGCACTGATGCCTGGGGGAAGGCCTCTTTTACATAAAGATAGGAGACGCCTGACGTTATGAACCCTCTTGTCTTGTCTCCCCATTCGATCCTGTTTTCAGGAAAGGTCTCAGCAAATTCCTTCAGCCTGAGCATCCTTTTTTCGAGTTCAACCCTGCGTCTGCGTGCATGAGCAGGAAGCATAACAAACTTCTCAGGCATCTTTTCTATGCCGAGCGTGGCTTTCGAACTCTCTGTCCCGCCGATGGTGATAATGCCTTTCACATGGGCGACCCTTGTGGTGGTCCTGAAGAGAACCGGCGTATCAAATTCCTCGCTTATTCTGTATGCGATCTTCAGAAACTCTTTTGCCTCGGCTGCATCAGAGGGCTCCAGCATCGGCACCTTGGCAGCATACGCATAGTTCCGGTTGTCCTGCTCGTTCTGCGAGCTATGCATTTCAGGATCATCAGCAGTCACGATCACAAGTCCGCCCTTGACTCCGGTATAGGCAGCAGTGAAGAGTGGATCAGCAGCAACGTTCAGCCCGACATGTTTCATGGTTGCCAAAGCACGAGCTCCGGCAAAAGAAGCGCCTAAAGCCACTTCAAGCGCTACTTTCTCATTCGGCGCCCATTCAGTATAGATGTCGCCATAGGTGCAGAGATTTTCGAGGATCTCTGTTGAGGGCGTGCCGGGATAGCCGGATGCCACGCTGACGCCTGCCTCAAAGGCCCCCTGGGCAATGGCCTCATTGCCTGATAGCAGAACTTTTTCTCCGATGTTTTTCTTATTTATCATAAGGTTATCTTATTGTAAGCGAAGTTAGATTATCATACCCAAAGGTTATTTTCAATGACATACCACGCATGATTTTGCCTGCCACAGCTGTGTTGATGGCAATGCCGGCTTCTGTTGTTATTTGTTATAATGATTCACTTATGACACGGTCATATAATGAAAGACAGCAGGAGGCGGCAGGATCTGTAATCGATCTGGTAGGAAATACCCCCCTTGTAAGGCTCTCCAGGATAACAGCTCATTTAACCCCGGATGTCAGGATCTACGCCAAGATCGAACGGGGCAATCCCGGAGGCTCGGTTAAAGACCGTGCAGCCCTGCGTATGATTAGTGATGCCGAGGCTGCCGGACTCCTTACCCCTGATAAGACAATCATCGACTCATCCTCAGGAAACACCGGCATTGCCTATGCAATGATCGGCGCTGTCAAGGGCTATAGCGTGAAAATTGTGATCCCGAAAAATGCGAGCATCGAGCGCAAGAAGATCATTGCCGGCTTCGGCGCTGAGTTGATCTTTTCCAGTCCGTTTGATGGGGCTGACGGGGCTATCAGGCTTGCCAAGGAGATCGTCGGCAAGGAGCCTGACCGATATTTTCAGCCTGACCAGTACAACAACCCTTCGAACCCGAAATCACATTATCTGACCACGGGTCCTGAGATATTCAGCCAGACTAAGGGAGCGGTTACTCACTTTGTGGCCTGCGTCGGCACGGGCGGCACAATCATGGGAGCAGGCAGGGCGCTCAGGGAGCATAACCAAAATATCAAGATCATCTCTGTTCACCCTGATGACGCCATGCATGGCATTGAGGGCATGAAATATCTTGAAGACGGAGCTATTGTACCTGCTGTTTTCGACAAGAGCTTTCCGGATGAACGTCTGACTGTCAATACTGAAGCAGCCTTTGATATGACCAGGAGGCTGGCGCGGGAAGAAGGCCTGTTTGTGGGTCATTCCTCTGGAGCGGCCTTGTCCTGTGCGCTTAAGGCGGCTGAAAAACTTGAGCGTGCAGTTATCGTTGTGATGTTCCCTGACGGAGGGGACCGGTATCTTAGCAGGGAGCTGTAGGAAGGACTGATGCTGACATCCGACGTTATCATGGCTGTCTCAGACCATGCCAAAGAGGATTATCCTGCCGAGTGCTGCGGACTGGTGGTTGGCAGCGGCAGCATTCAGAAGGTGCATAAATGCAGAAATCTGCAGGATGAACTTCACCGGCAGGACCCTGAGACGCATCCGCGTACCAGCCGTGAGGCCTTTGCCATTGACCGTCAGGAGATGGAGCGTCTCATAAAAGAGGCTGCTGTAAACGGTGAAAAAGTGCTCGCATTTTATCATTCTCATATAGACTGCGGGGCCTATTTTTCGGCCATGGACAAAGAGGTCCAGACTGTCTTTGGCGAGCCGGAGTTTCCTGATGCCCTGCATCTGGTGGTTGCCGTGTACGAAGGACAGGTGCGCGAGATCAGGGGGTTCCTTTGGAATGCTGAGATGCAGGATTTTTTTGCTCTGCCGGCAGCCTGGCAATGACTATTATGGCCCTTCAGGCAGATAGATCTGGAAAAGCGTGCCTTTCCCTGTCTCGGATTCAACGTGAATGTGACCGCCATGTTTAGTGACAATGGAATAGGACGTGGCGAGACCGAGACCGCTCCCCTTCTGTTTTGTGGTGAAGTAAGGGTCGAATATCTTTGCGAGATGCTCGCCGGGGATGCCAATTCCCCGATCCCTGATCGAGATTCTCACATAATCTCCTTCCCTGAGCGGCAGACCGGCGCTGTTGTTAACTGAAACCATCTCACATTTCAGGTCTATATTGCCGCCGCCGGGCATGGCATGGTCTGCGTTGATCACCATATTGTGGATGACCTGGCTGATCTGGCCTGCATCGATCTCAATATCCGGGAGTGCCTGAGGAACTGAAAGGTTATAGCTCGTCGCTGCGCCGCTCAGCGCAAGGCCTGCAGTTTCCCTGACAAGGGATTCAATATTGGCCTTATGTTTCACCGGTGCTCCGGCCTTTGAAAAGGTGAGGAGCTGGCGGGTCAGATCGGCTGCCCGCTGAGTAGCCTTTTCAACCTCCCTGAGCCGCTGATATGCCTTATGGTTCTCGTCAGTCTGCATCAGGCCGAGATTGGCATTGCCTGAGATTACGGCAAGGAGGTTATTGAAGTCATGGGCTATGCCTCCGGCCAAAACGCCGAGGGACTCGAACTTCTGGACCCTGACAAGCTCGTCCTCAATCTGTTTGCGGCTGTTCGTCTCTGCCATAAGTGCCTCATTTGTCTTGCGGAGTTCCGCGGTCCTTTCCTCTACGCGCTCTGCGAGGTTCTCATTCATCCCGCGGAGGACATCTTCAGCCTTTTTTCGCTCTGCTATCTGACGGAAGAGAAGGGCGATGCTCACCACAAGTATAATGAAGGCCAGGACATTGCCGAGTATGAGGGTGCCTAACGCAACACCTGCGCTCTGCGAGGACTCCCTGAGCTTTTGTGCAAGAAACGCTGCTTCTGTTGTCTTCATCTCTGATATTATCTTGCGGATCGAATCCATGATCCGCTTTCCCCTGTGCGTCTCAATTACGCGGACGGATGCGGCAAAGCCCACTCGTGAGCGGAGATCGATAGTCTCCCGGAGTTCCAGAAATTTCAGCGAGACAAGGTGCTCCAGATCTTCCATCAGCTTCCGATGCGCCCTGTTGTCGGCTGTAAGCCGGCGCAGTTCCTCTATCCGGTCTTTTACTTCTACGATGCCCTTTTGATAGGGTTCGAGGTAGGAGGACTTTCCGGTAATAATGAACCCCCTCTGGCCTGTCTCGGCATCCTTGAGCAGGGAGAGCACCTCTTCAAGCTTTTCTATTACCATATAGGTATGCGTGACCCGCTCATTGTCAACAACGAAGTGATCTATGTTCCGGTAGGAATTAATGCTGATGAGACCAAATATAACCAGTGAAAGAAGAAAGCCTATGCTCACGGTCTTTTCGACCTTCTTAGTGCTGCCCATTTTCTCTCCTCCCCTTCAGAATCGCGCTGAAGACCGCCTTGCAGAGGTCTGCCGGCAGATAGGGTTTTGCCACCATATCGCAAAAGCCGTACTCCTGATAGTTTGACATGGCTGCATCATTCGAATATCCGCTCGAAACTATGGCCTGAACCCCGGAGTCAACCTCCAGAAGTTCTTCCATTGTTTCTCTTCCTCCCATGCCGCCAGGCACGGTAAGGTCAAGGACCACTGCGTCAAAGGGATCACCTGTCCCCATAGCCTTCCGATACAGCTCAACAGCCTCCCTGCCGTCTGCAGCAAAGGCCACGCTGCAGCCGGATAATCTCAGTATTTCGCCTGCGATCTCGCGCACAGCCTCTTCATCGTCCATGATCAGCACCTTCCCCTCAACTGCGTAAAGGTGGGTGCTTTCAACTTCCCTGCCATCCGCTCTCTTGTCAGAGACAGGGAGATATATCCGGAACGTGCTTCCGGCCCCCGGTCTTGAATCGACATTAATCAATCCTCCATGCTTGCGTATAATCGAATCTGCAACAGCGAGACCGAGGCCACGGGCCTTCTGTTTGGTAGAAAAATAAGGCTCAAATATCCTGCCCCGATATTCCGGTAAAATGCCGACCCCTGTGTCGGAGGTCGCCACTACGACATATTTCCTGCCCCGGGACAGGGAAGAGGGCAGTGCGTCCTCGTGCACGACATTGCTGCAGTTGATTGTAACAATGCCACCATCCGGCATGGCCTGATCAGCATTGGCAATGATATTGGAGATCGCCTGACTGACCTGCCCCCTGTCTATCTCAACAGGCAGCAGATTGTCCTGAACAATAACCCTGGGGGTTGAGCGGCACCCGTGCAGCGCCAGGCTGGCCGTCTCTTTCACGACCTCTTCCAGATGCATTTTTTGCCTGACAGGATCGCCGCCCTGAGAGAATGTAAGGATCTGCTGGACAAGGTCCTTTGCCCTTTCAGCGGCCTTTTCCGCCTCCTGAAGATTTACCAATGCAGGGCTCTGTTTTTCTGTTTTTAGAGAGGCCAGGGAGATATTCCCCATGATGACTGTCAGCAGGTTGTTGAAGTCATGGGCAATGCCTCCGGCCATTACGCCAAGGGATTCGATCCTCTGCGTCTTTACCACGTCGTTGTCAGGCGACTGTTCTGCAGTGATGTCCCGCACTACTTCTATGCCGGCGATGATCCTGTTGTCCTGATCTCTGAGCGGGGCGACCGTTATCCTGAAAGATTTCCGCTTGTCGCCTATGATAAATTGCCGCTCCATGGTATGTATGCAGCCGTCCCTGAAGGACTCAAACACAGGACAGTCAGTGCATATCCGCTTCTGTTTTGCATAAGCCGTATAGCAGAATTCTCCGATATGATCTCCTAACATGTCTTTGTATATCTGATTCTGATAGATGATCCTGAACTCCCGGTCCTGAATGCTGATGCCGTCTCCTATTGCCGCAATGATCGCTTCTGTCTTTGCCTTTTCCTGTTGTCCTGTCCTGATGGCCTCGGCAAGTGCGTCTTCTGTAAGTTTCAGTCTTGTCCCGTCTGAGATGACAGCATACAGACACCCATCCTCAGGAGAGTGATAAACGTTCCAGGACAGATAACGCACAGAACCGTCTTTGAGGGTGCACTGCTCTTCAAAAACAGCGCTGCTGTTTAGAGAGGGGAGCGGGTTGGTGTTACCGACCGGAATGCAGACATTACGAATGTCCTGACCCCGCAACTCATCTGGCATGGCCCCGACGATGCGAGAGGCTGCCGGGCTTGTGACCTGTATGATGCCGTTTTGGTCAAAGACGCAGAGCATGCCTGGGCTCAGGCTGAAGGAATTGCTGACGAGCTGATGAGCTGCCGACATCCGCCTGCGCAGATCTGTCCAGTAGAAGGCAATAAAGAGCGGAATGGCCCAGATATGGAGATTATGCCTGAGCGGGGCAAAGTACTGCACATAGCGTTCACGCGAGACGATATTGAAGATCATCAGAAACTCATCAAGGAAGAGGAAGGTGAAACCGACGATCAGGGTCCTGGGTGTAAACTTCCCCTGTTGGGACAGATTAAGCAGGCTGTTGACTACGGTCCCCATGAAAAGCGAGGCCGCAATACGGAAGGCCAAATCTCCCCAGAAAAGTCCGAAGGCCACGCCAGGCTGTTCTCTGAGGTAATTCTGCCAGGCAGGTGCTGTCACGATATAAAGCAGGCCGGTAATGACTGAGCTGGTGAAAAAAAAGGACCGGACAAACTTCTCAGAGACCTGCAGATAGCGCAGGAACGCTGCGCCGATAAAGATGCAGGAGAACATGGTGGCTGCATGTTCAAGAGGTGGGTAGTAGTTGTACATCAGGTCAAAGGATATCTGTCCGCGCCAGCTCCCGTATTCAGCAACAAACATAAGAAGTTCACGGAACATGCCGATGAGTGCCGCAATGCCGACATAAAGGTCTTTTCTCTGTTGATCGGTCTTCCACTCCCTGAAGGCCACCCATGCCAGGATGGCCCAGAAGAAGGTCGGCAGGAGAAACCGGACAGCTACATTGCCGGGGTCACCGCCTCTACCGCCGCCGAACTGGAATAATATTTCGTAGATTTCTTCGATAAGGTTCACAGTCTCTCCTTGCTATGGCCTACATTGTATCAAAGGAAGCTCACTTTGTCCTGATGTTAGATCTGAAGCAGGGCAATAAGTCCTTTCTCCGAATAGATGAAAGGGCATGTCTGAATTATTGTGATAAAATAAGATGTTGTTATTGTTCATATTTCACTTTCAGGAGGTGTGGTCTTGAAACAATTGAACAAAATGAAGGCTGTCAAAGTTGCGGTCCTTGTAATTTTATCTTTCATGTTGCTTCCTGGCTGCATTGTTCAGTCAGTCAACCCTTTTTACGGAAAGGAGGCCATAGCGGACCTGCCTGCGGTCTATGGCAAGTGGGTGCTTAAGGAGAGCAGTGTTAAGGAAGGACTGAACAGGGAATGGACCTTTTCTGCTGATAATATCTCGCTGCCGGATACAAAGACCGGTTCCTCTGCTCTTTCTGTTCGATTTTTCAGGATAGATGATATGCTCTTTCTCGATGCGATGGCGGATGCTCCCCCCGAAGGCCTCAGTGTCTGGTGGACGCTGCATGTCGCGCCGGTCCATACCGTCTCCCGCGTCGTTTTAGAGGATAAGACCATGAAGATCATCGCTCTGGATGCCTCCTGGATGGAAGAGGCAGTAAAGAAGAAGACGGTGATGCTGCCTTCAGTGTGGCATCAGGAGCAGAAGACCTATCTGTTTACCGCAACAGCTGCAGAGTGGGCGGGATTTCTGAAAAAATACGGAAAAGACCAGAACGTTTTCTCAGACAAGGAAGCCTTTATCTTTGTGAGGCCGTAAAAACAGAATTAGGTGTCTGGTAGCTTTGGTATCAGGAAATCTACATGTAACAGAGCAGCAGGTATTCTATCGTGATTGCCCTCGCTGGTTAAGGTCAACGTTGAAGCTCAAAATAAAATTGATCGTATAATGCATATTACGTTAAAATGTACATTATATAGTACGAGGTGAAAGATGAGAAGATCAAAAATTAATGAAGATATCAGGCCGATGTCTGAGTTTAGGACCGGAATTTCATCTTTTATAAAAAAAATACATGTGACAAAACGCCCTCTTATTATTACGCAGCATGGGAAAGGTGTCGCTGTTCTGCTGGATGCGGATGAATTCGAGTTAATGCAGGACAAGATTGAACTGCTTCAGGATATTCAAACGTCGATCGGCCAAATAGAAAATGGCCAGGGGATTAAACATGGCGAGGCTAAAGCAGCCGTGCTTGGCCGAATCAAAAAATGAAGGTTGTCTGGTCTCCTCTTGCAATAGACAGAGCAGGCGAGATTGCAGAATATATAGCACAGGATAATAGCATTGCGGCGGAAAGCTGGATTGAGACGGTTTTTGCCAAAGTCGAACAACTGCAGTCGTTTCCCGAAAGTGGTCGAACAGTTCCGGAAATCAATAACCCGAAAATAAAAGAATTACTATATGGCAATTACAGAATTATATACCGGACAGGAGAAAAGCTGATATCTATTCTTACGATACGGCACGTCAAGCAAATATTGCCAACAGATGAAATCATGGCAT
>JACRHC010000065.1 GCA_016217675.1 Nitrospirota bacterium
TATGAATGAAAAAGCTTCTTTAGTGACTGGATAGAGCGGTGATCACCCTCCTGTCTGAGATCTGGAGGACTGAGTTCTTTAAAAAGTTCGGTGAAGTACACTAAAATAGATACAACCAAATCCTATCTCTGTTTTCGGGTGTTAGAATTTTCTTGACAATAACCTGATGGAAGTGTGTAATGGAATTCTTGTGAAAAGGACACGTATAGGTAAAGTAAGCAGCATCTTCCTTTTTTGAGTCCTCACCTTGCAGGTGGCCGACCTTACCTGTGTGGGAGATTGAAAATCGTAAAACCTTGTGAGTTTACAGGCAGTTTTTTTTGGGTAGTCTCGGAGCAGAATGAACCTTTTGGGAAAAATGTTTAAGTTGCCAATAATTAGAAACCTTGCGGCCTATCTATTTATATGCCTTGTCGTGGCATCCGTCTTTTCCTCATTTCATTACCATGAGGACTTTAAAGACCACAACCACTGCCCCGTCTGTATTGTCAGTCATGCCCCGGCGATAACAGCATTTGAAAGCCCTGAGATATCAGCCCCGTTACAAAGCAGAGAGTCACCCTATTTGCAAGAAGTCTCCTTTAACGACGAGGCATTCCTTGCCTCTGAAAGAGGGCGTTCTCCGCCCGTATCCTTCTTACCCTTACCCCAAAACACTTAATCAACAGAACTGTAGGGAGGCCTTGCCTAAAGGAGATAAAATGAGGATATTTTTATCATCTCTATTAATTATATTGCTATTTTCTGGTGCGGCTTTCGGCGCCGACTCTGACGCAGAGTTGCGGATAAAGGCCCTGGAGGAGGTGTTGTCCGAGCAACAAAGGACCGTCAACGAACTAAAGGCCCAAAAGCAAAAGGAAGGGGGGAGATTGAGGCTTATAGATCTCTCTATGGACGCACTTTTTGCGGCAGGAGGCTCTACAGAGGACGACGAATCCCTCCAGAGCCTCCAAGGTGGAGGCCATGATCCGAGGAAAAGAGGTTTCACTGTGCAGAATGTGGAACTATCATTATCTGGAGCAGTTGACCCCTATCTTAAAGGAGAGGCACACATAATATATTTCCTTGATCCTCTCGAAGGCGAGACATTTGTGGAGCTGGAAGAGGCGTTCATGACAACGACTTCCCTTCCTTACGGCCTTCAACTTGAGGCGGGACAGTTCTTCACAGAGTTCGGCCGCATTAACCCTCAGCATCCCCACCAGTGGCACTGGCAGGACCAGCCTGTCATAAATACAAGATTTTTCGGACCGGATGGGATCAGGGGGCCTGGGTTCAGGGTCGGTTGGCTTGCGCCTCTTCCGTGGTATTCCGAATTTCATTTGGGGATGCAGAATGCCAACGGCGAGACCATGGCGAGCTTTCTGGCGAACGGGGAGTTTTTTGAGGAGCGGCCCGTTGGAAACAGGCCTTTCGTAGAAAGGGATGTAGATACTATGAAAGACATGGTCTATCTATTGCGATTAGACAACTCCTTGGACCTGACGCAAAATGTCACGGCTAAGGTTGGTCTTTCAGGTCTTAACGGTCCGAATGCCTCAGGGGAGAACGGAGAAACCGGCATATACGGTGTTGACCTGGTTGTAAAGTGGCGTCCAGGATATCAGGAAAGGGGATGGCCTTTCCTGATATGGGAGTCCGAGGTCATGAGGAGGAATTATAAGGCAGACGCCTTTTATGATGACAACGATCCTGCCAATGTCATAGACCTGAAAGAGGAGACCCTCAGGGACTGGGGTCTTTATACCCAGTTGTTGTACGGTTTTCGCCCCGGATGGGCCGCAGGTCTCAGGTATGAATATGCGACAGGGAGCGGGGACAGTGTGGGTGAACGCGACAGCGACCCCTTCAGGGACGACAGGACGAGGGTTTCTCCGCTCCTCACATGGATGCCGAGCGAATTTTCACGCCTCAGAGCTCAGTACAACTATGACAGGGCTGCCCATCTCAACGATGAAGAGGCCCACTCTGTCTGGCTTGGTGTTGAGTTCATGTACGGCGCCCATGCGGCGCATGCATTTTAATATGTGTTAATCCGACCCTCACCCCTTCGACAAGCTCAGGGCAGGCTTAATCCTCTACCTGAGGGAGAGGATGGGTTTGAAGAAAAAGCAATAGGAGGTTTTCTAAAATGAGAAGATTTATATACGCACTTTTGATGTTAACCATATTTTCAATCCCATCTTTTGCAGAGGTTAATGTTGTTGCGACCCTGCCCTGGATCGGAGGCGTTGCAAAGGAGATAGGGAAGGATAAGATAAATGTCGCCGTCCTGGTCAAGTCCGGGCAGGACCCCCATTTCGTGGAGGCAAAGCCCAGTATGATAGTCGCTGCAAGGAATGCTGACATAATCATGTACAACGGCCTTGAACTCGAGGTAGGTTATCTCCCACTTATCATCACTTCCTCAAGGAACTCTAAGATTCAGCCCGGACAGAATGGGAATCTTGACTGCTCCGGATCCGTAAATGTGATCGAAAGGGCTAAGACCGATTTAGACAGGAGCATGGGGGATGTCCACTCTTATGGTAATCCCCATTACCACCTTTCGCCGGATAACGTGTTTAAGGCCGCCAGGGCTATCGCTGAGAGGCTCTCGTCCATAGATGGAGGGAATTCAGATTTTTACAAATCGAGGCTCGACATCTTTGAGAAGGGCTTAAGAGAAAAGATGAAAGAATGGGATGAAAGGATGGCCCCGCTGAAAGGGAAGAAGGTCATCCTTTACCATCGGGACATGAACTATCTTATGGAAAGGTACGGAATAGGGGTCGTGGGATACATAGAGCCGAAGCCCGGCATACCGCCCACCCCGAAACACCTGCAATCGCTTATAGAGACAGGGAAGAGGGAAGGGATTTCAGCCGTCCTCGTCAACACCTATTTTGAGAGGAGGTCCCCCTCCTTTGTTGCGGAAAAAAACGGTGTGAAGATGCTAATGCTTCCTATAGACGTTTTAGGCGTCCCGGAGGTCAGGGACTACATATCCCTTATGGATTATATCACCAATACCTTGAAGGAAGGACTCAGATGATCGAAATACTGTCCGCTTCAATGATCGCATGCGTCCTTCTTGTAGGGATACACGCTTACTTCGGGATTCACGTCCTGTCGAGGGGGATAATATTCATAGACCTGGCCCTGGCCCAGACAGCGGCACTGGGAGTTGCCGTCTCATACATGTGGGGATATGAACCCCAGAGTACGGGTTCCTATCTCTTTGCCCTGACATTTTCCATCCTCGGCTCAACTGTAATGACCTTTACAAGGGTCGTCAGGAGAAGGGTCAACGTGGAGGCACTGATAGGGATTGTCTACATCCTTGCCACGGCCCTGACCATCCTTGCGATTGACAGGGCGCCCCACGGCTCGGAAACCATGAAGGCCCTTTTTAACGGGAACCTCCTATGGCTCACATGGCCGGAGATAGCAAAAACGGCTGTCATATACGCCCTTGTAGGGGTTTTCCACTTTATCTTCAGGGAGAGGCTTCTTAACCTATCCATCGAAGGAAAGGGAGGCCTTTTATGGGAGTTCCTTTTTTTCCTCTCCTTCGGTGTAGTCATAACAAGCTCGGTCCATGTCGGGGGGATATTGATAGTCTTCTCCTACCTAATCATCCCCGCCCTGGTGTCGGCCCTTTTCGCTAAAGGAATAGGTCAAAGGCTTCTCATATCCTGGGTTTTTGGCATCATTGTAAGTCTTGCAGGTCTGATACTGTCATACAGATTAGACTTGCCTACCGGCGCCCTTATTGTAGCGCTTCTGAGCATTTCGTTTTTTGCTGTCCTGGCCGTAACCTATAGGAGAGAAAGTTGAAATGGAAATAATGGGGGAATGGAAAAATGCAATATAAATTAAAAGGAGAAAAAATCATGAAGAGAGTAGTAATTGCTTATATCAGTTGTCTGTTGTTGTTACTTGCTATTGCGTCACCTATAACTGCTAATACAGGGCATGAGATGGAAGGCGAGGGGAAGGTTGTAGAAGGGATAGAAGGGTGGCTAAAGGTTACACCGGCAATGAGCAGGATTGATTTCTATCTCAATGATGCCAAGACAGATAAGACCATAACCGATGCAAAGGTCAAGGTCACCATTACAATGTCTGATGGAAAGAAGATGGACAAGGAACTTCCTGGTACAAAGACGGAAGAGACCTTCTCATTTATGAATACTGTTGATCTCTCTTCAAAGGGGATATACAGCTTAGCCATTGTGGCAAAGGTTCAATATAAAATTGGATTTAAGTCATATCATTCTGTGAAGACAGTCATTTTCCCCTTTACGTATGAGGTAAAATAGCGAGGTCTATGCAGGTCTCACAAGCGAAATTTCCAATGACAGCAACAGTTGTAATCGGTGGTTTATCAGCGAGGCTGATATGTTCTTATGCCTGAGATAAGTTGGCGGTATGGCTACTTTGCGGTCATGGCCTTCATGTTTGCCATTGGTGTTTTCATGATCCTGCCACGTTCCATCACCACGATCCTCGTTGCTAAAGAAAAGGCCTCATCCCTGTCGTGCGTTACATAAATCAGGGTTATACCAAGATCTTCCTGCAGTCTCAGGATCTCTTTTCTTAGCAGTAAGTTCAGGTCGAGATCAAGATTTGAGAGGGGTTCGTCCATTAAGAGTATCTTTGGCTGCATAACAAGCGCCCTGGCAAGGGCTATTCTCTGCTGCTGTCCGCCGGAAAGAGAACATGGAAAGGTATTTTTATATTCAGTCATTTGAACCTTTTCGAGTATCTTTTCAATACGTTCATTTCTTTCATTCTTCAGGATTTTCTTTGCCTTCAATCCAAAGGCAAGGTTTTCATAGACATTCATGTGAGGCCATAAGGCAAGGTCCTGGAAAACCATCCCGATCTTTCTGTCTTCAGGTTCCACATAGTTCTTCCCATCCTTTGCCACAATAAGATCGTCTATGAAAATACCCCCCTTATCAGGCACAACA
>JACRHC010000068.1 GCA_016217675.1 Nitrospirota bacterium
GTGAGCACGACTGGAACATTATCCTGGGATCAATGAATATGCTGCGCTACGACCATTACATCGCAGCCATGGTCAAGGCCCTTGGCTGGTTCATCATGTTAGGCTCGATCGTCTGGTTTCTGGTCGTGGGAATGAGGACAAGGGAAGACAGCGCCTAACTTTTTGCAAATTGTAATTGACAATTTGTACGAATTGTCAAAAATACCGACATAGTGGAAGAGGAACGGAAAAAGCGAGGGCCGCGAAGCATATGTTAACGGATCGCTTTTTTCTCGACCAATCTTTTTGCAGGCAGACGCACAACTTTGTGATTAGATCCGGTTTCAATAATTCGCAGATTTTCGCATATTGCCCCGAGATCTCCCTTAAATCTTTGCGTATGCTCCATGCGGCTTTTTCGCACTTCCTCAACAATAGGATCTTTCATAGTTCATCCTCCAACAGTTCTTCAGGTGAGCATATTTCCGGACATACATAGCCCTCATTTTCTACTATCTGCCTGATCATGATTCGGGTAAAGGGGTTGTTCAAGTGAGCAAAATTCCACGTGACAATCACTTCCATGCCATTAGCAGCAGCCACGGCAATATGAAGAGCATCTTCAGGATACTCTGCCGGAATGCCCCTTTCAGCGATGATCTTCTCAGCCAGAAGCCGGACCTCGTCATCAATGCTGAGCATCGTAAACGGCTTTAGAGCGTCAAGGCGCGCTTTGGCAAGGACAGAATCGCCACGGCTGGCCTCTTCGTATACCAGCGCAGAAATGTAACTTTCAAAGTCGTTTACGAGTCTCGACCACAGCTCATGCGTTGCCTCCTGATGGCCTGCGACAAGAAGATCCCGACTTGGTCTGGCAGTATAATAACTTACCACGGTTGTTTCTATATAAAACCGCTTTTTCATAAATATATATTAGCAGTTTCCCTCCTGGAATCAAAGATGATAACGAATCTGTAGGGTCAAGGAATGGCGAGTTGCTGTAGGTATCAGAGCTTCAGCGCTCCCTGCACTACCCGATCCTTTACCGTCGGTATCCCGAGGGTGCGGGTTTTTCCGTTTCCCTTCGGAATCTCTACCCGCCTGTTCGGCATCGGTTTGTACATCCGGATCAGGAGTTCCTGCCTTATCCCTTCCAGAAAGTCTTCAACCCCTTCTGCCTCGATATCATCAAAACTCTTTCCATCGATGCCGGGCGCCCCATCGTTGGCCTTCGCCAGTCGATAGGATTCTTCAATTACTTCTTTCTTGCAGATATGACAATACAGTCCCCAAAACTTCCAGTGCTTCTCGGTCTTCGCCTTCCTGTATATCTTTCTTCTCAGTTCCTGCAGACTTACGGAAGCCTTTGTCATTCTTCCCTGCCTTACCTCCATAGAAAGATTTGAGATACAGCAGAGCCCCTTCGCTCCGACAAGCTTATGCTTCCTTGCCATCATCGCTACTACGGACTCATCCGCCACCCTCTCGCCTGTCGGCACACTTCGTCGTGCAACTTATAGTGCCTACCCTTGCTCCTGCCGTTTCCGGCAGGGACGAGGAGGGCTTCCCCAGTTGACAGCGCATCTTTCTATCCGTGTCGCTGCTGATACCCCGCCGCTGTCCTCTTACCTTTCAGCCAGTGTAGGTAAAAGAATCCTGCCTTCACCCACAATTGACGGGTTCGGCCAGTGGTTCTCGTCTTTTACGAGGCTACATCTGCGTTCACGTTAGTTACGACCCGGATATTTGCTCACCCGCCTTATGCGGACTTTGTCGATGGGCTTCAGAGGACCACGTTTCCATTACCCCCTGCCATCCAAGCTACATGGCTCCGACTTTTACCATGACGGGACTTTCACCCGTTAGAATGCACTGCCCTTCGCTGGGCACGCCATAATCGGCATCTGGGGCGGCACACTTATGCAGCTTATCATCCCCTTCGGGATACTTGTTTATTTCTTCATCCAGAGGGAAACAGCAGGGGTCTTCTTCTGTGCCTTCTGGCTCGGCGAGAACCTGCTCAACATCAGCGTGTATA
>JACRHC010000069.1 GCA_016217675.1 Nitrospirota bacterium
CTGCGGCCACCTGGAATGTCCGGTGTACGGCAAAGAACATGTCAGATGCTGGCAGATAGCAGGGACGCACTGCGGCGGTCAGATACAGGGTCATTTTGCGCGAAAGTTCAGCGACTGTAAAGAATGCCGCGTGTACAAGCTATCGATCATGGACCCGGCCTTCGAGATACGGGAGACGTTCAGCAACATGATGCATATACTCCAGATTAAGCATAATGAACTTGTCTCAGCGCGTCTGGCCTCTGAAGAGGCCAGCAGGCTGAAATCGGAAATACTGGCGAATATGAGCCACGAAATACGTACGCCGATGAACGGGATTATCGGCATGACAATTCTGGCGCTCGATACCGAACTGACCATCGAGCAGCGCGATTATATGGTAACCGTGCGCAAAAGCGCGTATGCACTCCTCGATCTGATCAATGATATCCTGGATTTTTCAAAAATCGATGCCGGCAGGATGACCCTCGATGTCACCGATTTCAACCTGCGGGTGCTTATGGAGGACGTGATCGATACCCTATCGCCGCAGGCAGCGGAAAAGGGACTTGAACTCGCTCTGCTCCTCAGCCACGAGGTGCCGTCGCTGCTCAGGGGAGACCCCGGCAGGCTGCGCCAGATCCTGTTGAACCTTGGCGGCAACGCCGTGAAGTTTACCAATAAGGGTGACGTCCTGATCAGCGCCGAACTGATAGAGGGGACTGATGATGCCGCAACCATACTGTTTCGGGTGAAGGATTCAGGGATAGGCATAGCGTGCGACAAACAACAGAACATATTCGAGGCTTTTGTGCAGGCTGACGGCTCAACGACGCGCCTCCACGGAGGCACAGGGCTTGGCTTGTCGATATCGAACAAGCTGGTCAATTTGATGGGTGGTAAAATAGCGTTGGACAGTCAACCCGGAAAGGGCAGCAGTTTCTGGTTTTCGCTTTCCTTTGAAAAACAGCAGGGTGTTCTCGCCTCTGAAGAGGCCCTGGGGTTCGATTTCAGGGGTGTCAAGGTATTAATCTCCGACGACAATGAAACGAACAGAAACATCCTGATAAAAATGTTCGGTGGCGTGGGATGCATCGCAGATGCGGTATCAGGCGGAGAGGCAACCCTTGCGGCCCTCGGGGAGGCAGCCGGGGCGGGAAATCCCTACCGTGCAGCAGTTCTTGAAATGCAGACGCCTGATATGAAGAGTGAACGCACAATCGCTGCTATCAGGAACACGCCCTCGATTAAAGATACGGCCATCATTGTTATCACCCCTCTTGGTCTTCGTGGGGACGTAGCGCGTTTACGTGAACTCGGCTGCGAAGGGTATCTCGTCAAACCGGTAAAACAGACTTTTCTGCTGGATGTCGTGGCATCAATCCTGGGTGCAAGGGCAGAAGGAAGACGCCGGGAGATATCGCCAGTTGTAACGAAGTACGCGACCCTCGAAAGAAAATTCAGTAACCTCAGCATTCTTGTCGTTGAGGACAATCCGATCAATCAGAAGCTCATTGTGGCGATGCTGAACAAGGGGGGATACAGCACGATTGAGCTGGCAGACAATGGCCGTGCAGCGATAGAGGCCGCAGGAAGAAATGACTTTGATATTATTTTTATGGATATTCAGATGCCTGAAATCGACGGCTTCAGGGCTACGAAGATGATCAGGGAAAAGGAAGCGGGCAGGAGACATACAATCATTGTGGCAATGACGGCACTTGCCATGAAGGGCGACCGCGAAAGATGTTTGGAAGCCGGTATGGACGATTATCTTTCCAAGCCGATAGACCCTCAGGCACTCTTTATGGTTATCGAAAAATGGTCAAGGTCGCAGACAGCCCAATATTGCAGACCTGCGGATCACGGCAGTGACAATGAAGATGAAACAAAAAAGAGCGCCTGTGCGGCATCCCCGGTTGATATGCCCTCAGCCATGACCAGGTTTGACCATGACGCGGCCTTTTTCATAACAATGCTCGAGAACTATCTCAATAGTCTCCCGGAGCAGATCAGCGCCCTCGAAGATGCCGTCAGGTTGGGAGATACCGCCTCAGTCGAAACGTGCAGCCATAACATCAAGGGGGTCGCCGGAATGCTGAGCGCCCATGCAGTCTTTTCTGTTGCGATGAGGATCGAAGAGAAGGGCTGCAATAACGACATAGCCGGTATCACAGAGCTGATCACTGCCCTAAAAACAGAGGTATCTGAACTGACCGCCTTTGCAAAAACTTTTGCGATTTAGACCGCAGGGCATCGCAGAGGTCACCCGCTCCTGATCAGGCGTGATCCAGGGCTGAAAAATTGACAATTCTTTTTTTGGAGACGTAATCTAAAGGATGATAGCAATTGTTGATTATGGTATGGGCAATCTGAGAAGTGTCGAAAAGGGCTTCCAGAAGGTCGGCGTCAAGGCAACGGTCACCGCAAACCCTCAGGTGATTGATGATGCAGCTGCTGTGGTGCTTCCCGGTGTAGGCGCCTTCAGAGACTGCATCAGGAACCTTACTGACCTGTCGCTGACCGAAACCGTGATCCGCTCCATAGAAAAAGGCAAGCCTTATCTCGGGATATGCCTGGGTCTGCAGGTGCTCTTCAGTGAATCAGAAGAATTCGGGACCTGCAAAGGGCTCGACATATTCAGGGGAAAGGTCACCCGGTTCGGCACAGGCATGAAAGTCCCGCATATGGGCTGGAACACTGTCAGCCTTAAGAAAAGGCCCCCGATTTTCGGCAATATAGAGGATAATTCCTATTTCTATTTCGTGCATTCCTTTTACGTTGTCCCTGAGGATAAGGAGATTATCAGCGGAACAACTGACTATAACGGCAGCTTCACCTCCATGGTCTGGAAAGACAATGTCTTTGCGACCCAGTTCCACCCGGAAAAGAGCCAGGAACTTGGCCTCAGGATATTGAAGGGCTTCGGAGACTTTGTAAAAAAGGCATAAATCAGAATTCTGAGGAAGTCTATCGGGGCAGCAGATTATGTCTCTGCATCTTTGTTCTCAGCTGCTTTCTCGTAATGCCTAACACCTCGGCCGCCTTGCTCTGGTTCCAGTCTGATCCGTTGAGGGCCTTGACGATCAGCTTCTTCTCGGTATCGAGCAGGTTCATCTGATCAAGAGATTCTCTCTGTTCGTCTGCAAGATGAACGATCTTCTCCGGAAGATACTTCGGACTTATCGTTATGTTCGGGCATAAAACATATGCCCGTTCAATGACATTTTCCAGTTCTCTCACATTGCCGGGCCATGCATAACAGAGAAAGGCAGTGATCACGCTGTCGTCAAAGCCGGTGATCAGCTTTCCCTCTATCTGATTCAGCCGCTCAAGAAAGTGGTTGGCGAGCAGAGGGATGTCGTCCTTCCTCTCTCTCAGTGCCGGCATCGTTACGGTAACTACGTTCAGCCGGTAGAAAAGGTCCTCACGAAATCTCTTATCCCTGACCTCCTGTTCAAGGTTCTTGTTAGTTGCAGCGACGATGCGCACGTTCAGCTTTATTTTCTGCGAACCGCCGACTCGCTGAATTTCCCGTTCCTGAAGAAACCGGAGGAGTTTCTTTTGCAGATTAATGTCCAGTTCGCCTATTTCATCCAGAAAAACCGTTCCCTCATGGGCATGCTCCAGCAGTCCGGTCTTCCTCTCATGTGCGCCGGTGAATGCGCCCTTTTCATGGCCGAACAGCTCACTTTCCATGATCTCCGGAGGAATGGAGGCGCAATCAATGGTGATAATCGGTTTTTCAGCCCTGTTGGAGCTATAGTGGATTGCCCTGGCGACAAGTTCCTTGCCCGTGCCGCTCTCTCCAATAATCAGAATATTCGACTGGGTCTTTGAAACCATACGGATGGTATCAAATATCTCCTGCATAGGAGTGCTTTTCCCGATAATGCTGCTGAATACATATTTCTGCTTCAGTTCTGTTTTAAGGGTAATGTTCTCTTTTTTCAGCTCGTATTTTTCGATCGCTTCCCTGATCACTGTCATCAGCTCATCAGGATTGACCGGCTTGGTGAGGTAGTTA
>JACRHC010000070.1 GCA_016217675.1 Nitrospirota bacterium
AGGGGATCAGTCTCACCATAAAGAAGAGCGAAGCGGCAGCGCCATACTCAAGGAGTTGGATCATTTCGTTACTGGATTTCTTCTTGCTCATACCTTGTCAGGGGCCCTGCGGGGCAGCCGGGGCAGGAGACGGCCTGTTGCTGAGAGATACTCCTGATATGCCGCACCATGAATTGTTACGAGATAAAGCTCCTCATCAATCGCCTTTACGATCACGCAGACAAGATGTATGCCGAGGACAAGCAGCGAGAAGGGCGTCGGCAGCAGGAGGGCGACTCCCATAAGCATCACCATCTGGAAGGCATAGATGGGATGGCGCACGAACTGATAGGGGCCTGTCCTGATCAGCGGAGTCCGCTCCTTCCGGTTGACTCCAACTCTCCACGAATCCCCGAGAACCCGGTAGCACCAGATCGTCCCTGCATAACCGAGAAGCAGCAGCAGCAGGCCTCCGGCCTTTTCAATATCTGAGAGCAGCAGCTCGGGCGCCGAAAAGAAAGTGAACTTTCCATTGCTCCGCATGATGAGCGGCTGGCCTATCCAGCCGGCGATGACAAAAAGCCAGCAGAGCCAGAGGAGCCTTTCCTTAAGCCCCTTTGGCCGAAGATTCGCCGATTGTCCTGTCCTCTGCTTTAAACGGTATGCCTGGACCAGGACACCGGTCCAATAGATCAGGCCTGAAGCAAAGACCGCTGCTGTGCGTATGCTGTCAGGGGATTTGGGCATGTTGCAGGCGCTGTTTCGCCTCAATAAGCTGTTTTAGTTCAAGCACCCAGTGTTTCTTTATACTGTACCAGACGTCGGCAGCCCAGAGAATGTTCCTGGTGTCTGTCTCAAATTCGACATTGAGTTGCGGTTCCTCCACTGGTGTATAGGCGTTGATCCAGTCCTGTACCGCTTCGGTCTTTGCAAGATGCGACGTAACCGGGATTATGACGTGATTGTACGAACCCGGCAGCTTCACATTGCGGACAGAAGCCTTTCCATTTGCCTGGTACAGATTCGAGGTGCTCAGTCCGAAGAGATCGCCGCCCCAGAAATCTACACCGATCGAAAACCCGGTGAATTCTTCGACACTATCAGGGATCTTTCTGAGTTTGCCGGCCATGCTCCACTGGTTTGGAAGGAGCCGCGTCAATCCGCCCGCACCCACAGCACTCACATAAGAGAGCTTCAGCCCCACTACAGGCCGTTCTATTCCGGTGATCGGATCGACAATCATCTGTCGTTCTTCTTCCTTATCGAGCACCGGATTCCAGACATTCACCTGGTCGCCGAAGTTGCCGGTCATCGCATAGAGCACCTTTACTGCCTGCATTCCCCCCTGACTGTGGCCGACGATCATGGGCCGCATGCCCTCATGCTCATAATGCCATGCCAGCACACCGGCAAGTTTTTCGCTGCTGTTGTAGCAGCTGTACGAGTATGAGCCGTCGCCGGGATTTTTCAGCGCCTCACGGGGGTATCCCATTCTGATCAGAAAACGCGAGAAGGATTCCATGGCGAGGTGAACAGGATAGATACCCCCGTGGATATTCATAATGTAGGGAGCAGGTGTTCCGGCCAGAACCTCGCGGATCTCTCTGCCGGTGACCTGCTCCGGATCAAGGGCGAGTATCTGGTTTTCCCGGCTGGGATCGATCTTGAAATTGCGGAGAATTTCTCCGCGTTCGACACTCAGCAGAGCGGCATTAGTACCGATAGGTCCTGATGTGGCGCAGCTGCAGAGGAAGATGAGCATGAGCACCAGCATAATACTTCCCGGCATATGTTTTCTCACAAACGCACCTCCGGCCCTTCGATGGCATGAATAAAGCGGTTCACAATTCCTTCCATATCCTCTGGTCTGAACACTGCGGTGCGATAACTCACCCCAACGTTGACCTTCTCCCCCACTGTTGTGATGGCAAAGACGCAGGGCGTGATCGGACCGGTCGACACGCCTCTCAGATAGTCGCCCGGCCCATCTCCCTGCCCCTGCGGCCAGATAGTGTTGAGGTTCATGTTCGTGATCCCTGCCCAGAGCGGATAGTTCCTGGTATAGAAACGCGATCTCCGGCCGGAGCCGAGCATGCGGACCAGGAACTCCGCAGCCTTTAGCTCGAGGGGGGACAGGAGGTAGGTCTTATATTTTTTTACCAGATCGGTCTGGCGCTGAAGATCGCGGGCCAGTGACTCGAGGCTTATGCCCTCGGGGACCTCGTGCGAAACACTGAATGATCCGAGGAAGAGGCCGAAGGTTCGCGACACATCGACCTTCAGGTCCTTCCGGATGTTAGCGATCGACGCAGCAGAGATCTGCCTCCTCCGGGGAGCCCTGAAACGCGCCTCTGCAAGAGGCGAGACAGACCTGAGGATAACGGCGAGGAAAAAATCGTTCAGGGTGACGCCCCATCGTTTTGCTGTTGCGACAATCTTCTGAAATTGCTCCTGCCTGATCACGAACGTCTTAAATGCATTCTTATGGTCTTCCGTCTTGTGGTATCGGGGCCGGCAGGACCCTCTTAAGTTCTCTATCTGCCGCAGCATCTGGCGGAACTGGCCTGCAAGGAGTGAAGGACGGATGAAGGGTTTAACGTTAGAGGGCTTTGGATAGAGATCAAGGGGCAGAGAGTAAGGGCGTCTTCCCCGCTCCCTGTATCTCTGCACAAGGCACTGCAGGAGAAGTGCAATCGACTCTGCACCTGCTATGGCATGGAAATAGACCAGACCAAAATAGAAAGAATCCGGGCAATCGACTGCAAAGAACCTGAACGGTGACGGAGCATTGACAGGGAAGGGCCTGTTGAGCTCTGCCTCTGCCTCATGAGAGAGCACAGAGGCAATATCAGCACCAGCATCCACAAACCTTAACTCTATGCCTTCATGACCGCCGGTGAATGTATAGGTGCCCTTCCTGCGGTTGATACTGAAACCGCCGAGGCCCAGGTCACCGATCTCTGCGTTGATGGCGTTCGTGAGATGGGCCCTGTCCAGGTATTGCATCACCCTGACAATATGGACAGCATTGTAAGGGTGGATATCATTCCACTGGAGCATCGCCTTCTGAAAGGTGTTCAGCCTACCTGCCACTGTTGCGGACCTCGCAGAAACGGCGCTTGCCGATAATCCAGCCCTGCACCTCGCGGCACCAGGCGGCCTTTATTCTATGCCAGATATCTGCAGTGTACAGAAGACTGCCGCCTTCCTTCTCAAAAAGAGGCTGCGGAATATCCAGCCCAGGCTGGTACGCGCTGATCCATTGGCGCATATTCTGATCCATCCCTGAAGGTTCGACGCGGACCGCCTCAAGGTGACCTGTGCCGCCGGGAAGAATGATGTTCCGGACGTGCGCTGTTCCGACCGGATGATACTGATCGCCGTTGCCGACACCGAAGAGTGTACCGCTGATCGGGTCATGCGGAAGGTGATAGCCTGTGAACTCGGCGACAGAATCAGGTATCTGCCGCAGCCGCCTGAGCATGTCCCACTGCCCGAGGAACAGCCGCATGACCTTACCCGTACCAATGGCTGATCCAAAACCGGCTCTCAGACCGATCACCGGCCTCTCCCGGCCGCTGACAGGATCGATGACCGTGGACCGCCCCTCAGCCTTGTCAGCATAAGGGTCCCAGACCTGCAGCTCTGTTGCGAAGGACCCGGAGAGCTCATGAAAAACCCTGACAACGAGCATTCCACCCTGACTGTGGCCGATCAGAATCGGCATCACTCCGTCTTTCTCATAGTACCATGCGACCATGCGACCATGCCGGCAAGTTTTGTGCTGCTGAGATAACTGCTATAGGATAGTGCCCTGCTCCGGGGATCTGCAATCTTTTCTTCTGGATATCCCATAATCGTGAAAAACCTGGCAAGGGAATCCATCCTGACGAGAGGAAGACTTCCGTTGACTGCAATGACCCGGGGCACAGGGAATGTATTACGAAGAATGAGAAGATCAGCATTGTCAATATGGTCGGGATTCATGCCAAGGACGTGACTTGCAGGATCTGATGAAACGATCGTGCAGCTCTCGTCGCTGCTGAGCGCAGTCGGCCTGATCACTGTAGTACTGCTCTGCTGTGCGCACCCGGCCGCGAGACAGCCCGCCAGAAAAAGTGAGCCGGCGATGCATGGTCGGGAAATCACTATACCTTCCCCAATCAGGATGTAAGGCTTTCGGAGGGGACCTCGACCACTACAGAGGAAGACTGCCCGCCGATGCCATAGCTCACAGACATAAATATGCCTGTCTTGCATTGCTGCTCTTCTGCAGATATGTTCAGAGACCCGAAGCCTTTGTCAGTCTCACCGAAGTTCAGTGTGGAAGGAACAATCCCTTCAGAGGCCGCCCGGATGCCGAGTATTACCTCTCCGATATCGCTTGCTGCTCCGAGGTGGCCGGTGTAAGGCTTCATGCCGCAGACAGAGACATCGATCCTGCCGCCATCCAGCAGTTCTGAGAAAGAGGCCAATTCGGAATGGTCACCCTTTTGTGTACCGCTTCCATGGGCAATGATAAAGCCGAGCATTTCAGGACCGCAGCCTGCATCCTCAAGTGCAAGCTCCATGGAGCGGTGGCTCACCCTTTCAGGAACGGTAAAGCCTTTCTCCGGAATAAACTCATTGTAATTGGCAGTGGCCCTGATTCTGCCCAATATCCTTGCACCTCTTCTCACTGCCGGTCCATATGCTTCAAGGAAGAGGGCGGCGCCTCCTTCTCCGGGTATGAACCCGTCTCTTCGCCGGTCAAAAGGACGGAAAGAACCAGCTCCTGAGCGGCAGCGGGAGAGTATGCCGAGGCTGGCAAGCTCATAGAGTGGGACCTCGTTGATCCAGCTGCTATATCCCACTGCAAGCGCAATATCCGCTTTATTTTGACGTATGCTTCTGGCCGCAAGCTCTATGGACTGACCACCGCACGGTGAAAGGCTTGAAAGGCTGGTATTGGGTCCCATGAACTCAAAGGACGCAGAGAGAAAGCTGAAGAGATTGTTCTGAAGAGATTCGAGAAGGAAAAAAGGATTCACCTTATCAACGGCTGCACTATTGAGCCGGGCATAGTCAATACCCTCGTCTTTTACCGCATCTTTTACCGCAGCATACATATAGTCATAACCGACCTTGGTGTAATCTCCTGATGCAATAAACAATGCCCTCCGTCCGGGAGCCACCTGATCAAGGGAAAAGCCTGAATGCGATACGGCTTCATAAGCGGCAAGAAAGCCATATACAGCGCTTCTGTTGAGGAACTTCACCTGACCGGTGAGTTTCGGCGGAAGATCGGCAGGCATGGTGGCCTCATCGATCCTGCCCCGGTACTGCATATTGGCAGGAAGACCCTCAACAGAACCAGCGGATATTCCGGTCTCATGTGCACGGACCTTCTGCCAGTTCATGTCACAACCGCTACCAAGGGGCGTCAGGAGTCCTGTTCCTGTTATGACCACATCGCGTTCGTTCATATATTACAACCGTATCTCCCGTGTCAAAAGTGCGAAGAACCTTCTCTGTTCTTCAGGGTCTTCGATGTCAGCAAGAGGGATCAGCTCACCTTCGAACTCAGTGACTATCTTTTTAGCACCCTTCACCGTGCCGATCGCTGAGTATGTATGTATATCTCCGGTCTGCCCTGGGATTCTGGACACCTCGAACTCCACCTGGTCTCCGGGCAGGGCAAAGCGGTAAAAACTGCATTTGAGCACACGGCTGATCAGAAACCAGTTCTGGAAGTCTGACGATGCTGCTTCAAGCCATCCGGTAAGCTGCGTGATCGCCTCAAGCAGCATAACACCGGGCATGATGGGGTTTTTCGGAAAATGGAACTCAAGGAAGTCCTCGCTCATGGCAACGTTCTTGATCCCTTTGATGCGTTCTCCGTTCTGCCACTCCAGTATGTGATCGATCAGTAAATAGCGCATAGTGCTTCAGCTCCTCTGCAGCATAAAGTCTTCTTCTTTTTTGTCTGCTACCATGACCACCGAGGCGACGGCAGTATGGTCTGTATGCGAAATGGATATCGTATGCTGGTATATCCCCTTCCTCCTGCTGACCGAGGCAGCCCAGCCGTTCAGCGAGAGCGCGGGTCTTCCTGACGCATGGCGGGTTATTTCGATCTCCTGGAGGGCATGTCCCATGCCGGCAGAGGAGAGACCCATACCCAGCGCCTTCAGGCAGGCCTCTTTTGCAGCAAAGCGGCCGGCAAAATGAAGCTCGGCATTTTTTTGGGAGGAACAGTATTCTCTCTCTCCTTCGGTAAAAATGTCCGCAAAAAAATCTGCATTTCTGAAGGCAACATCCCGAAATCGGGCGATGTCCACGATGTCCACTCCCTGATGGATCTGTATCATGAGACGCTCATGCCTCCGTCAACGCTGATAGCCTGGCCGCATATATAGTCTGAAAGATCTGAGGCGAGGAATACCACCATATTGGCGATATCAGCAGGAACGCCGTATCTGCCCGCAGGTATCGATTTAAGGATCGCATCTCCGGCGAGCTTCCGCACGCGGCGGCTCATATCTGTCTCGATCATGCCCGGCAGCACGGCATTCACCTGTATGCCTTTTCCGGAAAGCTCAACAGCGCAGGCCCTGGTAAAAGAGATGAGCCCTCCCTTGGCTGCTGCGTAATTGGACTGGCCTCTTCCGCACTTTATCGCGCCGATGGACGAGATATTGATGATCTTGCCTGCATGCTGCGGCATCATTATTTCTGCTGCGAACTTGGTGCAGAGAAAGGCGCCTTTCAGATTAAGGTCCATTACCCTGTCCCAATCGGACAGCTCCATGCTCAGCAGCAGCATGTCCCTGATGATGCCTGCGTTATTTACCAGAACATCGAGTCTCCCGTATTTCTCCCTGATATGGGTGAAGAGCGCCTGCACCTCATCGAGCTTTGCGATATCAGCCCTGAAGGGTTCTGCTTCGCCTCCTGCCTCCCGGATCTCTTTTACCACTTCAAGGACTTTTTCCTCTGACTTGTGATAATTCACGATTACGTTTGCCCCTGCTGCAGCAAGTCTCTTTGAGCACTCTCTGCCTATGCCCCGCGAGCCGCCGGTGACCAGAGCTGTCTTGCCTGAGAGGTCCAGTCCGATACTCATAATTCTTCAGTCCTCCTCTCTGCTGCTGCTGTCCCTCTGCCCAACAGATATTTTTTTACGATGATCGATGCATTCTGGCCGCCGAAGCCGAACGAGTTCGAAAGTGCCGCGCGCACGGTCTTTTCGCGCCTGCCCCCGGCAACATAGTCGAGGTCGCATTTCGGATCAGGATGCGTCAGGTTTATGGTCGGGTGTATTGCGTCATGGTGCACACTCAGCACGGTATATACAAACTCCGGGCCTCCTGAGGCTGCCAGGAGATGACCTATCATCGATTTGCTCGAACTGATCGCAAGGTTGTCTGCATGGGCCCTGAACACATTCTTTATGGCCATGGTCTCTCCAGCGTCGTTCAGTTTTGTGCTTGTGCCGTGGGCATTGATGTAATCGATATCTTCCGGCTCCATGCCGGCGTCCTTCAGAGCGGACCGCATGGCCTGTTCTGCCCCAATGCCCCTGGGATGAGGCGCGGTCACCTGATATGCGTCCATTGACGAGGCATAGCCAGAGACTTCTGCATAGATTTTTGCACCCCGTCTGAGCGCATGCCCTTCTTCCTCCAATACGGCAAAGCCTGCTCCCTCGCCCATGACAAGCCCTGACCTTTTGCGGTCAAAGGGTCTGCAGGCAGTGAGCGGATCATCAGCAGATATTGAGGCAGCTCCCAGCAGAACAAAAAATATCAGCCCCACAGGGTTCAGCATGGAGTCAGCGCCTCCTGCTATCATCAGATCTGCATCACCTCTCTGCACAGCTCTGAAACCTGCTCCGATCGCCTGCGTGCCTGAGGCACAGGCAGTAGTCACCGTACAGTTCATGCCCTGAAATCCGGAACGCTTTGCGATCAGGGCAGCTGCCCTGCTGGCGTTGTTTCTCATGAGTGAGGCCGGATGCACCTGTCTGTATTCCTGTCCAAAGCGGACAATATCGAATTTGCCATCGTTGCCCTTCCAGCGATGGATATCCTCAAGGCAGTTGACGCCGAGGCCTGCTGCAAATGAAACACCATAACGGTCACGCCCGCCTTCGCTGCAGGATACCCCGGCATCTTTCAGTGCAGCCCCGGCAGCCCAGAGGCTGAACAATGTCCTCCGCTCTCCTTCCTGTGCTGCATCTTCCGGAAACGCTGCCCTGATGCGCTGCCAGTCATTATCCCGGAGCGCTCCGGCTGCCTTTACCGCAGAGCCCTCAGCTTCCGGAAAGTCGAGAAGCCTGATGCCTGAGACCCCTGAAAGCAGGCTCTCCCAGTTCTCCTCAACGCTCAGGCCGAGTGAGGTCGCAACTCCAAGCCCTGTGACAACAACCCGTCTCATAATGTATCGCTGAGAGACCCGGCAGGCATGCCGCTGTAGTAGGAAAACCTGGCCATGAGTTCAGAGCGGTCGACGTTTGCTACATGACTGAAGATAAGCCGCTCTACAGAGGCCACTATCTCACCATCTACCATGATCCTGGCCTTTCCAAGGGAGTCCCGACGCGAAGTGGAGAGGAGTTCGGCATGTATCTCGGCGGTAAAGCCGGGCCGCAGACCGGCAGGGAGGCTCACGCCTTCTACAAGAGACATGATGGCAGAAAGCCTGAAATCATGGGAGTAGATGATCAGCCAGCCAAGGAGCTGTGCCATTGCCTCAAGACAGATCACGCCGGGTACGATTGCTTTCCTGGTAAAATGTCTCCTGAAGAACTCTTCAGAGAGAGGAAATGCCTTTGTCCCTGTGATTGACCTGCCTTTCTCAATGCTGATTACGCGGTCATAATATAAAAAACGCATGAAATCTGCCTATGTCACTGTCCCGATAATAATCGAAGCAGCCTGGCCCTCATAACTCTGGCAGTTTACCATTATCCTGCGAAGCTCCTTTTTCTGCGCCTCACCGGTAACCGGTCCGGGAGCCTCTGCAGCGTGCTGCGAGCGCTGATATTTATCAGGTATCATGGCAGGTATTATACCCTTTTCGATCATCTGCATGCCGAGGATGATGTCAGCTGCCGGGGCTCCGGCAAAGAGATTCCCGAGAGCCGCCTTTGAAGAAAAAACAGGCATTAATCCTGTCCGCTTTCCGAAGACGGCAGTGACAGCTTCAGCCTCATTCAAGTCGCCAAAGACCGAACCATCGCCGTGCGCAATGATCAGATCGATATCTTCAGGCGAAAGAGATGCAGTCTTCAATGCCTGTCTCATGGCATTGCCAATTGTTTCTGCAGAGGGGGCCGGGCCTGCCTCCGCGAGTCCGAATGCATGGCCATAGCCGCTGATCATGCAGGAGTAAGCTGCACCCCGTCTGTCTGCAGAATCGCGGAGTTCAAGGCTGATTATCCCGGCGCCTTCACCCATGACAGTGCCCCTGTCTTCGCCGGAAAAGGGTATGTATGTTATGCTGCCGGTTTTTATACTTGTCATCGCCACCCCGGACAGATGCAGACGAGCAATGCTCAACGGAGACACCTTTTCACTTACCCCGCCTGCAAGCACCGCCTTTGCCCTGTGCTCAAAGATCGTCCTCATGCCTTCAGTGATTGCCTGAGCTCCTGCATCAGCATGGGGACAGAAGACGGCATTTTCTCCGCGTATGCCAAGATCAATGCCGACCTGACAGAATGTTATATTATTCAGCATGGAAAGGGGCCAGAGAGGATATATCTCCCGGTATCCTTCTTCATAAAATGCCGGATAGTCAATGCTGCCCTCTGATCCGAGAGATTTCATGACAGCAGGCAGGATATCATCATTGCCGTAATCGACCATTCCCATGCCGGCATAAAAACCGATATCTTCCGGAGCGAATGCTGCCCGGTCGAGACCGGCATTCCTGAAAGCATTGCGGGAAGCCATCATCAGGAGATATGCATGGGTGTCCATGATGCGGGCGTCCCTTGGGTGGATGCCGAGTGTCTCAGGGTCAATCTTTCCCACTTCTGCTGCGAGACCACAGCTGAAACCGCCCGCGTCGAAGCCGGAGATCGATTTAATCCCGCTCTTTCCGGCGCAGAGCGCCTCCCAGTTTTCGTCTGTAGTCCTGCCGAGGGAACTCACCAGTCCTGCCCCGGTGATAACCACCTGCTCAGACGTCTTCACTTCTCAAAGGCCCCGATGCAGAGGCTTGCATTCTGTCCGCCGAACCCGAAGGAATTAGAAAGCGCTCTGCGGTAAGGCAGATGCCTTGCCTCGTTCGGAACATAATCAAGATCACATTTGGGGTCGCGATTCTCATAATTAATAGTCGGCAGGATAACGGACCTCTGCATGCCCATAAGGGTGAGGATGCATTCTATCGCGCCTGCGGCTGCAATGGTATGACCCATCATGGATTTGTTGGAGCTCACCGGAACCGAGCGTGCCCTTTCACCGAAGATCCTTCTGATGGCAAGCGACTCTACCAGATCGTTCTGCACTGTGGATGTGCCGTGAGCATTTACATAGCCGATATCATCGGCAGTGAGGCACGCATCTTCGAGAGCATTTGCCATAGCAAGATAGGCGCCTTCTGCCTTTGGATGGGTATCGGTGATTCGGTACGCATCTGCAGAAGAACCATAACCTAAGAGTTCTCCCAGGATGTTCGCTCCGCGGTCGCGGGCATGGTCGAGGTCTTCAAGGATGACCGCTCCTGCGCCTTCTGACATCACAAAACCATTCCTCTTGCGGTCGAACGGCCGCGAAGCGTTTTGGGGTGTCGTATATTTTTCTGCTAATGCCTTGATCAGGACGAAACCGATGAATCCCATGAAGTTAAGCGTGGCCTCACAGCCTCCAGCGATCATGACATCAGCCTTTCTGTCCTGGATGATGCGGTATGCCTCACCGATAGCCTGAGCCCCGGCAGCACAGGCAGAGACTATGGAAAGGCTGCTCCCCCGGCAGTTAAAGAGCATCGAGAGGATCGAAGAAGCAGTATCTGCTTTTCGGAGAAAGAACTGAAAAGGAGAATAACGGCATGAACTGAGCAGACCATTCATGTCCCAATGACCATTACCGTCATAAAACCGAAGCAGTTCACTCATTTCACCGACCGACACATTTTCGCCATGTGAGCCAAGCGACACGCCGATCCGCTCCCGGTCTCTTAGTGTGTCCAGTCCGGCCTGAGATGACGCCTCGACAGCAGCAGTATGCATCAGTCTGAGCCCGCGTGAAGAGTATCGCTCGAAACGGCTGAAGGCGTCGGCTCCCTGGTCAGTAAGCCAGGCATCTTTTACCTGGCCGCCAATGCGGCAGGGCAGTCCGGTTGTATCAAAGGAAGAGATATAGTCTATGCCTGACCGGCCCTGGGCAGCATTTTCAAAAGTATCGGCACAGTTGCCGCCGAGAGGCGTGACCATGCCGACTCCGGTAATTACTACTCTTCGTTTTGCAGTTTCTCTCAGCACCATGTCCCGCTTTGGATAAATCTGAAAAGAACGGCTTAGAAGATCTTTTTTTCCTGCTGGATTGCAGTAAGCCAATTCTTGATCAGGTCGTCTCCGTTTGTGAAAGTAGCGAATTCGTTGCAGGAGCTGCATTTGATCCTGATCCCGTCGTCAGTCTTCCATGCCGCACTGCTGCATTTTGAGCACGTTTCCGGCAGGGTATCGAGAAGATCGAGCACTCCCTGGGTCATGGACCCTGCGGTGATAAGGGTGGGAACGGTATCCATATCCATTCCCCCGGACAGATCGCCGTATATGTTGCCATAGCGCATGGTAAGAAGGGTGACGGCCTTTTCTGTAAGCTTTCCGTCTTCGTCGATCGCCGAACCCTCGCCGAACATCTCCTCAATATGCTCGAGGATGAAGTGACGGGCCATCTTGATGCCGAAGGTCTGCTCCAGTCTATAGTTGATGTCAAGGAAATCGAGTGACTCAGCTCCAAGGTCTTTGATAAGCGAGCTCTCGGGTTTTATCGCGGCATCGTCCGATCTGAGCGTTTCAACAATAGCTTTTTTCAGTTCTTCAAATACCTTCTGCTCAGTAATAAGCGTTTGTTTCATAAAGATTATCCTCCTGCAGTTATTTCTTTCTTGTGTGGGAGAGGCTGTTGCCGAGCCCCCTGTCTACAACAATCGTCTGACCGCGAATGCCCCTGCTGGCGTGGCCGCAAAGGAAAAGCACCACATCTGCAATCTCATCAGGTTCCACAAACAGGTCATTTGGCAGCAGGTCTATCTCTTCCCAGTATTGTCGGAGTACCTTGAAAGAATCGGTCTTTACAATGCCGCCGCAGACCGCATTGACGGAAATACCCTTTTCAGAGAGGGTCTCCGAACAGTCCCGGACAACTGACTCCATGGCCGACTTCATGCTTCCCAGCGGATAAGCAGGGTTATAGAACCGGCTGCCGAGACTCGATATGAATACGATCTTGCCACCTGACTGTTCAAGCATGGGCAGAGATTCTTTAATGCAAAAGATGTTGCCCAGATAATTGACCTCGACCAATGACCTGAGCTCCCGTTCAAGGAGTCTTTCAATAGGCTTAAAGGGGGCCTTTGCCGCGTTTAAAATCAGATAATCGAGCCTTGAGAATTTCTCCTGTATTTCGCGGAACAACCCCTTGACAGACTCATAAGAGGCGATGTCAGCCTGAATAAGCAATACCCTCCGGCCCATTGTCGTGATCTCATCCCTCAGCTTCTCTGCCTGTGCCTGTGACGAGCCTCCTGCCTTGCGGTAGTTCAATACAATGTCAGCACCTGAAAGGGCGAACTTCTTCGCAATGGCAGCACCGATGCCCCGGGAACTTCCGGTAATTAAAGCGATTTTATTTTTGCAAGAATCGGGTCCCATAGCAGTGCCATAAACTATACCACAGGCATCAGGAAAAATTACAATTGCATGGGGATCTCAGGAAGTCGCAGATCTGCGGGAAATGCGGCAGAGGGGAGAAAATCATCCCTCTCTTGTTCTCATGAAAGATTTCTTTGTAATTATAACTTGACATTGACAAGGGCCGGAATCAGTTGGCAAAATAATGTCATGAAGAAGTGTGCGCTCATCCTGCTGCTGGTCCTTTTTTCCGCTCTCTGTTCACCACTCACCATTATTGCAGCACCTTCTGACAGCGGCTCATTTCTCATTACTCTCGACGTCTGCAGTTCGTCCGGTTCCTTTATGTCAGTGAATGCGGACGGTGCTGCGATTCAGGAATCTTCCCTCAGCATGGTTCCGCTTGTATTTTCCGGATACATAGAGGAAGCCAATTCTGTATTTAATCCATCTGTAATTATCTCCAAGCAAGAACGTCCTCCACAAGCCTAACCGTTCAATCCGAAGTTTCCGAGTAGTTGTTTTTTCAGGATACAGGTCCCCCTGTATGAGAAGAGCCCTTCTTCAGGCTTTTCTCCCCGTTAAACTCGGCTCCGCTTCGGAAATTATCTAACAATATTCCCTGAGCGGAGCCAATTTTTTTACTAATAATCTGAGTTGCTTTTTCTCAAAGGCAGACTGCTTCATGCGAAGCAGAACTTTAAACCCTATTATGGGAGGTATGTATCATGGATTCGGGGAAATTGTTTGATGAAAAGATGTCCAGAAGGGGTCTCATCAAGGGCGCAGCAGGTGTGGCCGGCATTGCTGCCCTTACTGCCGGCGGATTGGGGATGTTTTCGAAGGCAGAGGCCAAGGGCGGACCAACTGAGAAGTGGCCATGGCCGTATGAAAAGCTTGACCCTGAAAAGACCGCTGAGCTTGCCTATAACGAGTGGTACCGGGTGTTTTGCGGCGCTGCGGTAATCAGCAGCGTCTTCAGCCAGCTGAGAGATAAGATAGGCGAGCCATATAAGTCGTTTCCGATAGATGCCTATGTCTTCCTTGAAGGCGGCATGGTTGGATGGGGAACTGTTTGCGGCTCCAATGCAGGGGCCAATATTGTCTCAAACTGTATCATCGGTCCGCGTATCGCAGGCCCGGAGTGCGAAAATGGTGCGGCAATCGGCGCTGATTCGCTCTTATGGTATTCTGAAACTGCACTCCCAACGTTTACACCGAAAGAACCGAAGGTTAAAACCGCTATTGTTCAGACTACAAGCAACTCTCCGCTCTGCCATGTATCGGTCGGCAAGTGGATGAAGAAATCAGGATTTGCTCTCGGCAGTCCTGAGAGAAAAGACCGCTGCGCACGCGTAGCCGCAAGTGTTGCCTATAATCTTGTCAAAGACCTGAATGCCTGGAAAGACGGCACGTACAAACAGAAGTCGGCATGGAAACCGGCAAGCAACCTTGGGATCACAGGCCAGCAGAACTGCAATGAGTGCCACGGATCGAATATACCGACTCCTCCGATGGCAAAGAAATAAACAATTGACTGCTGGTCTTTTGGATGTCAGTATAGTCACATATAAGGGGCAGGATTCCTGCCCCTTATATAAAAATCAATAGTGAACAGAGGTGATGTATGAGACGGGCACTGATTGTTTTTTTCCAGATTGCGGTATTCTTTATTTTCATTGCAAATGTGCAGGCGCAGGTCAAAGAAGATATTCATCTTCATAAAAATTGTAAATATTGCGGCATGGATCGGGGCAGTTACGATTTTTCCCGCATGCTGATCGAGTATGATGACGGTACGTCAGTGGCTGTCTGCAGCATCCACTGTGCGGCTGTTGATCTGGCGAACAATATCGACAAGTCGCCAAAGACCATCAAGGCCGGAGATTTTAGTACAAAGGAACTGATCGATGCTGAAAAGGCGTTCTGGATCTTGGGCGGCAGCAAGCCTGGCGTGATGTCAAAGAGAGGGAAATGGGCATTTGCGAAGAAGGAAGATGCTGAAAGCTTTATGAAGTCCAATGGCGGGAATATGGCTGATTTTGAGGTGGTTATGAAGGCAGCCTATGAGGACATGTACAGCGACACGAAGATGATCAGGGACAAAAGGAAGATGAAGAGGTCTCAGAACAAAATGCAGGAGCATAAGCATTAGGCTCTTGACTGAGAAATGCGGAATAAGGACATCCGGACCATACTGCCGAAAGGGGTATGTCTGGATGCCTCTTGTGTTGCTGGCAATTCTCACTGCCTGCTCCCGGCAGTTGGGGTATCCTGAAGCGCCCCGGAGCGGGCAGGATATATCCGTTGATATCAGTGCGCTGCAGCCCGGAATTCCACAGTATTTTTCCTATTCTCTCAAAGAAATGAAGATCCATTTTTTTGTGGTAAAGATGGATGACAGGGTGATATCTTTTCTTGATGCCTGCACCAAGTGCTATCCCCAGAAAAAAGGTTTCAGTTTTGACAATGGTTCCGTAATCTGCAGGGCCTGCGACGAACGCTACCCCATATCCGAAATCGAAAAAGGGTTCGGCAGTTGCTATCCCATCAAAATAGAAGGCAGAACGAAAGACGGCAGATATCTGATCTCAGCTGCTGAGCTTGAGAGGACAGGAACGAAATTCTTTCGGTAGCCTCAGGGTTGGTAAGCGGACTTGTCGCCTATGTCGCAGTGCAAAGGCATAAAGACCTTTCTGAACATGAACAGAACGAGCATCGCGGCGATTAAGGCAATGCCGAACGCTGCGCTCTTTTTTTCCAGCAGCCCCATACCGTAAACGAAGAGATAGGCAGGCATGATCATGCCGAGCAGGTATCCCTCAAGCAGCTTGAAACAGAAGGCCTCTTTGGCTGTGATAAATCCGAGGCAGCAGGAGAGCGGGATGAGCAGGAGTGCACCCGCAGGGGGCACTCTGAAAAGCGTTGAGACCGGACTGCCTTTCCCAAGCAGAAACATGAGCACCAGGCAGAAGACTGACAGGTAGTATATTTTCTTGAGTATGCGGTGGAATTTCCCGATATAGAGATGGATAAAAAAGACGCTGAGCCCTACGCTGAAATAGAGCGACAATATGATAATATTAGCGCCTAACCCGGAGTAGATCAGAGGCAGATCCAGGATATCCGTTGACAGCAACGCTGAGACGGCAAGGAACGCGGCGATTGCGATCAGAACCGTTGAAAGAAATATGCCCGATCTGTACAGGACTGTAGTTATCTTGTCCTCTTTGGTCAAAGGCTGAAATTGCTGATACTCACCCATGCGGAAGTATACCTGTTTAATGAGGGCGTCTTCAAGGACTCAGGGCAAAGAAAGAACTGCTATTTACCGCCGGATGCACTGAGGAGCGATAGTAAAAAAATAAGTTTAAGTGTGGCTTGTATGGTGTAAAATACCAACAGGAAATAACGGCAAAAGAATATAACGTGGGGATTCAGGAAAATATCAGAAAGATCGTAAACGGCAACCATGCAGACCCTTTTTCTCTGCTCGGCATGCATCTTGTCAGCGAAGACGGCAGCAAGCATGTTGAGGTCAGGGCATTTCTTCCTGAAGCAAAGGCTGCCTGGGTTGTTGATGACCGAAATATGTCGCTCTATCCGATGGAAAACAGCTATCGGTTCGATTTTTTTATCGCAAAAATGTCGTCACCGAGCCCTTTTCCCTACCACATAAGAATAATAAAATACGACGATACTGAAGAAGAGTTCAGGGACCCGTATTCTTTTCTGCCTGTACTTACTGATTTTGACCTGCATCTCATCGGCGAGGGGACTCATTATAAGAAGTATGAGAAGCTTGGCGCCCATGTCACTGAGATCAATGGTGTCAGCGGCGTGCATTTCGCTGTATGGGCTCCTAATGCTTCGAATGTCAGTGTTATCGGAAGCATGAACAATTGGGACAGAAGGCGGCATCCCATGCGTCTCCTTGTTGATTCAGGCATATGGGAACTGTTTATCCCCGGGCTCGGCAGCGGCGAGGTGTATAAGTTCTTTATTAAATCACGATATAACAATTTCGAGGCGGAAAAATCTGATCCCTACGCCTTCTTCTTCGAGCACCGTCCCAAAAGCGCCTCTGTTGTCCATGACATAAATACCTACAGCTGGAACGATGCCGGATGGATCAGCGGGCGGCAGAAAAGGAACTGGCATGAGTCGCCCGTGGCCATTTATGAGGTTCACCTCGGCTCCTGGATGAGAGTGCCTGAAGATGAAAACAGATTTCTCACGTACAGCGAACTTGCCGACACCCTGATACCCTATGTAAAGGAGATGGGATATACCCATATAGAACTGCTTCCGGTGTGCGAGCATCCGCTCGATGCATCCTGGGGATATCAGACCATCGGATACTTTGCACCGACCAGCAGACACGGCACTCCAGAGGAATTCATGTCTTTTATCGACCAATGTCATCAGCACGGTATTGGTGTGATCCTGGACTGGGCGCCTGCGCATTTCCCCAAGGACGGTCACGGCCTCGGATTCTTTGACGGCACCTGTCTCTATGAGCATGAGGACCCGAAGAAAGGCGAACATCGGGACTGGGGCACGCTCATTTTTAACTATGGCAGGAACGAAGTCAGGAACTTTCTGATCTCCAATGCGCTCTTCTGGCTCGAGAAATACCATATCGACGGACTGCGCGTTGATGCAGTCGCCTCCATGCTCTATCTCGACTATTCCCGGGAAGAGGGCGACTGGATTCCGAATAAATACGGCGGCAGAGAGAACCTTGAGGCAATCGATTTCATCAAACAGTTCAATGAAGTGACTCATGGCTATTTCCCCGGCATCCTGACTATTGCGGAAGAGTCCACAGCCTGGCCAAGTGTGACCAAGCCCGTGTATTTAGGCGGCCTCGGTTTTGATATGAAATGGAACATGGGCTGGATGAACGATATGCTCGATTATGTGACGAAGGACCCGCTGTACAGGAAGTATCACCAGAATAACCTCACCTTTGGTCTGCTCTATGCTTTTTCCGAGAATTTCGTGCTTGTGCTTTCTCATGACGAGGTGGTGCATGAGAAACGCTCCATGCTCAACAAAATGCCGGGCGACACATGGCAGAAATTTGCCAACCTCAGGCTTTTTTACGGGTATATGTACGGTCATCCGGGCAAAAAACTTCTCTTCATGGGCGGCGAGTTCGGTCAGTGGGATGAGTGGAATTTTGACCACAGCCTTGACTGGCATCTCACACAATACCGGCAGCACAACAGGCTCCAGAAATATATGCAGGACCTGAACCGCCTTTATACATCTGAACCGGCATTCTTTGATATGGATTATGACTGGCAGGGTTTTGAGTGGATCGATTTCCGCGATACAGACAACTGTATTGTCTCTTTTATCAGGAGGTCAAAGGACCCTGCTGACCATATTGTGGTTGTCTGCAACTTTACGCCGGTGCCGAAGGATGCATACCGGGTCGGCGTGCCTGAAGAAGTCTATTACCGTGAGATCCTGAACAGCGACTCCCGCGAATACTGGGGCGGCAACCTCGGCAATCAGGGCGGTCTGCAGTCTGCTGCCATACCCTGGCATGGTCAGCCCTGCTCCATGGAGATCGTTGTCCCGCCCCTTGCCGTGGTCTTTTTCAAGCCGTCGCGTTAGGCTATCTTGTCTTTCAGCTTTTTTGTGTAGTCTGCCGCATAGTCTTTGACATCATCCGCCAGATCAGCGATCTGTCTTCTTGTCTTTTTGCCGGCCTGCGGCGCGAAAAGGAGCGCAAGGCCTGCACCGACAATGCCGCCTACAAGAAAAGATACCAAAATAGCCGGACCTGTATTGTCATCTTCATAAAACATAGTAACCTCCTCTGTTGTTTTCTTTCAGGTTATCACTAATCCTGCGTGCGGTCAACCGCATAAGATTGTCATGTGAAATTTTGAGTTATGAATGGATGGATTCAAGATCATTCCTTGCCAGGGACCAGAAGTAGAAGAGCTTTTGGTTCATTTTCCGGTACCCGCCCAATCTCTCCCTGAAAACGGAGGAGAAAAAAACCTTATAACTGAATGCTTACATCGATGCCTCCAAACAGGACAGCTCTGTATTCTCCGGGCCGGAAGAGCCTCAAAATATCAGGTCTTCTGCTATAATCAATCACATTTGTCTTCATAAACGGAGCGGTCATGAAACTATTATTGATTACGATTATTTGCCTGTCCCTGAGTATTGCTGCGATTGCTTTTGCCGCTGATGTCAATGTTCAGGCGCTCTATGACAGGGCGAATGAGAGTTTCAATGAGGGGAAATATGACAGCGCCATTGACGATTACAGTAAGGTCATTGTTCAGTATCCTGCGCTGATCGAGGCCTATTACAACAGGGGTATGTCCTATTACCGAAGAGGAAAATACGACGAGGCAATAAGCGATTTCGGCCATGTCATATCAAATCGTCCGGAACAGGCAGACGTTCTCAATAGCAGGGGCCTGGCATTCCTCAGAAAGGGTGATTACGAGCGGGCTATCAACGACTTCACCAAAGTTGTTTCTCTCAATCCCCGGCTTATTGAGGCATACTATAACCGCGGAATAGCATACCGGGGGATCGGCAAATATGATCAGGCGATCGAGGACTATAACAAGGTCCTCTCTCTGAAGCCGAGTGATACCAATGCCTATATGTCCAGGGGCATTGCATACCTGAACAAGGCCATGGCTGATTTCAGGTATGCCTGCGAGCAGGGCAATAAAAGTGCCTGCGAAAATCTTAAAGAGATATCGGGGGGAAAATGAGCGTCATCGACTGCATCGGCAACACGCCTCTGGTAAAAATTGAAGTGATCAATCCCATGCCTGAAGTTACGATATTTGCAAAGCTTGAAGGCAACAATCCAGGTGGCTCGGTCAAAGACCGGATCGCCCATTATATGATCAAGGATGCTGAAGAGGCCGGCCTGATAAAAAAAGGCGACACAATCCTCGAGGCTACCTCAGGGAATACCGGCATAGGTCTTGCCATGGTCGGCGCAGCAAAGGGCTACCGGGTGAAACTGGTTATGCCTGAGTGCGTCAGCCTTGAACGACGAAAAGTCCTCGAGGCCTTTGGCGCGGAACTGGTCCTGAGTCCTGGCAATGAGGGCACTGACGGCGCCATACGCCTTGCGCATAAAATAGTTGGTGAGCATCCGCATGACTATTTCATGCCGAACCAGTTCGACAATGGTTCCAATATCAAGGCCCATTATGAAACAACAGGCAGGGAGATCATAGAACAGACAGGCGGGAAACTCGATATGTTCGTTTCGGGCATGGGCACAACCGGTACGATCATGGGCGCAGGCCGGAGACTTAAGGAATACAATGAAAAGATCAGAGTCGTTGGGGTAGAGCCTTTGCTCGGCCACAGGATCCAGGGGCTGAAGAACATGCAGGAGTCCATTGTTCCGAAGATCTACGACAGTTCTGCCCTGGATGAGAAGATTACCGTGAACGACGAGGATGCCTTTGAGACCACCCGCAAGCTTGCCCTTAAAGAGGGGCTTTTTGTCGGCATGAGCAGCGGCGCTGCAATGTATGGGGCGCTACGCATGGCAGAGCAGTTGAAAAAGGGCACGATCGTTGTCATCCTGCCTGACCGCGGTGACCGGTATCTGAGCACTACGCTCTTCGCCTCGGTCTGCGGTAAATGCCCTCCATAAGCCTTCCAAGGCCGCGGTCAGACTCCCTATCATTGCAGAGGACGCCCTTTTTTATCGGTGTTTAATGAACGTGCCTTTCTCGTATTCTTCAAAGGCGACCTGCAGTTCCTCCTGGGTATTCATAACGATCGGGCCGTACCATGCGATCGGCTCGCCTATGGGCCTGCCTGAGATCAGAAGAAATCTGACCGGGGAGTCTTCTGTCGTGACCGTAACCTGCTCTCCCTCATGCTCATAGAGGATCAGGGCCTCAGGCCCGCCTTTACAGTCTCTCTTGTAATCGAAATAGTTGCTGCCGATCACCTCACGGGCAAAGGCGTTGCGCTCTTCGTCGAAATAGGCGTTTCCTTCGACCACATAGGCAAAGGCCGTATGGCCTGAAGGCAGCTCATGTTTAAAAGTAGTGCCTGCAGGGACTGAAACATCCAGATATTCCGGATCGGTCACGATATCCCTGACCGGTCCGCTGACGCTGTCCACAGCCCCGCAGATGATCTTGACCGATGCACCTGAAGGCAGTTTCTTCTCCGGGATCTGCGCGCTCTTCACTTCGCGGTACCGGGGGTCCATCATCTTCTCTTTCGCCGGGAGGTTCGCCCAGAGCTGGAAACCCCAGAGCAGATCATCTTTGCCTCCCTTCGGCATCTCCTGATGGATGATGCCGCTTCCTGCAGTCATCCATTGCACATCGCCCGGAGCAATGGTGCCTCTGTTTTTCATGCTGTCACCGTGCTCGACCTTGCCGTGAAGTACATAGGTGATCGTCTCTATCCCCCTGTGCGGGTGCCAGGGAAAGCCTGAAAGATATTGGCCCGGGACGTTTGAATGAAAGTCGTCTAAAAGCAGAAAGGGGTCAAGCTGAGGTATCTGATAGTAGCCGAAGGCACGCTTCAGATGCACTCCTGCGCCCTCGACTGTCGGTCTGCTTTTCCAGATCTTCTTTATCTTTCGTGTCATGGCCTGCCTCCTGAAGATTTCTCATTTTCCTTTTTTACAGTCTATCAGTTTTAAGAAATAGTTCAATAAAGGTGCTGCATCTATCATGGTATACTAAGAGCACAAGGAGGTCTATAATGGCACATACATTTACGGTGGCGCTCAATGATGAAATTGCAGCAGTTCTGGGCAGGGTCGAATCTGCGATAACCGAAAGTGGCGGTACTTTCCAGGGCGACAGCTCAAAGGGTGTTTTTCAGGGCATCTCGGTCATGGGGCCTGTCAAGGGAGAGTATAGTTCGGTTTCTGAAAATGAGATACGCATTACCATTAATGACAAGCCGTTTATTGTTCCCTATAGCATGATCGAGGGAGAGATAAAAAAGTATTTCAGCTGAGGCTGTTGAATATCTCTATTATTTGCCTGCGAATGGCAAAAAAGGAAGGGTACTTTATGAAAAAGACGGTTGCTGTGATTCTGGCGTCTGTTGCCGGGTTGTTCATGTTTTTGGGTATGGCCGGGGCGGATGAACTGCTGAAGCCCTATATTCTTGCCTCATCAGGGCCAGGGACTATCGAGAAGAAGAAGGATGAGGTGAAGGCCAGCCTTGTCCAGCAGGGTTTTCAGACAGTTGGTGATTACGCACCGTATAAAGGGGCCCATGTCATTGTGGTGAGCAGCGACGTCCTGCGCAGGAACGCGGCCAAATCAGAATTTGGCGCTTATGGTGCGATCGCCCGCATATCACTGACAGAGAAGGGTGGCGAGCTCGAGGTCGCCTATACGAACCCGCTCTATTATGCCCAGGCTTACCAGATGAAGGACCCGCTTGCAGATGTTGCTGCATCTCTTGAAAAGGCGCTCGGCAAGAAATCAGTCTTTGGATCGAAGAAAGGGCTGAATGCAGCCAAACTTCGTTCTTACCATTACATGGTCATGATGCCGTATTTCGAAGACCAGGTGCTGCTTGGTTCTCACAGTTCCCAGGAGGAGGCGCTCAGGGCTGTTGAAGCGAACCTCGCTGCGCGCAAGGGTGGCGCTTCAAAGGTCTTTCGGGTCGATCTGCCTGACAAGAAAGAATCGGTCATCGGCGTTGGCATTACGGAAGGCGAAGGTGCAGACAAGACGATCATGCCGGTCATTGATATCAGCGAACCGAAGCATACTGCACATCTTCCCTACGAGCTGGTGGTCTCCAGCGGAAAGGTGTACATGCTGCATGGTAAATTTCGCATTGCCCTTGACTTCCCTGATCTTACGATGGGGACATTCATGAAGATCTCCGGAGCGCCATCAGCTATCGAAGAAAAGCTGAAGCTTGTTGCCGGCGGCAAATAGTCCAGTTTGAAAGGCAGGGGCGATCACCCCTGCCTGCCTGCTCCTCTGCTTAGAAACTGCTGTTGCTGCCGTGATTGCTTTTATGTCCCGCCACGATGCAGAATGAAAATATGAGAATATCCGGATATATACACTCTGATCTCCTGCCTGCCCGGCGTTTATACGGTGCGCTCCTCTGTCTGCTGATAGTCTGTCTCTCCCTGTCTTTTACTGTGGCGTCACAAGCCGCGGCAGAAGAGAAGGCCGGAAAAAGATCGGTCAAAACGATCGTCGTCGATGACTACTATCCCTATACCTTTGTGAACGAGCAGGGGCAGCCTGATGGCTATAGCGTGGACCTGATCCGTGCGGTGGTCAGAAGCCTGGGCATGGAGATTGATATTCGTGCCGGGTCCTGGGAAAGCGCACGCAGGGCGCTCAGTCAGGGTGAGATCGATCTCCTTCCCATGATGGCCTATTCCGAAGAGAGGGCCAGAAGCTTCGAATTCAGCGTGCCTCATACGGTCGCCCATGACGCCCTCTTTTTTCAAAAAGGGCAGAGAAGACCTGAAGGTTTACAGGACCTTAAGGACAAAAGAGTGCTTGTGATGAAGTATGACGCTGCATACGACTACCTGCGCTCACAAGCCATAATTCCGGAGGCAAATCTTGTAACCGCTGAAAATCTGCCTGAGGCACTCAGGTCTCTTGCCCTGGGCAAGGGTGATGTTGCACTGATGCCGAAACTGGTTGGCCTGCTCCATATGAAGCGCCTGGATCTCAATAATCTTGATGCTTCACCCGTTGGCATCGAAGACTATGAAAGGCCGTTCAGCATCGCAGTCAGGAAGGGTAACGCAGGCCTTCTATCGCACCTTTCAGAAGGCCTGAGTGTTGTCAGGGCAACAGGGGAATATGACAGGATTTATAAGAAATGGTTTGGATTTGCAGAGGCCCGGACCGATACCCTGAATAGAGTCTTAAAATACATCCTGGTGGTCATGACCGTTTTTCTGGGGCTTACCATTGCTGCCTTTGTCTGGACCCTGTCTCTGAAAAAGCAGGTGCGCCTCAGAACAAAGGAACTTGAACAGGAGGTTGCGGAGAGGAGAAAGACCGAGGAAGCCCTGCGCCGCAGCGAGGAGAAATACCGGAACCTGTTCGATTCTACGGTGGACGGCGTTTATCAGGTTGATGCTTTGGGCCGGTTTACGCATATCAACAGGGCAGGGGCAAGGATCTTTGGCCACGCAAATCCTGAAGAGATGATCGGGAATGAGGTTGTTCAATACTGGAGAGACCCTGCAGCCCGGGAACCATATATTGCTGAGCTGAAGGATAGAAAATCTGTCAGCGCCTATCATCTGCAGGGCAAAAAAAAGGACGGCGAACCCATAGAACTGGAGTCCTCAAGCCGGGTTATTGAAGACAGCTCAGGCAATTATCTCGGTCTGAACGGTATTTTGAGAGATGTTACAGAGCGCATGCGTTATGAAGCAGAACGGGAAAAGCTGGTCCTTGAGCTGAAGGAGGCCCTTGCCGAGGTCAGGACATTGAGCGGCATGCTGCCCATATGTGCATCATGCAAAAAGATCCGGGACGACAAGGGCTACTGGAGCCAGATCGAGGATTATATTACAAAGCATTCCGGGGCATTCTTCAGTCATGGCATCTGCCCTGACTGCTTTGACAAACAGATAAGGGATCTGGAAAAAATGAGGAAGCGCGAATGAACATTCTCATTGTTGATGATCATGAAGAGTCCCGGACCTATATGAGGCATCTGCTGCAGAGCCATGACTGTGCGGTGGTTGAGGCGGTTGATGGCAGGGATGGTATCGGCAAGGCCCTGGCTTATTGCCCGGATATGATAGTATCCGATTCCCTCATGCCTAACATGGATGGTTTTCAGATGCTCATGGAGATTAAGCGGGATGAAAAGACGCGTGATATCCCCTTTCTGTTTTATTCCGGCAACTACATTGGCGAGCAGGATGCAGAGCTTGCCCTGTCTCTTGGAGCTGATGCGTATCTGCTGAAACCGATGCAGCCGGGGCAGCTCTGGCACGAGATCCAGAGAAGATTCCGGAAGACGGGGAAGGAAAAAGAAGGACGATACGAAGAGAAGGCAGAGGATGAGAATCTCAGGCTCTATGGCCGGGTTGTAGCAGGCAAACTCGATGAAAAGATCCGGGAACTTGAGCAGGAAATCCTTCAGCGCCGTGAAACGGAAGAAAAACTGCAGGCCCTTTCCCTCGGCCTGCTCGAAAGACTTGAACTTGAGCGCAGGCATGTAGCGCGCGAACTGCATGATGATATCGGCCAGGCACTCACTGCAGTTAAACTCAGCCTTCAGTCGATCCAAAGATCGCCTGATGAAGATGGGCTGCTCCGGATGCTGCAGCAGAGTATCGGCAGTATAGACCAGGCGATTCAGCGAGTCCGCAATCTCTCCCTTAACCTCAGGCCGTCACTTCTGGATGACCTCGGTCTTCCTGCTGCCCTGAGATGGCTGCTCGACCGCACAGCCGGGCCAGCCGGTATATCCTCGGAACTGCTCGTTGCAGATCCTATTGATGAGCGGCTCCCGGCAGAGATCGAAACAGCATGTTTTCGTATAGCCCAGGAAGCTCTGAATAATGCTGTCAGACATGCCCGGCCAAAGAATATTACAATTATGCTGCAGCGTCACGGTGAGACGATCGACCTTGTCGTGCAGGACGACGGACAAGGTTTTGATCTGCAGCCCTCTTTTGACCGGTCCATCAAAGGACAGAGTTTTGGCCTCCTGGGTATGCATGAACGTGCCGACCTGGCTGGCGGCAGATTGTCCATTGCATCAGAAAAGGGAAAGGGAACCACGGTAACTGCGCATTTCCCTCTCAGGGCAAGGTAACCGGAAGATGCGCATCCTCCTTGCCGATGACCATGCCCTTGTGAGGGCAGGTTTTCGGGCGCTTATCCAGAAGATCGAAGGAGTTGAAGTGATTGCAGAGGCTGCAGACGGCCACGAGGCCCTGCGCCTGATCAGGGAACTGACGCCTGACATTGCCTTTATCGATATATCCATGCCGGGCATGAACGGGCTTGAGGTGACTGTCCGTGCAGTAAAGGAAAGTCCTGCCACGCAGATTGTCATTCTTTCCATGCATGCTGATGATGAATATGTGCTTCAGGCTCTGAGGTCAGGTGCTGTGGGATATGTATTGAAGGACGCCGAAATCTCAGAACTTGAAGATGCCCTGCGGGCTGTCAGCAAGGGAAGGGTGTATCTCTGCTCAGCGATATCAGATCATTTCGCCCTCAGATATCCTGACAGAATCGAAGCAGCAATGAAAAAGAGTGGGAAAGAGACTAAACATTTTGAAGCGCTTACGGCCCGTCAGCGGGAGATTCTGCAACTCATAGCAGAGGGTCATACGACCAAAGAAATAGCCTCAAAGCTGAATCTGAGCACAAAGACTGTAGAAACCCATCGCTCCCAGATCATGGACCGGCTGAACATCAGGGACCTCGCCGGTCTCGTCCGCTATGCCGTCAGGTCAGGCATCGTACAGCCGGAATAAAGCCTGCCCACACCTCGCTTCCTGCCTCTGCCCCCATCTAAGGGTTTACCCTGATAGGAAAACAGATTGTACTCCTGATACGCTAAAGGCAGAAGTAATAACAGTAAATCAGGAGGCTTTTGTAATGAAGAAGAACTGCTGGGAATTCAAGAATTGCAAGAGAGGACCGGGCAGCAATGGTGATGCCTGTCCCGCATGGAAAGAGATGCGTCTCGATGGTGTTCATGACGGGAAAAATGGCGGCCGGACGTGCTGGGCAATTGCCGGTACTTTTTGCGGAGGTGCTGTGCAGGGGACCTTTGCCAGGAAGTTTGACACGTGTGAAAAATGCGACTTTTACCGATCAGTCAGACAGGAAGAATCCTCTGACTTCGTGTTGTCCGCTGTGCTTTTATCAAAAATCAGATAAGCAGCACCGTGTGTCTGTGCAGGTTGTTTGACGGGAGAGGTGACAACCTGGCACCTATAAGTAAGGATGAGGCTTACGGGAGAAACGCCATGAATGACCGGACAGAAACTCTGCAGGAAATTCGGGATGCCAATGATGAATGGCGCAGCACCTTTGATGCGATGGACGAGGCTGTTGCGCTTCTTGATGCTGAAGGCAGGATCCAGAGGTGCAACAAGGCAATGGCAGCCTTTGTTGAAAAGTCTTTTGCAGGGATCATCGGGCATGCCTGCAGGGAGCTCTGCTTCTGCCTCGGAGGGCAGAAGGAAGACTGTCCGATTATGGCATGCAAAAGAACACTGCAGCGGGAGAGATCAGTATTTAATCGCGGAGGGCAGTGGTTTGAGGTCTCGGCAGACCCGATTGTTGATGAATCCGGTCAACTGCAGGGAGCTGTGCATATTCTCAAGGACATTACAGAGCATAAGCAGATGGAAGAGGCACTCAAGGCCGCTGTTGCGCGGGCTGAGGATGAAAAGGCAAAGACAGAGAGCATTATCGAGGCCATCGGCGACGGTGTTTCCATTCAGGACAGGAATTTTAGGGTTCTGTATCAAAATCTGGCTCACAGAAGAATGGTAGGAGGCCATGTCGGCGCATTCTGCTACAGTGCATATGAGAAACACGAGCACCGCTGCGTGGGGTGCGGGATTGCGCAGGTATTTGCGGACGGCGGCACGCATATAGTGCAGCGGAGCGCGCCCACTGACAGGGGGCAGCTGCATGTAGAGATTACCGCTTCACCCCTGCTGGATTCAAAAGGGAATATTGTCGCTGGCATCGAAGTCGTTCATAACATCACTGAACGCAAGAAGGCCGAAGATGCCCTGCGGTTAAAGCAGTATTTCCTCTCCGAGGCACAGAGGATAGCCCATATCGGAAGCTGGGAGCGTGATCTCGCCACCAACCACGTAATCTGGTCTGATGAGCTCTTCAGGATCTTTGGGCTCGATCCCGATAAGACGCATGCAGATTTCGATACGCTTCTGAACCTTATCCACCCGGATGACCGCGAAAAGCAGAGGAGGGCAGTCACCGAGGCAATCAATAGCAAGCAACCATACAGTACCGAATTTCGGATTCAGAAACATGATGGCAGCATAGCCCTGATCCATTCACAGGGAGAGGTGGTCTGCGACGAATCCGGAAGACCGGTTTTTATCCGTGGCACAGCTCAGGACATAACTGAACGCAAGCAGGCAGAAGATGAGCTCAAGGAGAGTGAGGAGAGATACCGGAGTGTTATTGAAAACGCCTTTGATATGATCCAGAGCATTGCACCGGACGGACGCATTCTTTATGTGAACCCGGCCTGGCTTAGAATCATGGGATATTCCCGGGAAGAGCTCTCGAACAAGACCATATTTGAGATCATCCATCCGGCGTGTCAGTCAAAATGTTCAAACGTATTCAGTCGCCTGAGTGCAGGGTCATCGGTTGAACATTTCGAAACTCAATTTACATCCAAAGACGGCAGGGTGATCGATGTCGAGGGCAGCGCTTCGGTCAATATGGCAGATGGCAAGGTGAAGTCAATGCAGTGCCTTCTGCATGATGTAACAGAGCGAAAAAGACTGGAGGAAGAGCTGTTCAGAAGTCAGCAGGACTGGGAATATACCTTCAACAGCATTACCGACATGGTAACAGTCCATGACAAGGATTTCAACATTATCCTGGCCAACAAGGCAGCGGAAAAGATCCTGGGCCTGCCTCTCCTTGAGAAGCTGAATGACCGGAAATGCTTTTCCTACTATCATGGGACAGACCATGCCCCTGAAGGATGCCCGAGCTGCGGATGTCTTCAAAGCGGGGAGTCGGCATCGTTTGAGGTCTTTGAGCCTCATCTGAATATGTTCATCGAGATCCGGGCGATCCCGCGCTTTGACAGCAGCCGCAATCTTATCGGTCTGATCCATGTGGTAAGGGACATAACCGAGCGGAAAAAGGCCGAAGCAGAGCGCGAACGCCTCCATCATGAAAAGGAGCTGCTGCATGAACAACTGCTGCAGTCCCAAAAGATGGAGGCTGTCGGCACTCTTGCCGGCGGCATTGCTCATGATTTCAATAATATCCTGAATGTGATCATGGGGTATGGCGGACTATTGGAGAGCATGCCGGCCATTACCGGAACTGCAAAAGGGTTTCTTTCAGAGATCATCAGTGCAGCAGACCGTGCGGCATACCTGACGCGCGGCCTTTTAGCCTTCAGCCGCAAGCAGCATCTTGAATTAAAGCCGGCAGACCTCAACGATATTATTCGCAGCATTACCGCCATGCTGCATCGTGTTATCGGTGAGGATATAAAGATGAATATCGAATTATGTAAGGACACTGTGGTGATCGTCTGTGACACCATGCAGGTTGAGCAGATCATTGTAAACCTTGCGAGCAATGCCCGTGATGCCATGCCAAGCGGTGGGCAACTCACCCTCGGAACAGAAATAGTTGAGCTTGACGAAGAATTCTGTTCGCTCAGGGGCTTTGACCATGCCGGCAGGTTTGCCGTAATGCGCCTGACAGATACAGGAATCGGGATGGATGAAGAGACGCGGGAGCGGATATTCGAGCCATTTTTTACTACGAAAGCTGTTGGGAAAGGCACAGGTCTGGGGCTTTCGATAATTTACGGCATTGTTGCGCAGCACAGGGGCTTTCTTGAATGTGAAAGCGAGCCCGGCCATGGCACTGTTTTCACTATTTATCTGCCGCTTGCTGCGGCTGCAGATTCGGCCGAAAATGACGTTGAGTCAAGGGAATATGCTGCCAGGGGCAGGGGAGAACTGGTTCTCATTGCCGAGGATGATGTGTCAGGCAGACGGCTTCTCAGGGTGGTACTGGAACATCAGGGGTACCGGGTAATTGAGGCTGCCAGCGGCATTGAGGTGATAGAAAGGTTCAGAGAGCATGCGCAGGATATCGCGCTCATGCTGCTCGATGTGATCATGCCTGATATGAACGGATATGATGCGTATGAAATGATCAAACAGCAGTATCCTGACACAAAGGCTATTCTCATGAGCGGATATACTGCCGATATTCTGGAGCAGAGAGGCATAAAAGAGCTGCCTGTTTCCCTTCTGAAAAAGCCTGTCTCTCCTCATGAATTGCTTAAGGTGGTGAGAGAGGTGATGGATGAATAGTCGGTGGTGCTGTTAAAAGATATTAAGGAGTTCATACTGAACTCCGGGTCGATCGGTCAATACCTTCTAAATATGCTTTACTTCATCTTTAGTATGTGATAAAAGATAAAAGTAGTCGGATTTATTTATTGTCAAGAGACTGAAGGGGATGATGTAATTGATATTGTATAATTCTCAGTGGACGCCGCAGTGAATGGTGAAAGAGCAGGCCGGCTGAAAAGCGGAGAGATGCAGGGGCCCGGGCCTGCATCTGTTTTGCCACCGTAATGGAGACCTGACGTGGCCGCTGAAAAAGAGTTCGAAAGCAAAATATCCGCCTCATCTTCCCTGCCTGTAACCGCGGAGTCGGTCCGTCTTCGGCTTCTGATCCGTATCAGCTCTGTTGGTGTGGCCGGTGCCGGGCTTGCCGCACTATTAGGCTGGGTCCTCGGTATCCCGGTATTGGCAAGCCTTGGCTCAGGCATGATACCGGTGGCGCCAAGTACAGCAGTGTTGTTCCTGCTCTATGGTGCAGCAATCCTCCTCCGCTCAATCTTCCCATTGCAGCGCGGACCGTATTTGGCCGGTTTATTCATCATCACTGCGGGCGCATTGATCTCACTGATGCTGCTCATGCTGTCGTATAAGGGGATACGCCTGGAGGCGGAACATTTAGGCTTTGAGATTGTTAATGCGGCAGGAGAGGTCCCCCGGGGGCATATGTCTCCGCTGACCGCTTTTTGCTTTCTGCTTGCTGCCCTGTCATACCTCTCATCGCTCTGGTCATCGCCACTCCGGTCCCGGAGGGCCTCGGTCGGCTGGTGGCTTGCCTGCCTGCTGATCGCGATAAGCACAGTGCTTATCCTGGCGTATCTGTATGGCGTGCCGTTGCTTTACGGCAGTTCCTTTATTCCTCCTGCACTGCTGACAAGCCTTGCCTTTTTGGCAATGGGTATCGCGTTGATTGGCCTTGTGGCGCCGCGTTCCTGGCTGATGCGCCAACCGACCGAATCGCCGGCAAGGGCCTCGCATGCCTTTATCCTGGTTTTCCTGCTTCTTGCCGCGGGCATTGTGACGGCCGGATTTCTGTATCACCGGAATTTGGAGCTTCGCCACAGGAGCGAGGTGGAGCATCAGCTTAAGGCAATCGCTGACCTGAAGACGTCCGAGATCGTGCAATGGCGAAAGGAGCGTCTTTCAGATGGAGCGGTCTTCTACGGGAATTTCAACTTTGCCAGACGGGTGAGGGATTATTTTGAGAAGCCGGATGCCGGGACCCGTGAAAGTCTTAAGATATGGCTGGACGGTATTCAGAAGGCATCTCAGTATGACCGGATCTTCCTGCTCGATGCTGGCGGCAGAGTTCGGATATCAGTGCCGGAAGAACGGACGCCTATTTCCGATCAGGTGCTCAGGCATGCTGTCAAAACCCTTCAATCAAAACAGGGTGACCTTACAGATTTTTACCGTAACGAGCACGACGGTCATGTGTATCTTTCGGTGCTGGTGCCTGTCAGGGAACGTGACGATGAAGAGCATGCGGTTGGAGTTCTCGTTATGCGCATCGACCCCGGACAATATCTTTATCCCCTGATAATTCGCTGGCCGACTCCCAGCAGGACAGCAGAGACCCTGCTCGTTCGCAGAGAGGGCAATGAGGTGCTCTTTCTGAACGAACTCAGGTTTCAGAAGCAGGCGGCACTCAACCTGCGCAGATCATTGGATCAGACAGAGCTGCCTGCTGCCCAGGCGGTTCTCGGCAGGCAGGGGATTTTTGAGGGTCGGGATTACCGGGGGGTCCCTGTTATTGCAGACCTGCGTTCTGTGCCTGATTCGCCATGGTTTCTGGTCACGCGCATGGATATCTCAGAGGTCTATGCGCCGCTGAGGGAGAGACTCTGGATGATGGTCGCTCTCATTGCAGCGCTGCTCATGGGCTCAGGTGCGGTTGTGGGACTGGTCTGGCGGCAGCAGAGCACCTTGTTTTTGCAGGAGAGATACAGGGCCTCTGAAGCGCTGCGGGAAAGTGAGGAACGTTTCCGCCTCCTGATCGAAGGAGTAAAAGACTATGCGATATTTATGCTGGACCCCTTCGGCCATGTAATGAGCTGGAATCAGGGCGCAGAGCGCATCAAGGGTTATCAGGCAGAAGAGGTCATCGGAAGGCACTTTTCCTGTTTTTATCCTGAGGAGGATCTTCAGCAAGGCAAGCCTCAGCAGGAATTGGATAAGGCAGCTGCTGAAGGTCGTTTTGAGTCTGAGGGCTGGAGGATTCGCAAAGACGGGTCGCGGTTCTGGGCAAACGCAATCCTGACGCCGCTTAAGGATGAGACAGGCGGTTTGCGCGGATTCTCAAAAGTGACCCGTGATATCACCGAACGCAGACAGGCGGAAGAGGAGATAAAGACGCTGAATGAGGAGCTCGAACAGCGCGTGCGGGAGCGGACTGCCCAGCTTGAGGCTGCAAACAGGGAACTGGAAGGCTTCAGCTATTCTGTCTCGCACGACCTGCGGGCCCCGCTCAGGCATATCACCGGTTTTGCCGAGCTTTTGATCAGGAAAGCGCCTGCAGCCCTGGACGAAAAGAGCAGGCACTATCTGAACGTCATCTCTGAGGCTGCAAGACAGATGGGAAAGCTGGTGGACGATCTTTTATCATTTTCGAGAATGGGCCGCGCAGAGATGTTGCAGGCGGCAATGAATCTTGATATGATTGTTTCGGAAGTGGTTGAGGTCTGCAAAACAGAGGTGCGGGGCAGGAATATAGTATGGAAGATCGGGCGGCTACCCCATGCTTATGGTGACAAGGTAATGCTGAAGATCGTCTTCGAAAATCTCCTCTCAAATGCGGTCAAATTTACCCGCACCAAACCTCAGGCCGTAATCGAGATCGGCTGCATCAACGACCAGCCGCATGAGTCGGTCCTGTATGTCAGAGATAATGGTGTGGGGTTCGATATGAAATATGTGGATAAACTCTTCGGCCTTTTCCAGAGACTTCACCGTCCCGAAGAGTTTGAGGGTACAGGCCTTGGGCTTGCCAATGTGCGGCGGATTATCCATCGCCACGGCGGCAGGACCTGGGCCGAGGGTGCATTGAATGAAGGCGCTGTGATTTTCTTTTCACTCCCAAAGATAAAGGAGGTATAGGCATGGTGGTCAAACTGAAGCGCATCTTATTGGTGGAGGATAGCCCCAATGATGTTGAGCTTACCCTTGAGGCATTATCCGAGCATAATCTTGCCAACGAAGTGGAGGTTGCAAAGGATGGACAGGAGGCCCTGGATTACCTTTACCACGAGGGCCAATTTTCAGGCAGGGTCAACGGCAATCCTGCTGTCATCCTCCTGGATCTGAAGCTGCCGAAGATCAACGGTCTTGAGGTCCTGAAAAAGATCAGGTCGGATGACCGGCTGAAGCTCATACCGGTGGTGATACTCACCTCTTCGCACGAAGAAAGTGACAGGATCGACAGCTACAATCTCGGTGTAAATGCTTATGTGGTGAAGCCGGTCGATTTTCATGCCTTTATCGATGCGGTCAAGGGCCTGGGCATATTCTGGGCGATCATCAATGAGCCGCCGCCCGGAAGTCTTGCCTGATGGGAGGTCCTGCTGTGGAGCAGACGCTGCGCATTCTCAATCTTGAAGACAGTGAGACCGATTCCGAGCTTATTCAGGCGACCCTTGAAGAGGAAGGTATAGCGTGCGAACTGACTCGTGTTGAAACAGAGAAAGATTATGTCTCGGCGCTTGATAGGGGTGGCTTTGATCTGCTTCTTGTTGACTATAAACTGCCTTCTTTTGATGGTATGTCAGCACTTGCCATAGCACGGGAAAGATGCCCTGACATACCGTTCATCTTTGTCTCCGGCTCTATCGGCGAAGACATTGCGATCGATGCACTGAAGAGCGGTGCAACCGATTATGTATTAAAGGATAAACTGGCACGTCTTCCCGCTGCAGTACGCAGAGCGCTGAAGGAAAATGAAGGGAGGGTTGAGCGCAGGAAGCTTGAAGATGAGCTCCGGCAGGCCCAGAAGATGGAGGCCATCGGTAGACTCGCCGGCGGGATTGCCCATGATTTCAATAACATGCTGGGAGTCATACTCGGGTACGCCGAACTTGCCATGATGCATGCTGATGAGAAATCCCCTCTTCATGGTCAGCTTACCGAGATCATCAAGGCAGGGCAGCGCTCCGCAGATCTCACCCGGCAGCTCCTTGCTTTTGCCAGGAAGCAGGTCATGGCACCAAAAGTCCTGGACCTGAACAAAATGATCGGGCAGAGTGAGAAGATGCTCCGCAGGATGATCGGGGAGGATATAGACCTGAAATTCAGTCCCGGTGAAGATCTGTGGCAGGTGAATATGGACCCGTCGCAGGTTGACCAGATACTTGCCAATCTTGCGGTGAATGCCCGGGACGCCATTAAGGGTGTTGGAGCAGTGACTATTGAGACGCAGAATGCTCTTCTGGATGATTCTTTCAGACATGCGCATGAGCATTTTATTCCAGGGGAATATGTGATCCTTTCCTTCAGTGACAACGGCTGCGGCATGGACAGGGAGACCGTGGCAAGGATATTTGATCCCTTCTTTACGACCAAGTCTGAGGGAAAGGGGACCGGGCTTGGGCTTGCCACAGTCTATGGCATCGTTACCCAGAACAGGGGATTTATTAATGTGTACAGCGAGCCAGGTGCAGGAACGACCTTCAGGATCTATATCCCGAGGCATGCGGGCGCAGAAGCCGCCATAGAAGAGGAGGCTGCTATCCACGTGTTAACGGGCACGGAAACAATCCTGTTGGTAGAGGATGAACAGGAGCTGCTCAATATATGCGCCTCAACACTGAAGGGGCTCGGTTACACGGTACTGACCGCAAACAGACCGGAAGAGGCGATCCGCATCTCTGAAACGCATCAGGGGCCTCTGCACCTTCTTATATCAGATGTGATCATGCCGCAGATGCACGGAAAAGAGCTGCAGCAGAGGATTGCTGCCATGAGATCCGGCATCAGGACGCTTTTTATGTCAGGGTACGCAAGCAATGCCCTTTATGACCGCGGTATCCTTGAGCCCGATCTGCTCTTCCTGCAAAAGCCATTCAGTCTCAGCGATTTTTCCCGCAAGGTGAGGGAGGCGCTTGAGAAAAAGGCCTGACGAAACGTTTTCTGCTGTTCCGGCAAAACGGCCTTGCCCCATTAAAGAAAAGCCCTGTACAGCCGATAAGATAAGAGTACATATGGGCACGATTTTCCCCTCATATACAGCTCAAATACGCTGCTCAAAGAGAAGGACACCGGTGTGAACGAATTGGATAAGCAACAAAGTATTCTGGTCATCGACGATGAGGAGCTCAGCTGCCGGATGTTGAAGTCTGTCCTGGCCGATAACGGATATGCCGTGGAAACGGCAAACAGCGGAATTATTGGCATAGACAGGGCATGCAGCCTTCTGCCTGATGCCATACTCCTGGATATCTTTATGCCCGAAATGGATGGTATCAGGGTCTGCGGAATCCTGAGAGAACTTCCTGAGACCCGGCATATCCCGATCATCTGTATGACCGGCAGTGAGGCGACCGATCTGAAAATCAGGTGTCTTGAGGCAGGAGCAAACGAATTCGTAGTAAAGCCTATCGAGCCTCTTGAGCTGCTCATGAGGATAAAGAATCTGCTCATCCTGAGACACTATGCCTCAGTCGCTGAAGAGAACAGGGCACTCAGAGAATATCGAAGAACAGAGGAACAGCTCAAGAGGTTTATTGACAGCAGCCAGGATATGGTTTTTCGGACCGATACGACAGGGACCTTTACCTTGATGAATCAGGCCGGGGCCGAGATACTGGGCTTTCGGTCAGTCTCTGAAATTCTCGGGGGAAAGGCGGCTGACTATTGGCGGAGCCCTGAAGATCGGACACGCATGGTTGAAACCATCATGAGGGACGGGATCGTAAAAGCATATCCAATTCCTGCAAAAAAGGCCGATGGAACCTTGATCGACCTTGAGGCAACAAGCCGGATAATGGAGGATGAACAGGGCAACTTTGCAGGCATCGAGGGAATTATCAGGGACGTAACCGAGCGAAACGGCCGGGAACGGGAGATGCAGAGACAGAAGGAAAACCTGCAGGTGAAACATCAGGAGCTGAACGATCTCTTCACGAAAGTGGAATCGGTCAAGAAGGAGTGGGAAAGCTCTTTCGATGCAACAGGCGACATGATTATCATTGTTGACAGCAGAGGCCTGATCAAACGGTGCAACAGGACCTTTATGGTCTTTGCAGACAGGACCTATGAGGGCCTGCTTCTGAAGGATTGGGACTCGGTCCTTGATGAGATCGGCTTTAAGCTCAATGCAATGTATCAGAACAGTTCAGAATTGTTTCACGAAAAGAGCAACAGGTGGTTTCAGCTCACAGCGCACCCTTTCAGGGATGTGGACAATCTTGAAGGCAATATCATGACGATTCATGATACGACGGAATTGAAAAATATCTCCAGCGCCCTGGAGATTACGAACAGGCAGATTGAGCAGAACAGGGTTACCCTGCAGAATGCCCTTGATGAAATCTCTGAGCTGATCCATCAGGTGACGTTTAAGAAAGATTTCAGTGTGCGTTTTGCAAATCCCAACCTCAGGCGCTGTCATGACCTGATGAACTGCAAAAAAACGTCTTGTCCCTGCTACGGCAAGGACGCAGAGCGGTGCTGGCAGATCGCCGGGACATACTGTGGCGGCAGGGTTCAGGGTGCCTTTACCGAGAAGTTCGATAACTGCTCTGAATGTCCTACCTATCAGTTCGCAACGTCAGATCCCATCTATCAGATCGGCGAAAGCTTCAATAACATGATGCATATCCTCGAACTGCAGCATGCCGAGATTGAACGGGCGTATAATGAGCTGAAGGTCGCGCAGTCCCAGATCACCCAGCAGGAGAAGATGGCATCGATCGGGCAGCTGGCAGCGGGTGTTGCACATGAGATCAACAACCCTACGGGGTTCATCATGAGCAACCTTGGCTCCTTCCAGAAATATGTGGACAAGTTGCTGGAGTTCATGGAAGTGCAGACTGCAACGCTGGCGCAATTGCCTGCAGAGCAGACAGAGGAGCTGCAGAAGAAGCGCAGGGCGCTGAAGGTCGACTTTATCACAGAGGACATAAAGTGTCTTGTGAAAGAGTCCCTGGACGGGGCGGAGAGGATCAAGAAGATCGTGCAGGACCTCAAGAGCTTCTCCCGTGTGGACGAGGCAGAACAGAAGATGGCAGACATCAATGCAGGGATAGAGAGCACGATCAATATCGTCTGGAACGAGCTGAAGTACAAGGCAACGGTGCAGAAAGAATATGGAGACATACCGCGGACCAAATGCAATCCGGGCCAGTTGAACCAGGTATTTATGAATATGCTGGTCAATGCAGCGCATGCGATCGATAAGCAGGGCGAGATAAAGATAAAGACATGGGCAGAAGACGGCACTATCAAGGTGACGATAACAGACACCGGGAGCGGGATACCCGCAGACAAGGTGAACAGGATATTCGAGCCGTTTTTCACGACCAAGGAAGTGGGTAAAGGAACAGGGCTTGGGCTGAGCATAGCCTATGACATTGTGAAGAAGCATAAAGGAGAGATCCTGGTGGAGAGCGAAGAAGGCAGGGGCACGACCTTTACGGTTAAAATCCCTATTATTGAAGGGTGATCATGGAAGAAGAGATAAAGATACTCTGTGTTGATGACGAACCGAATGTGCTTAATGCGCTCAGACGTCTTTTCCTGGATGATGCTTATACAATCCTGACTGCGTCGTCGGGCCAGGAAGGCATCGATATTCTGGCAAAAGAGCCTGTCCAGCTGGTCATATCAGATTACCGCATGCCCTCCATGAACGGCGTGGAGTTCCTCAAAGAGGTGTATATACGCTGGCCCAATACGGTCAGGATTGTTCTGTCGGGCTATGCTGATGCTTCGGCAATTGTTGGTGCCATAAATGAAGGTCATATCTATAAATTTATTCCCAAACCCTGGAATGATGACGAACTGAAAGTGACTATCAGCAATTCCCTTGAGCGGTATTTCCTGTTCAAAAAAAATGTCGAGCTGACGGCTGAATTAAAACAGAAGAATGAAGAACTCCAGAGTCTGAACAGACGGCTCGAGAAACTGCTGGAAGAGAAGTCCAGAAATCTGGAATACAGGACCGCATCGCTTAATGTCCATCAGTCGCTCCTCGACGCCATGCCTGTCGGTATACTGGGCGTCGATAACACGGATATGATAGTGATGTGCAACAAGTCTTGCCTTGCCACGTGCAAGGATGAGACCGGCATAATCGGCAACAACACGTTCAGTGTGCTGCCTGATGACATCCTCCGGTTCATCGCCCGGGTAAAGCGCGAAGGCCTTTCCTCAGGTTTTATCTCACATGATGGCGCGAGGCAGAAAGTGATAGGGACCGTTGTTGAAGAGAGGGGCATAATCCTTATCTTTGTGCCTGAGGAAGATGCTCCATGAACAGAACTGTTCTGTTTGTTGATGATGAGCCGAATGTGCTCAACGCGGTGAAGAGACTCTTTCAGGATGAGGACATCTCTGTCGTTACCGCAGAAAGCGGAGAGGCCGCTCTGGAGCTGATCAAAACCCGGGAGATTGGGGTGATCGTCTCTGATAACATGATGCCGCATATGAACGGCATTGAGTTTTTAGAACGTTCGAAGAGCACTGCTCCGGAAAGCGTCCGCATCCTTATGACCGGGTATGCGGATATGCAGGCTGCGATCGAAGCCATTAACCGGGGCGAGGTCTACCGCTTTTTAACCAAGCCCTGGAGGGACCGGGATCTTGTTGATACGGTTTCTGCTGCCGTAGACCGTTACAATGTAGTAACAGCCCTGAAGACGGCAGATGAGGCAACACTCCTTTCTCTTGCACAGACCATTGAACTGAAGGACCCCTATACGCGGGGGCACTGCGACCGTGTGGCACACTATGCGCTCAGCACTGCCGAACGCCTCGGACTGACCGGGGAAGACAAAAAACATATCAGACAGGGCAGCTGGCTGCACGACTGCGGCAAGATCGGCGTGCCTGAAGCGATCCTGAATTTTAACGGCCCGCTTTCAGCAGAGCAGATGGATGTGATGAAGAACCATTCGAGGTGGGGGGCAGAGGTTGCCCGTCTCGCCAAGCTCCCTGATCCGGTGGTGAGCATCATCCTGAACCATCATGAGAAGTATGACGGTTCAGGCTATCCGCAGGGGCTGAAGGGCGGGGATATCCCCTATCTGGCGAGGATCGTGGCTGTTGCAGACTTCTATGATGCGCTTGCCTCCGACAGGCCCTACCGGAAGGCAATGGCCAGGGAAAAGGCTTTTGAAATCCTGATCGGATCGCGCAGCACCTGTGTTGACCCGGACATCCTTGATGTGTTTGTTGAATGCGTGAGAGGTATGTGATATGTCACTTGAAGAGAGCACGACACTGAACGCTGGCAGGCTTAAGGTCCTTTTTGTCGATGATGAAGAGAATGTACTGCGCTCCTTAAAGCGGTTGTTTCTTGATGAGCCCTATGACCTGTTTACTGCCCTGTCCGGCAGCGAGGCCCTTGAACTGCTCAGGGAACACACGCTTGCGGTCATCGTATCTGACCAGCGCATGCCTGAGATGAGCGGCTCTGAATTTCTGAGCCAGGCCAGGGAGGTCCAGCCGGACGCCGTCAGGATCGTTCTTACCGGATATGCTGATGTGAATGCAGCCATCAATGCGATCAACCAGGGCGGGGCGTACAGATATATCACAAAGCCCTGGAATGACACTGACCTTATCCTGATGATCCGGGATGCAGCAGAGACCTATCGCCTCAAGCAGGAAAACAAATATCTTACAGAACTCACGAGGAAGCAGAACGAAGAACTGAAGATCTGGAACACCCAGCTGGAGTCAATGGTGCAGGAGCAGACGCTCGATATCCAGAACAAAAACAAGGAGCTTGAAACGCTTAACGGCCAGCTTCAGAAAAACTTCAGAAAGTCGATAGAGGCATTCTCGAATCTGCTTGAGATGCGTGACAAGTCCATGTCGAGCCATGCCAAGAATGTCGCAGCGCTCAGCAGACAGGTTGCCGTTGCCATGAAGCTCAATGATGAAGAAATCAACCATATCCTTGTGGCAGCGCTGCTGCATGATATCGGCAAGATAGGCGTGCCTGATTCCGTGCTCCTGAAGCACCCTGAGGAATTGAACGATGCAGAGTTTTCAGAATACAAACGTCATGCTGTGCGCGGACAGGTAGCTGTAGAGTCTATCGAGGGTTTCCATGACATCGGTCTGCTGATCAGACATCACCATGAACATGTTGACGGCACCGGTTTTCCTGAGAGTCTGAAGAGAAATGCGATCCCTGTCGGGAGCAGGATTATAGGTATGGTGGATATTGTGGACAGGATCGCCAATATCAGCATGGCCGCAGCGGACAATTTTGAGAAGGCTTTGAAGTATCTCGAATTCTATCTCGATACAAGATATGACAGACAGGTTTTTCAGTATCTTGCTCCGATCTTAAGGAAAAAGATCGAAGAACTTTCGCGGCAGGGAGATGTCAAGATCGAAGAGATTGAGATGCAGCCTTCGAGACTTGTACCGGGGATGGTGCTCACAAGGGATGTGAGAAGCGGCACCGGCCTGCTTATCCTTGCCCATGGCGTAGTGCTGCAGCCGAAGGTTATCGAGGCGCTTCAGAAATACTACCGCATGGACCCGCCAAAGACAGGGGTCTTTGTGAAGAAGATGACAGCAGGACAGCAGACGTGATTGAGTATGACGAGCAGGACAGAAGGATGACCCTCAAGATTGTATATTATGGGCCTGCCATGTCCGGAAAGACAACGAACCTTCTCAGGCTTCATGATCTGATCAGCAGGGAGGGGAGGGGCGAACTGATGGTGCTGGACACCAAGGATGACCGAACCATCTATTTTGATCTTCTGCCCTTCTTCCTCGTCGCGCCGGATGGCCTGAAGATAAAGGTGAAGGTTTTTACGGTCCCGGGGCAGGTATGTCATGATGCTACCAGAAAAGCTGTCCTTGCCCGGGCTGACGGCGTTGCCTTTATCGCTGATTCCAGGACAAGCGAGGCTGCCAACAATGCCGAAAGTTTTGAGAACCTCGAAAAGAATATTGCTTTTGTTGGCATTGATATCGATAAACTCCCTCTGGTGGTACAGTTCAATAAGAGAGATCTGCAGGACATCGTCAGCGATGAAGAAATCGGCAGGGCATGGTCAACTGCAGGTATCCCGGTGTTTAAGGCGTCGGCACTTGATGGCAGGGGAGTGCTCGAGACGTTCAGGTCTCTTCTCGAAAAGGTATATGCTTCCCTTGACTGCAGATATAAACTTGCCGAGGATCATCGGCTCACGCAGGAGATGTTCATTGGAGCAATCATTAAGGTGAATGATGAAGCCGCCTGATGACAGCAGTAAAGACCATCTTGATTTTGTCGTGGACTCTGAGATCAGACTCAGGGATATAGTCTTTAGGACAGACCTCACCCCTTTTTTTGAGGCATGTCTGTCGGCCGGGGCATGCGGGGCTGCGGTGATGGATGAGCATGGCTCAATGCTGAAGGCAAAGGGCAGTATTCAGGATACGGATAAGACGGCTGCGGAGCGGCAGAAGCGGGCGCTTTATTATGAAGGAGAACAGGTGGGGACACTCTGCCTTGACTTTCCCTGCGGCACAGATCAGGCTGCCGGAATTGCCGATCTGGCAGCTGCCTGCATGCAGATCCTGATCCCCAGTACTGCCAAGAGGCTGCTTGCCACAGCGCTTCATACTTCAGTTGTGAACCTGAGCTATGCAGAAGTGCTCGACGCCAATGTGAAGCTGCAGGAATCTGAAAAGAAATACCGCGAACTTGCAGAAGAGCTTGAACAGAAGGTGCTGGAGAGAACTTCTCAGCTGAAGACTGCCCATGCCCGCATGCTTCAGCAGGAGAAAATGGCCTCCATCGGGCAGCTTGCTGCCGGCGTGGCCCATGAGATAAACAATCCGCTTGGCTATATAACCAGCAACCTTAACACCTTTGATGGCTATATGCAGAGAATCAGGGAGATGTTTGGCCGGTGCCGTGATTTTGAACTCATGGATGAGGATGCCCTGAACCTATACAGGAGTCTCAAAATCGACTTTATTCTTGATGATGCGCCGGACCTGATCAGGCAGAGCAGGGACGGCGCTGAGCGTGTCAGGAAGATCGTGGCAAATCTCAAAGGTTTCTCGCATATCGACGATGCCGTGCAGGACTATGTGGATATTAATGAGGAGATCGACAGGACTATCAGCGTGCTCGAACACGAAGGAAGGGACAAGGCTGTGTTTATAAAGCATTACGGGCAGCTGCCGAAATATCTCTGCAATCCGGGTCTGCTCTGTCAGGTATTTCTTAATATTATTCAGAATGCGCTTCAGGCCACTGAACTGCCTGTGCAGATCATGATAAGCACGTCTGAAAACAGCGGCGTGATCAGTGTGAATATCGAGGATGACGGACCAGGTATTCCTGAGGCGGTTATCAGCAGAATTTTTGAGCCTTTTTTTACCACCAGGGAAGTTGGCAAGGGAACCGGGCTCGGTCTGTCCATTGCCTATGATATCATCAAAAATCATGGAGGAGAGATAACCGTCCGCAGCGTTGCAGGGGAGGGCTCCTGCTTCATGATCAGGCTGCCGGCACAGGAGCAGGTCCATGTCTAAACTTTCGGGGCGTTTCAAGGTCGGAACGAGCGATGGAGACGCAGGCGATTTGGGCGACGGGGCTGTTGAGAACCAGCCTTTGCAGGAGTCTGTTGTTTCCGGATATACCCTGCTCTTTGTTGATGATGAGGAGAATGTCCTGCGTGCGCTCAGGCGTATCTTTCTTGAGGAGAACTACGAGATACTGACCGCAGAGTCCGCTGCAGAAGCAATCGAGATCCTCGAGGCAAAAAGGGTGCATCTTATCATCTCTGACCATCGCATGCCGCTGATGACCGGCGCTGAACTCCTGAAACAGGTGAAGGAACGCTGGCCTGATGTTATACGCATCATGCTGACCGGTTATGCAGATGTCCAGTCGATTATGGGGGCAGTGAACGAAGGCGCTGTTTATAAGTTCATCACCAAGCCCTGGAATGATGAGGACCTGCGGCTTACGGTCAGTCTTGCGCTCCAGCAGTATGCACTTATCCAGGAAAACAGGCAGCTCAAGGAGCTTGCCAAGGTGCAGAAGGCCAAGATCAGAAACTACTCGACCCTGTTTGACATGAATCGGGGCATGTTGGGCAGCATCCTCCTGAAGGAAGGAAAGATAACAAAAGAGCAGCTGGGCCTTGCCCTAAAAAAGCATGAGCCCGGCAAGGAGACCATCGGAGAGACACTTGTGCGCATGGCCTTTACCACCGAGTCTTCAATCGTCCAGGCACTCCAGAAGAACCTTAGATATGAATACATGGACCTCAGGGAGGTCAGGATCAACAGACATGTCGCCACCTTTCTCCCAAAGGAGCTCTGCGAGCGAAACCGCCTTCTCCCCATTAAAATGGACAGCAGGCAGGTGACCATTGCCATGGCAGACCCCTCTGATATGACCAAGTGCGACAACATAGCCCTCATGACCGGCCTCAAGGTGGTGCCGGTAATCGCCACACCGACCGATATCCTGAACCACCTCACACAGATCTATGGAGAGAATGCCGAGCCTGAAGCCGAAGCACTGCTTGAGGATATCTCCGAGACAGAACCACTGGACGAGATCGATATCGTTATCGATGAAGAGGAGGAGAAGGTCAACCTCCACGAACTTATCGGGTCTTCCGAGGTCCCGCCGATCATAAGGATTGTAAATGCGATCATCTCCGAGGCTGTCCGCTTCAAGTCGAGCGATATCCATATCGAGCCGAAGACAAAATACACTGTCGTGCGGTTCAGGATCGACGGCATGCTGCACAGCAAGATCAAGATCCCTTCGACTATCCATGCTGCAACAATATCGCGTATCAAGATCCTCGCCAGGATGGACATCTCTGAACGGCGCGTGCCGCAGGACGGAAGGATAACCGTGAAGGCCGGAACGAGGATGGTGGATCTCCGGGTATCGACCATGCCGACGATCAACGGCGAGAAAGTGGTCATGCGGGTCCTCGACAAGAATGCCGCAATAAAACAGATCTCGGAGCTTGGCGTTTATCCGGGTGACCTTCAGAAGATCAATCTCCTGATCAATAAGCCACAGGGCATCATCATCTCGACCGGACCCACCGGGAGCGGAAAAACGACCCTGCTCTATTCGCTTTTGAACGATATGCTGCGTTCCACAAAAAACTTCGAGACGATCGAGGACCCGGTGGAGTATTTTCTCGAAGGGGCCTCGCAGGTCTATATCAGGGAGAAGGTGGGTCTCTCGTTTCCCTCTGTACTGCGGGCCACACTGCGGCAAGACCCTGACGTGATCCTGGTGGGTGAGATACGTGATTATGAGACTGCAGATGTTGCTTTCAAGGCCGCGCTTACCGGCCATATGGTGCTGACTTCGCTGCATACGAATAATACGATCGCATCGATCACCCGACTCCTTGATATGGGCGTAAAGCCCTATCTTATCGCCTCTGCCATAGAGGGCCTCATCGCGCAGCGTCTTGTCCGCAAGGTCTGCAAATACTGTGCGGTGATGGAGCCTCCTGACCGGAACCTGGCCGATATCCTGAGCATCCCTGAAGGCGTCCTGCCTGAACAGCTTGCTGTCGGCCGGGGCTGCAGCCGATGCAACCAGACCGGATATCTCGGCAGGAGCGGTATCTTCGAGGTCTTTCTGATGAACGATGATTTCCGCCATTTCATCAGCAGCAATTACAAGGAGGCTGAGCTCATGTCAATGGCACGGTCAGCCGGGATGACAACGCTGATCGAAGACGGGATACAGAAGGTGAGGGCAGGAGAGACGACGCTCGATGAACTGGTGCGCGTCCTGGGCGCACAGACCCGTTATGAACGCGAGTGCGGCCAGTGCAAGAGAAAAATTGATGCGAAATTCAACTTCTGTCCCTTCTGCGGGTCGTTCAGACATGACGTCTGTCCGTCCTGCAAGGTCCTTCTGGAACCGGAGTGGAAGCTCTGCCCGGCCTGCGGCCAGGAGAGAAACAACACAACAAAACAATGAAGCAATAAGGGGGTAAAAAAGCATGGCATATAATCTGCTCATAGTGGACGACGAGGAAAACGTGATCTCTTCTCTTAAGAGGGCGTTTATGGATGAGGAGTTTGCAGTATTTTCTGCCAGCAGCGGTCAGGAAGGCCTGGAGGTGCTGGCCAAGGAGCAGATCCAGGTGATCATCTCTGACGAAAAAATGCCGGGCATGTCCGGCGCGGAATTCCTGTCAGAAGCGAAAAAGCTCTGTCCTGACAGTATCCGGTTCATGCTGACCGGGCAGGCGAGCATCGAGTCAGCCATGAAGGCGATTAATGAAGGGGAGATTTACCGTTTCTTTAAGAAGCCGTGGGATGATCTGCAGTTGACCTTTGCTGTCAGGTCAGCGTTCGAAAAGTTCGCCCTTGAAGATGAGAACAGGAGACTGCTCGAAACCGTCAAGCGTCAGGCCCTTGAGCTGAAAAGCATCGAAAAGCAGTTCCCCGGTATAACCGATGTAAAGCGGGATGACGACGGCAAGATTCTGATCGATAATCTGACGCAGGATGAAATGTGCGAGATCGTTCAACTCTGCGAACGCGACTGCCTGAGACTGAGCGATGAGACGGATTAGCCGCAGTGCACAAGAGGCATGGCTATGGCATACTCAACTGTTGCACTGCCTGGAATAAAACCTCTCATTCCTTGTAAGCCTTACTCAGTCATTATCTGATTTGGAAGTTCATTGGTGTCACCGGCAGTGAGAGGAAAATGTTTTGCAAGGATTTTGCCCGCCTCTGCGATGGAACTGCAGAGCGCATCACAGCCACGACTTTCTTTGATGCCGCGGGAAACGCTTAAGGCAAAGCTGTTCAGGGTCTGCTGATCGACCTTTTCGTATATGCCCTTGTCTGCCAGCACCCATACCTTGTGTTCAAGAAGTGAAATGAAGAAGAGCACGCCGGTGTTTGCCTTTGTCTTATAGAGTCCTTTTTCGTAAAAGGCCCTGAGTGCCCGCTCTCTTACAGCCTCTTCCAGCCTCTGTCTGCCGACAAAGGCTGTCTTTAATGCAGGCATATACTTAAACAAAACCCACATGAGCGGAAAAAAGAGAAAGCTGAGGAGGATGAAATAGTTCAGCGAGGCATTGAGGAAGGCCTCTGACACAACCAGGCTGATACCGGAGCCGAGAAGCACGCTGCCGAGCACGGTTGCCTCGCGGTATTCATCGCTGCTGCTGACGACCATGACCGCCACCTCTCCGATGGTGCAGCATTCGACGCCATGCACTGTCTCCTCGACCTTCTTTTTCTCGTCCTCTGAAAAAAATGTCTCTGCCTTATTTTTCATTCCACCCTCCCGGTAAAGATCACCAGTCTCCTGAGGCACCGCCGCCGCCAAAGTCACCGCCGCCACCTCCGCCAAAATCTCCACCGCTGCTGTCGCCAAAACTGCCGCCGCCAAACCCACCACCGTAATATCCGCCGCCAAACCCACCGCCTCTTCCTCCTGCTGAAAAGAGGGACGGCAGGATCAGCCCGGCAATGAGGCCGATAACGGCGAGGATAATGCCGGCAATCAGTCCGACAGGGGATAGGAGCAGGGAGACAATGGCAGGAAGGCCTATGGCTCCTGCAGCACCTGCAAGATATTTTGAGACACTTCCGAGCATGAGCAGGGCGATCCCTAAAAATATGAGGAATGTGAAGAGACGGGAAATACCCTGTGAACCCTTGGCCCTCTGCCGTTTGCCTGCCTGCTGATCAGCCTTGAACTCGCCCCTTGTCGCATCGATTAGGGAATGGACGCCGGTAATGAACCCGTTGTCAAAGTCACCTCTTTTGAACCGGGGCTTTACCACGAGGTCTATGATCCGTCCTGCCATGAGGTCGGTGAGCTTGCCTTCAAGTCCTCTTCCAACTTCGATGCGCAGCTTTCTGTCTTCTTTTGAAACAAGAAAAATAATGCCGTTGTCTTTCCCCTTCTGGCCGATCTTCCAGGCTTCAGCAACCTTGAGGGTGTACTGTTCCAGCACTTCTCCCTGAAGAGAAGGAATAGTGACGATCACGATCTGAGTAGAGTCAGACTGCTCGAAGGCACGCAGTTCCTGCTCAAGCGTTGCCTTTGCCTGTGGCGAGAGCATACCTGCATTATCGTTTACATATCCGGTTAGTTTTGGAATATCAAGGGCATGGGCAGGCGATGCGAAGATAAGGGCGGACGCCAAAATTAACAGCATTGAAACAATATTAAATATCATTGTTTCGAAAATGCCCGCTCTGTTGTCATGCCGGCTTGACCGGCATCTTTCCGAAGAAAGACTCCGAATACCCAAAAATCGGGCACAAGCAGGTCGGAGTGACAGACAAAGAGAAAAGGCCGCGCATGACATGCTATATGCCTTATGCAGTTCTACTTGCTAAACTCGACCTTTGGCGCTTTTTCCGCGCCTGCCTCAGCCTTGAAAGCCTCTCGTGGCTTCAGGTGCAGGAGCATGGAGTTCGTGAGGCTGTTTGGAAATATCCTGATCGAGACATTAAAGGTTTCGACCGCCTTATTGAACCGGGTGCGCGCTACATTGATGCGGTTTTCAGTTCCCTCAAGCTGATGCTGAAGGTCCATAAAGTTCTGGTTTGCCTTCAGGTCCGGATATTTTTCGACCACGACCATCAGGCGCGAGAGTGCACTGGACATGGCGCCCTGAGCTGCCTGAAACTGTGTCAGGGCCTTGGGGTCATTGAGAATATCTTTGGACGCCTGGATGGTCCCTACTTTAGCACGTGCCTCGGTGACGGCCTGGAGCGTTTCCTTCTCATGCTTGGCATATCCCTTTACGACCTCCACAAGGTTGGGAATCAGGTCGTTCCTCCGCTGATAAGATGCCTCTACATCTCCCCACGCCGCTTTTACCGCCTCCTCGTTTGCCTGCATGGTGTTGTACCCGCAGCCTGACAGCCCTGACAGCATGAGTGTGATCAAAATCAGAAATATTGCTTTTTTCATCGCAGCCTCCGTTTTATGGTGTTATGAACTTATGATGCCATAACTTCAAGATTCTTGAGTTTGGAGCTCTCGCCAAGGGCGATGAGCGTGTCTCCTGTTTTTATTGCGCTTTTGAAGGTCGGATTGAACTTCATCTCGCCGTTTGGTTTTTTTATGGCGACAATAATAATACCTAACTCCCTGCCGATGCCGCATTCGTCGAGCGACTTTCCGACAAGTTCTGAAGACTCTTTAATGAGAACTTCCTCCATCTGCAGGTCTATATTGCCGCTTTTTGTGGCAAATTCGATAAAGTCTACCACCGCAGGTTTGAGCACGGTATGGGCAATTCTGAGTCCGCCGATATGATAGGGCGAAACTACCTTGTCTGCACCTGCGCGGACCAGTTTTTTCTCGGATCCTTCTTCGCCTGCGCGTGCCACAATGAAAAGGTTCGGATTCAGGCCCCGGGCGCTCAGGACAACAAAGAGGTTCTCGGCATCGGTTGGCAGAACCGAGACCAGACCCTTTGCTTTTTCTATACCGAGCTCCTTCAATACCTCGTCTTTTGTTGCATCGCCGGGAAGGATCAAAAGGTTTTCGTCCTCCCGGTGAATATCAGGCTGCTTCTCGACGATCACGAACTTGATATTCTTTTCGTGAAGCTCCCGGCAGATGATCTTGCCCATTCTGCCGTATCCGCAGACAATGTAATGGTTTTTCAGCTCTTTTATCTTTCTTTCCAATCTTCGCCTCCCGTAGATTTCCTGTAGTTCTCCCTCAAGAATGATCTTGGCTCCTGCGCTCAGCGCATAGGCAACTGTTCCAACGCCGCCTATGATAAGAATTATGGTAAACATACGGCCGGTGAGCGACAGATCGTTAACCTCCTTGAAGCCGACGCTTGCAAGGGTAATGACCGTCATATACAGTGAATCAGTAAAGTTCCAGCCTTCAAGCAGCATATACCCTGTAGTCCCAAACGAGGCCACGAGGATTACCAGACCAACGGCAATAATGAATTTTTGACGAAGTTCGTCGAATTTGCTCTGTATATCCTTGAAGAGCTGCATCCGTATATATTAAACGATTATTTGGTGAGAATGCTTCAGAGCTTCAGTCTTCACTGCCCGATATTTTCTGTCGTCGAGAAATATGACCACAACCTTCTGAAGGATTGTGACAGCCGGAACTGCGAGGACCATGCCCATAATGCCGAAGAGCTTCTGACCGGCAATGATGGTGATGACAAGGAGCATGGGGTGCAGCTTGACGCTTCTGCCTATGGTCAGCGGCTGGACCAGAAAATCATCCAGAAGCCTGACTGCAGTATAAAGCAGAACTATGTTGAGGACTGCACCTGCGCTCTTGAACTGGATAAAGGCAATGAGGCAGGCGATCAGGCAGGATATAATCGGGCCGATGTAAGGGATGATATTTGCCGCAGCGGTCACGATGCCTAATGTTACGGGATAGTTAACGCCAAGCATGGCGAGGCCGAGAGCAGCCATGGCTCCCACAGACGAACATTCCAATGCAAGTCCTCTCAGGTATCTGCCGGCAAGCAGATCGATCTCCGAAAGGGCTGCAATCGATGTCTCAACATATGCCGAGGGGATCCAGAGCATAGTCCTTTTAAGCATTGCTGGCCAGTCTTTGAGTATGAAAAAAACAAAGAAGGGGATGAGGATCATGGCAAAGGCAGCAGATGCCGCCTGACTGAACAGGTCAGGCATGTTCAGCATATTTGAGAGGAGATGGCTTGGCTGCGCCATGATGCTGAGGATCTTTTCGATCACATCCCCTGCAAGGGGATAGCCTCTCAGGTCCTGGAAAGCAGCCTCTGCCTGCTGCGTAATCTCGGGCAGTTTTTCGGTAAGGTTCCTTGTCTCCTGCTGCAGGCAGGGGAGAAGCAGAATATCAGCGCCTATGAGCAGAAGGCCTGCTCCAACATATACTGCTGCGACGGCCATAGACCTCTTTATGCCGAGGTATTCGATCCGCTTGATGACATTACTGAGCAGATAGGCGATGATGCCTGCTATGAGAATCAATACCAGAAGGCCCGACGTATAGTAAACCATAATAGCCAGCAGGCCTGTCAGCAGCAGACCGATCACCCAGCGCGGCATCTGGTGATGGGTCTTTCGTATTTCTTTCAGCAAATCCCCGTCAGGTTCTTTCATCATGGTTCTTTCTTACATAAGCTGCGAGAAGCTCGACAAGGTTCAGAAGCACCCGCGATGAGATCACAGGACTCCCCTTGATGAGATCATCGAAATATGACTTATACATGATAAGCATGGTTGTCCTTTTCTGCGCAGAGGCTGTCGCAAATCGCGGCAGTTGATCGATAAGGGCAAGCTCACCAAAATACGAGCCTGCCTGCAGTTCGGCAAGAACCGCACAATCTCCTTTACCCTTTTTTGCTATCGTGACTGAACCGTCGAGGATGATGTACAAGGCCTTGCCGATCTCACCTTCCGAGAAAATAAGCTCGCCCGGTTCATATTCCTTTTCAACGAGATCAACAAGGAGTTTCATAAGCAGATTCCGGCGCAGCCCCTTAAAAAGATGGACCTTCTGCAGGATCGAGACCCGGCGCTCCTTCTCTTTGTCTAATGCCCAACTGAACAGCTTTATCATCATCCCCCCTTTGTGATACAGGAATTTTACTATCTCTGCATAGGCATTGACAACAGGTAAAAGATGCATTTCCTCATCTCCCGTGAATTCAAGTCTATAGATGACATACGATTGCAACTGAAATGACAGAAATACGACTTAAAACCGAAGCGGAGGGGACGATGTTTAGTAGCATCGTCACGGGAAATCACATGATTAGTTGCTGCCAAATATACGACGAAATATTATTTGATTATATGTCACAATTACACTATACTATTAGTAATTATGACATATCTTAAGCGGGACATATCTCACGCATTACGTTCTGCCGTTGCAGACATGCCTGTGGTCGTTCTCACCGGGATGCGCCAGACCGGCAAGAGTACCTTTTTGCGGAGTGAACCGGAATTCAAGAATTGGAAATACGTTACCTTCGACGACCTCGCCCAGCTCACTGCGGCAAAGGAAGACCCCGAAGGCTTTGTCGGTATTGGCGCGCCCCTCATCATAGATGAGGCGCAGAGATTTCCGGACATTTTTGTCGCGATCAAACGGCTCGTGGACAAAAAACGGATGCCAGGCAGGTTTCTCCTTTCGGGCTCGGCCAACTTTCTTCTCCTTAAACATATTGCCGAAAGTCTTGCGGGCCGGGCCGCTTATTTCACTTTGCATCCTTTCACAAGACGGGAAATCGAGATGAGCACAGAAAATGAACCTTTTCTGAAGACCTTCTTCAAAAATCAGCTGCTCCCTCGCTCTCGATCTTTCATTCCGCTTGTTCAAGATGAGATCGTTAAGGGCGGCATGCCACCGGTCTGTCTCGACCTGGTGAAAAATAGGACACTGTGGTTTAAGGGTTATGAGCAGACCTATCTGGAACGTGACATACGGGATCTCAGTCGTCTGGGGAATATCATATCCTTCAGGAACCTGCTTCATCTTGCAGCATACCGCACCGCTACGATATTAAGCGTCAGCCAGCTGGGCAGGGACGCCCGGCTGTCAAATGCGACGACGACGAACTACCTTTCGATCCTGGAGGCTTCCCACGTCACATATCGCCTTGCGCCTTACTTGAAAAACAAGGCAAGCAGACTCGTGAAATCTCCTAAACTGTATTTCGGGGACTCCGGCCTGGCCTGCCATCTGGCCGGCATAGACAACCTGTCCACCAATCCATTCAGGGGTGCATTGCTGGAAACCTATGTGGCACAGAACATCATGAGTATTCTGCATGCAACCTGGCAGGAAGCGGACGCATATTTTTGGAATGTACAGGGTCGGAACGAGGTTGATTTCGTCATTGAAGCTGGTGAAAAGTGCATGGTTGTGGAAGTCAAAGCCACGGCACGTTGGGGCAGTGCAGACCTCGCAGGCTTGAAATCGTTTATTGCCTCGACGCCGCGTTGTATTGCGGGCATTTTGGCATATAACGGAACTGAACCCGTAAAGGTGGGGGAGAAAATATGGGCAATTCCCATAACGATGCTTTTAGGGTAGCGTTGTGAATCAGAAATTATTATAATGGGCGAGCTGATCATCAAGTTGACGCAGGAACTCAAGTCCACACATCCATTGATTAGCGTGTTTCAGTATATTGAGGCATGGTACAATCGTAGGCGGCGGCATTCGACATTGGGTCGGCGTAGTCCCCATATGTTTGAACTGTCCGCTATGGTAGCTTAACTTAGTGTCTACTAAATCGGGGCAGGCTCATAGATTACTTGTTAGGTAAGGGGGGGTATCCCCCCTTACCTATGGCTTTCCGTTCTCAAACAATCCCTTAGCCTTGCACGCTATGCCGAGATTATTTTGAAAGTCTGCATTGTCCGGCTTCAATTTCAATGCGACTTCAAAGTGCTCGATGGCATCGTCAAGCGATCCTTTATGATAGTATGCAATCCCCAAATTATAGTGTGTATCTGCGTTATCTGATTTTAATCTCAAGGCGGTTTGAAAAGAATCTATGGCTTTGTCGAACCATTGCTTGTTGGTATAACTTATGCCCAAATTAATATAGCCTTTTTCCAAATATGGATCTAATCTTAAGGCAACTTGAAATTGTTCGATAGCCTTATCTGTCAGCCCTTTACTATTGTAAGCAAGGCCTAATTCATTATGCCCCCTTACTTTTTCGGGCGATTTTTTGACCACATCCTTCCACAAACTGATCTCACTCTGCCAGACAGCGTTTCGTGCATAGGTTGTGCTCAAGAGGGCTATCACGATACCCGCAAGGAGAAACAACGAGCTATAACGCATGTCAGTGAACAGACGTTTTGCAATGTTCAGTCGTTCTCCATAGTGGAAGAGCGCAGTGCTGAAGGCGATGAACAGGCCGACACTCGGCAGATACATCCGGTATTCTGCAATCACCATCGGAATGGGGATGATGCTTGACTCCACGGAAAGGGTCAGAAAAAACCAGAAGATGCCAAAGGCAGCCAGCCGTGAGCCGTGACGCGTAACACGTGACCTGTACAGGAGATAGCCTCCAAAACAGAGGATAGACAAAAGAAACAGAAAAGGGAGATACACATGCGGATCGGAAAAGGAATGGTATAAGGGATAATCGTAATCAATATTCTGGTGTATGGGCAGCAACAAAAGACGGAGATACGTGACGACGACCCTCGGCTGCGTAATAAAGTAGTCCCATCGTTCAGTTGCCTGCAGATAGTCCTTATCAAATACTGACCTGCTCACCACACGCCCTGTTTCAGAGTCGATGCCAAATAGCAATTTGCCTATTGGTATTCCTGTTTCGGACAACGTAAAAGGGAAAACAAGCAAAGGCAGGAACAGGGGAATAAGGAAAAAAATCCTTCTTTTTAAAATGCCTTTGAAGAAAATGAATTCATAAAGTGTGATGGCAAAGGGAAGAGTGAGAGAATTCTCTTTTGTCATCATGGCAAGAAGGGCAGATAAAAGGGAAAGGAGATAAAACATCAGGGTTGAGAAGGAGAAGACCTTGCCTTCAGCCTGTAGGCCATGGTGCAGCCTTGCCTTTATGTAAAAGACTATGGATAGGAGATACCACATTGCGGCAAGAGAAGCGAACCTCTGCATGATATAGGTCACTGCCTCTGTCTGGATCGGATGGGAAACGAAGAGGAGGGAGGCAAAAAGGGCGATGAAACCGGGATCGCGAATTGTACCATTCTGAATTCCGACTTCTGAATTCTGACTGCTGAAATAGGGCGTTCTGAACGTGAGAATGACAAGAATGTACACGAGCAGTGCTGAGAGGATATGTATTGTGATGTTCACCACATGGTAGCCCATAACATCGAGCCCATGGATTTTATAGTTCAGGGCGAAGGTGAGAAAACTTATATATCGCCTCAAAAATAAACTATATTCGGAATAGTCTTTTGCCTTTGAAGGTTCAAGGAAATAGCCCAAGTCTTTAACTAAGGGATTGTCTGCTATCAGTGCTTTGTCATCCCACTGAAAGGGGACATTGAACGTATTCGAATAGGCAAGGAGGCCGAGGATAACGATAAGCAAGATATGGGCAGCCGGTTTATGAAGAATGCCTGTATTACCTGAACTATCCTTTTCTCCCGGGGCCTTTGACATGGATTACTATATCACGTTCAATTTCATAGGCTCAATTGGTGTAATGCATCCCTCACTTTATTGTAGTGCTTAACCGCCTCTGTTTCGTAATGCAGGAAAACCCTTTGACGGTTCGCCGACACCCGCAAATGTCTTATTTCTGATTTCCCTTGAAAACCTAAGGTGAACTGGTATTCAATAGTGACTATGGAAGAGAAGCGCCCGTTGACCGCGGCAGAGGAGCACCTGAAAAGCATGGAGCAGAAGGTCGAAGACCTGCGGCTGCTCATGGATGTTTCATCCATCATCTCCTCCACGCTTGACTTCAATGAACTTATCGGTCTGGTGATGGAAAAGGCGAAGGAAGTTATGCATGCTGACGCCTGCTCGATTCTTGTATATAACAAAGAGACCGGGAGGCTGGAGTTTGAAGTTGCGCTCAGCTGTGATGAAGCGAGCGGGGAGATCCTAAAAAAACATGTCACCCTCGGCCTTGGCGAAGGCATTGCCGGCTGGGTCGCCCGGAATCTTGAGCCGATTGTCGTCAGACAGGCAGCAGAGGATGACAGGCACTCTCATCAGGCAGACTCCATGACAGGGTTTACGACGAAAAGTATGATCGCGGTCCCTCTGGTCGGCAGATCGGGTCTGATCGGCGTTGCTGAAATACTGAATCCCATAGACAGGGACCAGTTCTCTGACTATGATCTTGAAATATTCCAGGCCCTCTGCAGGCAGATAGCTGTTGCCATGGAAAATGCGGTCTTCCACCGGGAGTCGCTCGAAAAGGAGAGGCTCAAACAGGAACTCGAACTTGCGGCAACGATCCAGAGGAGCTTTCTGCCGCCTCTGCCAATATATGAAAAAGGGGTCCTGAGGGTCTCAGGGTATACGCTTCCTGCCAAACATGTGGGCGGCGATCTCTATGACTTTGATGAGCCTGTTTCTGGCAAGGTCGGGGTGCTGATCGGCGATATCTCCGGCAAGGGCGTCTCGGCAGCTCTCTTCATGGCAAAGGTGATCAGCGATTTCAGATATCAGATGCATGGCAATGATGATCCGGGTCTGGTGATGAACCGCCTGAACCAACAGATGTCGAACACGCCCAGAGGTATGTTTCTGACAGCCATGTACGCGGTCGCTGATATGCAGACCGGGAGCGTGAAAATCTCTGTTGCGGGCCACCCGCCTTTTCTCTGGGTATCAAAAGATGGTATAAAGGTTATGGACCTTGAGGGCGGACCTCCTGTCGGTATTATGGAGCTCGACTATCCAAGCAATGAGCTGACGCTTGGACCGGGAGACAGGCTGATCATGGTTACTGACGGCGTTTTCGATGCAAAGAACAGCGAAGGCAAAAGGCTGGGCTTTGAAGAGCTCGTTGCCTTTGCCGACCGTCACCGGCAGGAAGACCGCCTGACAGACCGTATTGTCGATTTTGTGATCGACTTTACGGGCGATGAGGACAGGGCGGATGACCTCACGATCGTTGAACTGAGGCGCATGGCGTGAAGACTGCGGTGACCTTAAAAGTCCGCTCTAACCCGCGCTATCTCAGCCTGATCAGGGATGTGACAACGCGGTTCTGCATGTCCTGCGGTCTTGATGAGGAGTTGACCGGTCAGATCAAGCTTGCCGTAGATGAGGCCTGCTCCAATGTGATCAAATATGCGTATCATGGAGACACTTCGAAAGTAATTGTTGTAAAATATGGTTCGTCACATAAAAAAATCTCGATCACTATTGATGACAGCGGGGAAAAGGCCGACCCCGAAAAGATCCGGGGCAGGGATCTTGATGACGTGAGACCCGGCGGTCTCGGCCTGCATTTTATCAGAAGGGTCTTTGATCTGGTCGAGTTCGATACCGGGAAACTGAAGGGAAACAGGCTGCTCCTTATGAAGCAGACAGGGGGAAACAATGCATTGTGATATTAATGATTATAAGGGAAATACAGTCCTCTCGCTGAGCGGTGAGGTCGATATGCATTCATCACCCATGCTGAGGGAAAAACTGCTCAGCCTCATCAAGAACAAGCCCCCGCTTCTTATCGTCAACTTCAGGGACGTATCCTATATTGACAGCTCCGGCATAGCGACCTTTGTCGAGGGCCTCAAGCATGTGAAGGCATATAAGGGGAGGCTGCAGTTCTCCGAACTCCCTCAGTCGATCATGGATATATTCAGCTTTTCAAAGCTCGACAAGGTCTTCGAGATCTGCGGAAATCTGGATGATGCGGTCGGCCGCTGATACGATGTTTACCCTGGCGGACTAAATGGCCTTCACCCTTCTGAAAGATATCACTGATGCCTCGCGCATTATCAATAAATCCTTCTACTGGACCTTTGTCTCACCTCTCAGGGGTAAACCTGTCCGCATCAGGGCAACGATTTCCGAGATGGTCAAGGCAGGGTACAACTCTGTGCCGATCGTTGCAGTCATCTCTTTTTTTGTCGGTATTATCCTTGCCCTCCAGGCTGCCTACCAACTGAAGCGTGTCGGCGCACTGATCTATGTTGCCAATCTTGTAGGGGTCTCTCTTACGCGGGAATTGAGCCCCATTCTGACCGCGATCATTGTTTCGGGCAGGAGCGGTTCTGCCTTTGCTGCCGAGATCGGCTCCATGAAGGCAGCGGAGGAGGTGGATGCGCTTGTCACGATGGGCATAAACCCTGTACGGTTCCTGGTAAGCCCGAAGCTTCTGGCGCTTATGGTCATGGTCCCGGCGCTCACCATCCTGTCGGATGTTATCGGAATCCTGGGCGGGTTCCTTCTTTCAGTCACTGTTTTAGAGATTAATTCATACAACTACTATCAGCAGACCCTTAATGCCCTCCTGGTGAAGGATGTATTTACCGGCCTGATCAAGGCCTGGGCATTCGGCATTGTCATAACGATCGTAGGCGCATACCAGGGCTTCAAGGTCGAAGGCGGTGCAGAAGAGGTTGGGAGAAGAACAACCTCCTCGGTCGTCGTCTCCATTTTTCTGGTGATCATCTTTGACCTCTTCTTCACCACACTCTTTTACTATTTCACGTAAGAATTAAGCAGGGTCATGCCGAACAGCAAAAATAGGCTCAGTAAGGGTCTGCGTCGATCCTGATTTCGATTCCTTTTGTTTTTTTGAAGCGTTCCACCACTTGCCGCGCTGCTGCATGCAAGACCCTTCTTTCTGCATGCCTGAGCAGAAATGAATATTCGATCCCCTTTTTTGTTTTCTTTTCTGTTGGGCCGAGGAGTTCAACCGGTTCTGCTGATTCTCCAAGAATCTTTACGATCTTCTCTGCAAGATTCTCATTGCCATAGGCAATAACGTTCAGCAGCTTTGTATAGGGCGGGAAGTTCAGGGCAGCCCTCATTGCCAGTTCCTCTGCAGCGAATGCATCATAATTACCATCACGCAGATGCTTAAACAGAGGGTCCTGGGGAAATCGGGTCTGGACAACAACTTCCCCTTTTGCGGCTATAACGTCGCGGACTGCGATGATATCCTGATATGTTTTTTCACGTGCACGAAAATCAGGGATATTCAGGCTGCTGTCCACATTAAGAAGAGCAGCCAGGGAGAAACTGCCGTTAGGCTTCAGTCGTCTTGTCAGCATCCTGGTAGCCACGATGATTCGGGGTTCATTGGCAGTAATGCTTTTCAAAAGTCCCTGTATCTCCGTTTTCTTGCTTGCGCTGTCGCTGTCAAAACGCAGTGGATCTATGGCGAAAAGATCTCTGAGATCTTCCTCGATCCTTTGCGTTCCTGCCCCTAACTGTTCAATTTGCGGGCTGTTGCATTTGGAGCACAGATCAGGCACCGCAACAGTCCTGGCGCAGTAATGGCACTCAAGGAGGTTTCTGTCTTTATGCAGTACCAGGGGAATGCCGCAGTCAGGGCATGATTCAGTATTGCCGCAGTCAGCGCAGTGAAGAAAGGTTGCATGACCTCTTCTGTTGATTATGAAGAGTAGTTGTCCGTTCTTCTTTAGGGATCTTCTGGCCCTCCCGATAACTGCTTCTGAGAGATACGTGCGGCGTTTCTTTTCAAAGCGCAGGTCAGCAATCCTGATCTGCGGCGCCAGAGTATCGGTATTCAGCCTTACAAGCCTGTATTTGCCGGACTGTGCGTTGAACCAGGAATCCATTGACGGTGCAGGTGACATGAGAATGACAGGGATCTTTTCCAGAAATCCCCTCATAACTGCTGTGTCCCTGACGCTGAATCTGATCCCCTCCTCAAGCTTGTATGACGATGAATGCTCATCGGCCATGAGTATCAATGATACCGAATGCATAGGGGCAAAGAGGGCTATTCTGGTGCCGATGATAATGTCATGCTTCCCTGAGATAATATTGTCGATGCTTTCGGAACGCCTGCCGGCTGCCATGTCGCTATGGAGCAGGCAGACCCTTTCTCCGTATTCTTTCCTGACTGTCTGGTAAAACAGCTCTGCCTGCGAGATTTCGGGGAACAGGACAATAACACTGCTGCGGGACCTGAGCAGCGATGTTGCAACAGAGTATTCATGCATGGCAGACGGGGCATACAGGAGCAGCGTCTGGTAGTGCATCTGACCGGCTGCAGACAGAAGTTCAGACAGGTCAACATCCGGCATGTCAAGCAAAGTCTGCACCTCAGCAGGAAAGGATTCTTCGGATTTCCTGCGCTTCGTTTTTGAGAAGATTTCTTTTGAGAAGGACTGTTTCAGGACAAGGCCCTCGGGAGTAAGATAGTATTCTGACATCCATGCTATCAGTTTCAGGAGGGCTGGACTGAAGACCGGAGCATAACCGTGAATCTGAGCGATATCCTTAAGGCTGCCTGCAGGCGGAGCAGTATTTACCCGATAGATAATCCCTGTGGCCATGCTCTTTCTGAGCGGGGCAGAAACAAGCATGCCCGGTTTAGCCAGAGGCCTCAGGCCTTCAGGACAACGGTAGGTGAGCGGCCCCAGGTTTATGGGAAAGATGATGTCAATGCATGTCATGCTGAATAGTCATTCAATAGTCAGTCTGCATGCATCACGCAGGCCGTGTCTGTTACGCCTTGATAAAAGAACAGCAATAGTCGGAGATGGTCTTCACTTTCATCGTAAATTTGGCGTTAGCAGGAATCTCAAATGATTCGCCACCCTTGATCGACTGCCATGCGTTCTGGCCCGGCAGGAGCAGTTCGAGCTCTCCTGAAAGGATCTCCATGATTTCTTTGTCTCCGGTATTGAATTCATATTCACCCGGCAGCATGACGCCAAGGGTCTTCTTTGAGCCATCCTTGAATATAACGGTCCTGCTGGTTACGCCGCCGTTAAAATAAATGTTTGCCTTTTTGACAACTGTTATGTTACTGAATTCAGACATAGTGTCACCTCACATGGATTTAATGTATAGCAGCAGTGCGACAGAACGTATCTTACCAGATGCGAAATGAGCGCGTAAATCAGGGCTGGTTTTAAAAAAGCTCCCTGCAGAACAGGGAGCTTTTTGGCGTAAAACGGGAATTAGTTCTTTTCTACGTTGACAGCCTTGAGGCCTTTCGGACCCTTCTCGGTTTCAAAGCTTACTGAATCACCTTCGGCAAGTGACTTGAAGCCATTGCCTGCGATGGATGAGTAGTGCACAAAAACATCCGTGCCGTCTTCACTGGTGATGAAGCCGAAACCCTTTGACTCGTTGAACCACTTCACTTTTCCATTAGCCATGTTCATCCCTCCTTACCTATAGACTAAAGTCTCAGGAAGCGCTGCTCAATAAAAAAAGCCACAAAGCTAAAAGTCTTTGTGGCTTTCGGTTCACGTACAAAAACTTCTGAAACTTCAGGAATAATAATTACATTCCCGGAAATGAAAAGTCAATTCCCTTTTCCTGCCCATGGCCTGAAAGTAATTAGTCGCAGCATCATGGTATAATTACAAAATATTTTTTGGGGGAGGTTTCCATGGCAAAGCGTGCAGGTGCATATAGAAGCGAGAAAAGAAAAAAAGAAGTAAAGCGGCAGAAGAAGCAGGAAGAGAAAAGATTGAGGAGGAGCGGCCTTCTCAAACCATCGGGAGAGAGTGAGAATCCTGAGGGGATAGACCCTGAAGCAGCTCTTTCCGGCGACACCGGTGAAGAGCTTGAGGAAGGACAGGAAGAGGGGCAGATCGAAGAAGCCGAAGAAGCGGGAGAAGAAAAGGCGGAAGAAAAAAGCGCATAGGTCATATGTATGATTGTCGTCTGGATTTCCGCCGGCCTTGTTTTCCTGTTGTCCGTCCTGGGTATCTGTATTTACAACAGGCTTGTGACCTTAAGAAATGACGTGAGAAATGCCTGGAGTCAGATAGATGTCCAGCTAAAACGCAGATATGATCTCATCCCGAACCTTGTTGCCGCTGTCCGGGGATATATGGCGCATGAGAAACAGGTCCTTGAGAACGTAGTAGCTGCGCGAGCGTTGACCCTGTCAGCAACAAAGGTGAAGGAGAGAGCGGCTGCTGAGGACGGTCTTTCTCTTGAGTTGAAGGGTCTTTTTGCCGTTATGGAGGCCTATCCCGACCTGAAGGCCAATCAAAATATCATGCTCCTGCAGGAGGAGCTTGTTTCAACGGAAAATCGCATAGCCTTTGCCCGCCAGCTTTATAATGACCTCGTGGCCAACTACAGGACAAGACTCGAGGTCTTCCCTGATATAGTTATCGCGTCTGTTTTTTCTTTCAGAGCTGCAGAATATTTCGCCGCCGGCAGTGATGACACTCAACTGCCGAAAGCCGTGCTTTCTTCTTCTGCATAATCGTTCATGCCGATCACCTTTATAGACGTTGAGAGGCAGAAGAGCCTGCGAATAGTGCTTCTTTTGTTTCTCCTCGTTGCCTTCTATTTTATTTTCGCGTTCATTGTTGCGCAGGCTGTTGTTTTGTTTATGTTCAGGGCGGACTCTTTTTTTGTATTCGGTTCTCTGAAATATGCGGCTATTATTGCTGTCTTTGTATTGACTTTAGCCGTTGTCCATTTCAGCATATCCGGTTATACAGCTGTGCAGCGTGTAATAGAGCAGGTTCGTGCCGGGGATCCTGATCCCGAAGACGGCATTCACCGACAGCTTGTGAATATCATTGAGGAGATCCATGTTGCATCTGGTAATGTCCGAAAGATCCGCTGCATGGTCATCCCCACTCTCTCCATGAATGCACTGGCAGTGACTGATCTTAGGGGGGAAGCAGTGATCGCCATTACCGAAGGCCTGCTTTCGCGCTTGTCGCGTGATCAGCTTGAGGCTGTTGTGGCGCATGAAGCGTATCATATCCTCTCGGGTGACTGCCTCGAAACCTCGATTGCTGCCAGTCTCTTTGGAATATACGCCTCTGCGGTGGAAGGACTGAAAGGTGTCAGCGAGGAAGATTTCAGGGCGGTCCCGTTTCTGTTTCTTTTCTGGGTTCTTTCGACCCTCGGCTCACTCGTGACTATGTTTATTTCACGGGAACGGGAATACCGCGCTGATGCCGGAGCCGTTCGCATGACGCGTAATCCCCTTGCCCTTGCTGAAGCCCTTCATCGTATTTCTGCGCGCTGGAGCGGTACCGGGTTCATCAGCGACGGGCTCGAAATGCTCTGTATCAGCAGCCCAACGATCGACGCGCATGATGAATCAGAAGGCTGGCTTGACGATCTCCTGTCGACGCATCCTCCTGTCCGGAAGCGTATTGCTGTCCTCCTCGGCATGGCCCATGTCAGCGCCTCGGTCCTTGATAGCCAGGACCGGTCTCGGACAGCGGTGCAGATGCCGGGATCACCGGCCAGCTCTGTTTACGGCGGGTCTGCTCAGGAACCGGTAGTGGTCTGCCCTTCATGCAGGGGACAACTTACGCGGGAATCGTCTGAAAGCACTGTGGTATTCAGATGCCGCTCCTGCATGGGGCTGCTTGTTGATAATGATAAAATTCCTCGCATTCTTGCACGAAAGCAGGTGACATGTACTGACAGGCTCTTGGCTCTTGTGCGGGCGGTGACAGCTGACAATCAGCGGAGCTTGGCAATAAGACAGAAAAGACTGAAAGAGAAGAAGAACGAAGAGACCATTCTTTGCCCTAAATGCAACAGAGTCATGTTCAGAACTTTTTATAGTTACGCATATCTTATCGAGATCGATCGCTGCAGTGTCTGTCACGTGACCTGGTTCGATACAGATGAACTTGAGATGCTCCAGTGTCTTATAGAAAACAAAATTGCGGGGACCATCGGGATCGCGTCAGACGTTCAGGATGTATGAAGGATATCGCTCTTTTTACTGACGTGAGCGTCAATCCCGGGCTCAGACTCGGCATTGGTGCCTATCTTGTCATGCCTGCTTCATTGCTTGAGGCCTCCGGAGAAATTGACAGCGCCGAACTCACTGATCAGATAAAAGTGCAAAGATTTGAAAATAGTTCGTCGACAAAGCTTGAACTGCAGACGGTCTTGTGGGCCATTGGGGAGCAGCGCAAAGCATTAAAGGGAAAAATCCGCATATATTCTGATTCCCAGTGCGTCTCGGGACTCCTGAAGAGAAGGGCGCGCCTGGTTGCCGAAAATTTTGTCTCAAGCCGGACAACGCTTCCGCTAAAGAACGCCCCTCTTTACCGTTCATTTTACGAGTGCCACGACGAGTTAGATTTTGAGGTTGTTAAGGTGAAAGGTCATGGCAGGGTCAGTGCCCGCGACAAGGTTCACCGCATTTTCTCGCTTGTGGATAAGAGCGCAAGAAAGGCATTAAGACTGTGGATGGACGAGCTCGCAGAAGCAACCGATGCCTCTGCCGGCAGCGTGCAGGATGAAAATTGGTGCGTCTATCTGCTCAGGTGCCGGAATAATTCCCTGTATACCGGTATGACAAACAATATTGTGAGGAGACTTAAGGAGCACGAGCAGGGAAGGGGCAGCAAATTCGTAAGGTCATGGAGACCTTTTGAGCTGGTCAAAACCATACCCTGCAGGAATGCAGGCGAGGCGAGGAGGCTCGAGTATGAG